>JBIOUF010000219.1:0-4647 GCA_044866695.1 Nocardioidaceae bacterium | reverse complement strand
GCCGCGTCGGGGTCGTCGGAGGGACCGGGCTGCTCCTGCGCCACGTCCTGGTCGGGGACCGCCGCGGGGCGCGGCCGCACGACGGCGCGGAAGCAGCGGGTGACGTAGGGCAGCAGCAGCCCGTCGGGACCGTGGTCGTAGTCGTCGAAGAGCTCGTCGACGCGCCTGAGCAGGCGCTCGCGGGCCATCGGGTCCAGGACGGCGACGTGGGAGCGGGAGCGGACCAGGTCGCGCAGGTCCTCGCGGCGCAGCCGCTGCCAGGACCGGAAGGTGGCCTCCTCGACGTACCCGAACAACCGGGAGCCCACCAGCGCGTCGGTCGGGTCGAGGCGGTCCGCCGGGCTGCCGAGCACGCCGCCGAGGCGGCGTACCCAGGGGACCCTCTCGTCGCGGTCGTTCCAGACCAGGGCGACGACGCCCTCGGGCTTGAGCACGCGGGCGATCTCGGGCAGGGCGCGGTCGAGGTCGAACCAGTGGAAGCACTGCGCGGCGACGACCACGTCGACCGAGCGGCTGGCCACCGGGATGTCCTCCGCGGGGGCGGTGGCGGTGCGCAGCTCGGGACGCCGGGCTCGCAGGTACTGCAGCATCTCGTCGAGCGGGTCGGTGGCCAGCACGTCGTGGCCCAAGGCGACCAGCTGCTCGGTCAGCCGGCCCGTGCCCGCGCCGAGCTCCACGACCGTCAGGGGCGAGCCCCCGGTCAGCCACTCCGCAGCCGCGCGCGGGTATCCCGGGCGTGCGCGGTCGTAGGCGTCGGCGACCTCGGCGAACACCAGCGCGGGACGGCTGTTCGGCGGGGGGCTCGGGTCGGGGTCCATCGCGGTGAATCTACACGGGCCCGAGGCGGGAGACGGCCTCGCGTTGTGCCCGGCGTGCAAGTGAGTAATGATGTAATCATGGCAATGCAGGAAGACCTGGGCAGGGTCCGCGGCTGGTTCTCCGGGCGCCTGCCCGAGGAGTGGCAGGCGGAGCCGCCGGACGTGGCGGTGGACCGCGAGGAGATCACCGTGGTGCTGCACCTGGCCGATGTCGCGGCGGCCCAGGCCGAGGGGTCCGAGGACGGCTCCGAGGCCGAGGTCGCCGAGGCCCGCGCCGGGCGCGCCAGCGCGTTCCGCGAGGACACCCGGGCCCGGCGGATCGCGGTCGCGCGGGAGGCCGAGCACCGGTTCGGCCGCAAGGTGTCCTGGGGGGTGACCGTCGGCGAGCACCGCGAGCTGTTCACCAACGTGGCCGCTCCGGTGATGACCCGGCTCCGGCAGCCGCAGCGACAGGTGCTCGACACCCTGGTCGACGCGGGGGTCGCCCGTTCGCGCGCCCACGCCCTGGCCTGGTGCGTGCGCCTGGTGGGCCAGCACGAGGAGGAGTGGCTGGCCGAGCTGCGCGAGGCGATGACCCGGGTGGCGGAGGTCCGCGAGCGGGGCCCCGCCGGCTGACCCCGGGTCGCGGGCGGGTCGTAGGGTTCGCCGGGTGCCCGATGCGCCCGCCGACCCGCTGGCCAGGCTGGCCGCTCTCGAGGGGGTGGGGTCGGCCATGGCAGCCGCCCGCGACGGCATCGACGCGCTGCTGCGGGACCGCGGACTGCGGCGCACCCCGCCCGAGGCCACCGCGGAGTCGCTGCTGCGCGGCGCGCAGGCAAGCGCGGCGCTGGACGGCTCGACGACCACGCTGGCGGAGCTGCGCTCGGGAGCCGGCGACGACGTGGCGCTGGCCTCGGCGCGGGTGAGCAGCGAGTTGCTCGCCCTGGTTCCCACACTGGCCCACTCGCCGCTGCAGGTCATCGCGAGGCTGCATGCGCTGGCGGCCCGCGGGGCGGTCGCCGACCAGCACCTGGGCCGCCCTCGGGACGGGGCGGGCCCACGGCTGGCGGGGCTGGCCCGCCTGCTCACCGCCGGGACGTCGGCACCGGCTCTGGTCGTGGCCGCCGTTGCCCACGCCGAGGTGCTCGCCGTGGCACCCTTCGGCGTCCGCGACGGGATCGTCGCCCGGGCGCTGGAACGCCTGGTGTTGGTGGGCCGGGGCGTGGACCCCACGTCACTGGTCGTGCCGGAGGCGGGTCATCTGGCGCTGCGGGCGGCCTACGCCTCGAACCTGGACGGCTACGCCAGCGGTGGCCCCTCCGGGGTGCACTCCTGGCTGCTCTACGCGGCGGAGGCCTACACCGCCGGTGCGGAGGCCAGCCCGCTGCGGGACCCGCGCTGACCGGAACATGCGAGCGGCACCCTCGGAAGGGTGCCGCCGCTGACACGTGAACCGTGGCTACCATGCGTGCACCGGTTCAGTTGTTGCTCCGGGTGAACCCGAACACAACGCCCTGTAGGAAGGGTAGGTCGCCGCGTGGGTACCTGGCTCACGTGCTGTCTGAACAACTCTGCCCTCCCTTTGTACGCCGATCCTCGCCCCTCGTAAAGGGACCGGGGGCCTCTCTGCTGGGCCGTCCGTGGGACCGGTCGTCGTGCCATGTGGCCCTTGCGGCGGTCGTGCGGTGAGTGTCGCGGTGCCTGGCCACGACGGGGTCAGGACGGCTCCAGCCGGCTGCGCACGGCGGCGTACACGAGGGCGCCGACGGCAGCCGCGGTGCCGACGCCCACCGCCACGCCCACCGCGACGGCGGTCGGCCCCGGCGCGGGCAGGCGCACCCGCCGGTGCAGCGCGACCGGCCGGGAGAACTCCAGCACCGGCCAGCCGTTCGCCCGCGCCCGTCGTCGCAGCTCCTTGTCCGGGTTGACCACGAACGCGTGCCCGACCGTCTCCAGCATCGCCAGGTCGGTGACCGAGTCGCTGTAGGCGTAGCTGCTCTGCAGGTCGTAGCCCATCCGCTGCGCCATCTCCCGGATCGCCGAGGCCTTGTTCTCGGCGTAGGCGTAGAACTCGATCTCGCCGGTGTACCTGCCGTCGGCGACGGCCATCCTCGTGGCGACCACCGCGTCGGCGCCGAGCAGGTCGCCGATGGGCTGCACCACCTCCGCGCCGGCGGCGGACACGATGACGACGTCGCGGCCCGCCGCGTGGTGGTCCTCGATCAGGGTCACGGCCTCGTCGTACACCAGCGGCTCGACGATGTGCTCCACGGTGTCGGCGACGATCTCCTGGACGGTCCGGACCGGCCAGCCGGCGCACATCTGGGAGAGGAAGGCCCGCATCCGCTCCATCTGGTCGTGGTCGGCCCCGCCCACGGCGTACACGAACTGCGCGTAGGCGCTGCGCAGCACCGACCGCCGGTTGATCAGGCCGCCGGCGTAGAAGGGACGGCTGAACGCCAGCGTGCTGGACGTGGCGATGACGGTCTTGTCCAGGTCGAAGAACGCCGCCGCGCGGGTCACCCCGGCCGGGCGGGGTGCGGCGGCTGCGGTCACCCGCCCATCCTCCCGCACGCGCCCCACCGTCTCCCGGGCGCCGCGGTCGTCCACGGCATGGCTCGGCACTCGACAACGACCGCGTCGCGGCGGACCATGGACGGTGAGCCTCTCCTCGAGCCCGGCACCGCCCGGGCGCCTGGTCGCACCAGCGACGCCCCCCAGTCGCTGGTCGGTCCCGGGATCCTCTTCGTGACCCGGGCAACGCGGCCCCTGGTCTCCCCCCGGCCGGGGGTCGCTCCGCGTGCGTGTCCGCCGGGACGCCGGGTCGACTGTCGCGGCTGACCCGGCCCCGGCAGACGCGCCAGAAGACGTCCACAGCCGCCGAACCGCCGGTGTTGTCCACAGGCCTCGGCCGGGGCCTTGGTACCGGCGGATCGGGCCGCGACGCTTGGCCCATGCCCGCGTCGTACCGCCTGACCGCTCCGGCCCCGGCCCCCGCGCGCAGCCTCCTGGTCACCGCCGACCCAGGTCTCCACGACGACGTGCTGAGGCTGTCCGCAGCCGCCGGCGCGTCGCTCGACGTGGTGGCCGACCTGGCCCCCGCGCTGCGGGCGTGGTCGAACGCGGTCGCCGTCCTGGTGGGCACGGACCGGGCCGCCCTGCTCGCCGAGCTCGCTCCGGAACGGCGCGGGGGCGTGCACGTCGTGGCGCGGGGGACCGCCGACGAGGCCGCGCTCCGCGCGGCCGTGGCCCTGGGCGCCTCCTCCGTCGTGGAGCTGCCGGCGGCCGACGACCGGCTGGTGGCCGCGCTCTCCGACCTGCACGACGGCGGGGCCGACGACGCGCTGCTCGTGGGCGTGGTCGGCGGCTCGGGCGGGGTGGGAGCCACGACGCTCGCCTGCGCGATCGGCCTGACAGCGGCGCAGGAGCGTCCCGCCATGCTGGTCGACCTGGACCCGCTCGGCCCCGGGGTGGCCCGGGTGGTCGGGCTCGACGGGACCGACGGGGTCACCTGGGAGGAGCTGGACGGCTCGCTCGGCCGGCTCGGGTCCAGGGCGCTGCAGGAGGCCCTGCCCCGGCGTGAGGGGCTGGGGGTGCTCACCTGGCCCGGTGGACCCGCCGTCGCCCCCGACCCCGGCCTGGTCCGCGAGGTGGTCTCCGCCGGACGGCGCGGCCACTGGCTCGTCGTCGCCGACCTGCCACGCCGCCTCGACGACGCCGCGGCGGCCGTCGCGGCCCGCTGCGACCGGGTGCTGGTGCTGGCCGGCGCGGGGGTCCCGGCCGTTGCCTCGGCGGCCCGCGTGGCGGCCGCCTTCGGCGCGGTCTCGGAGCGTCTCGCTCTCGTGGTGCG
>JBIOUF010000218.1:0-9537 GCA_044866695.1 Nocardioidaceae bacterium | reverse complement strand
GAGCCGGTGTGGCCCCACGATGTCGATACCCGCTCGTCGGCAGGCCCGCTCCACGACGTCGCCGACAAGGTCGGCGCGGATCGGGGCTCGCGGAGCCCGACAGGTCAAGAACAGTCTGCGCTGAGCCGGGTCGCTCAAGGGTCGAGCGTGGGCGCGAGCCAAGGGGGACACCGTGTCGCGGCGTGACCGGCGGCGGCCGGCCCCGGAAACCGTTCATTGCCGCTCTCGCACTCGATCGCGAAGCAACCTCATCTTTCTCCGGAACCCATGGCGGCCGCGCGGACCGGCGGCGTCGGCGACCTGTGGGCGCTTCGGTACCGGCGGCGCCAGCTCGACGACCGTCGGGTCACGACCTCCACGCGCGCCGGTCTCGACAGCTTCGTCGACGGCAAGTCGATCGTCGGGACCAACGTCTTGGTCTGGTACGGCGGGCACTTCAGCCATGCCGGGCGAGGTCCGTCCCGCGGACGCCGGACAAGCCGCCCACATCGTCGGTCCGACGCTGCGCCCGTTCCGCCAGACTTGAGCGGGCGTGGCTTCGTCGGTCCCGCCCAACAGTCGCTCCATCGCCATCTTCCCGAGCAGCTCGGTGCCGTTGAGCAGCTCATACACCGCTACCGCCCCGCTGCCGTTAGCCGCGCGGACCCGGGAACGGGCCACCGGCACCCGTCGGCCACCCAGGGTGACCGACCCGCGCTCGGTGCCGTGCCGGGTCGCCACTCGGTCCGGGTTGTGCTTCCCCTTCGGGCCGCACGCCGTCGACGATGGTCTTGTTCGCGGCGAAGGTCGCGACGAGTGCTTGCAGGGCGAGGTTGTTGACGGCCCGTGGGCGGTCCCCCGCTGACATGAGCGGTGGCCGCTTATTGGCCGGAAACCCGCGCACACCAGCACAAGCGGCAGCAAGCCAGCGCACGAGCGACGGGCCTGAGAAGAGGTTCCGGCGCAGGTCAGAGCACATGGGGGCAAGGCGAGGCAAGGGAGGCGCGTCCGCATAGGCCAGGACAAGGGGTCGCAGGTTCAAATCCTGTCAGCCCGACGGGCAAACCGCAGGTCACAGGCCCTTGTCAACCCCGACCGACAGCCTGCGGTGAAGCTCGTGGGACACGCGTGGGACGGAACCTCGTCCCACGCCGTCCCACACGGCGTCGAGATGGCAGCTGAGATCGGAACGACTGCGCGTTCGCCGTACGCCCAGTACGTCAGGCGGGAGCAGTACCCCGGCGACGTCCCACAGCAGGGCATGGTCACCCTTGTCGACCCGACCCGACCCGCTTGCGCCGCAAGCGTGACCCCGGCCGGTGCTTCCGCCGAGCAGGCGTCACACCGGCCGGCGCCACGAAGGGCGGCCTGGTCGTCCTGCACCTGGCCCCCGAGGCCCGAGCCCGTCGCACCGCTGGGCACCGACCGTGCCCTTGACCCCGGGACTCTGCGATGACCCCGCCCCGCAGGTGCCGCCCTTCACCTGCCCCGACTGCGGCGCGGTGTCGTATCACCCCGAGGACCTGGCGCACGGGTACTGCGGTGCCTGCCACGCGTTCACCGGCCCCGACCACTCCTGTCGAGAGGGGGGTCCGTGAGCGCCGGCTGCTACCCGCTCGGTACCTGCTCGGCGTACCGCTGCGGGCCGCCTGCCGGGACACACCGAGCGCGATGCCGATCTCACCCCAGCTCCGGCCACGCGCCCGCGAGACCGCCACCAGCTCGGCGATCCTGGCCTGCGCCACCGAGGCGGCGTCCACGGCCTCGGCCAGGTCGCGCAGGTCCTCGGTGTGCTCGACCCGCCCTTCCGCATCGAGGGTCTCCGGATCGACCTCGTCTGCCCACCTCTCGAACCGCTCGGCGATCTCGTCGAGCTTCTGGGGCGCCGAGTGCTTCACTTCCGGGTGGTCCACCACCGCACGATGTGACCAGCTACTTGCCTGGCCTCAGCTACCTGCGGGTTGGTCGACCTGGCACCGCGTCCAGAACTCGCGGATGAGCCTCGATGTGGTTGTCGGTGCCTCGAGCGGCACAAGGTAGGCGGCGTCGGGTACGACAGCGGTTCGACCGTTCCGGATGAGGCGGGCGGCGGCCTCAGCCTGTGGCGGGGTGAATCCGTGGTGATCGCTGCCGGTGACCAGCAGTGTCGGCGTTGTTATCGCGGGCAGCAGATCGGTGAGGTCTTCCCGGCGCAGCGAGATCGAGATCACGGCGTTGCGGAGCATTCGCCGGTTGGCGTGCCGCAGGCTGTCGCGGACGAGTTCGACGGCCTCGGGGTCGTGCTCTCGGGTGTGAACGGAGAGCAGCACCTCGGAAACCCCGGAGAGCACCGGCTCGATGGGCCCCAGCACGGCGTGCACGACCAGAAGGGGATATGTCCGGCGTCGTTCGCTTCGGGACAGTGCGGCCACTGGTGTTCCGAGCGTAATCAAGCTGCGACACTGCGCAGGCCGCTCGGCGGCGAACCGCAGACCGACATGACCGCCCCAGGCGTTGCCCACCCAGTCAACCGCAGTCTTGAGCGCCAACCGATCCAGAACCTGGCTGGCTGCCGTCGCGCAGTCCTGGATGCTGTACCGGTGGCCGGGATCGCCACTGGCTCCATGGCCGGGGCCGTTGATGATCACCAGACGACGATCCTGCGTCAGGGTGGGCAGGAGCCGGTCCCAGGACCGCTCGTCCATGAACAAGCTCGGCCACAGCACGGCGGTGGGCCCGTCGCCGACCACCCGGACCGCAAGCCTGCCGACGCTTGTCTCAATCGTGCGCCGTTCCCCCATGGTCCCTCCCATTGACAGTGTCAACCAGTACTATGAGCCGGTGACTTGACAGTGTCAATGAGCGTTGGGAGAGGGGATGACCGGATCGGGACCCGGCGAGCAGGAGCGGCTGGAACCGAGGCTCCTGCGCGCCGTCCTCGAACGCCTCGCCGACACGCCTGCGGAGCAGCTCAGCCTGCGCCAGATCGCCCAGGAGTTGGGAGTCAGCCACCAGGCGCCGTACGTACATTTCGGCAGCCGGCGGGGCTTCTTAGCTGCCGTGGCCGGCACGGCACTGGCGGATGCGACGCTACGGGCTCAGGCGATGGTAACGGCGGCCGACGATCTCCCGTCGGCCCGACTGCACGCCCTCGCAGACGCGTACCTTGCCTTCATCCGCGAGCAGCCCCACGTCCACGACCTCGCGAACGGCCCCACCGTCGCCAAGAGCGACCATCCCCTGCTGCAGCAGGCAGCGATCGGATACTGGAACCTCCTCCACGATACGACCGCGGCCTGCCAACCTGACGGAACACCCGAAGCCGAGGTTCTGCGCCGAGCCGCCGTGACATGGGCGACGGTGTACGGCATCTCGCGCCTCTCCACCTTCGGGCAACTCCCAGAATCAGTACCCGCCTCGGCCGCCGAGCTCATCCACGACGCCATAGACCAGCTGATCGCGGGCTGGCAGCAGAGCATGGTTCACGATCCCGGCGAATGTGATCGGCCTCAGTGTCGAGCACCTGATGGTGACCGTTGCTACCACAGCCCGGCGCCGGCCTGGTCGGCCTCTGCGCGATCGGGCAAGCTCGAGTCTTGACCCTCCTCGTTCCGACCACCGTCGGCAGTCACGAGCGGGCCGGGGAGCGTGCCGACCACGGTCAACGATGGACGTCAGCGAGAGGTCGTGCACGTCAGCGGACCTCGAGGCTCGATCTGGGGGTCGAGGGGTCGCAGCTTCAAAATCCTGTCGGCCCGACTCACCTGCACCGACGAACCTGCAGGTCATCGACGTGTCGACGTTCCCGGCCACCTTGGGGACACCGGGGTGAGCCGCTCGACGCCGGCTCAGTTGAACGTGTAGGTCCCCCGGGGGGCCGCACCGAGTCGAACGTCGTCGGTCCGTCGGTGGTCTGCCAGGAGTCGGGGTCAGCAGCTCCAGGCCGGTCTTGAGGTTGTCACCGCCCCGGAAGGTCACGGTGGTCGTGGAGTCGGTCCAGTCGTGCGCCTCCGGGCTGGGCCGCCGATCCACTCGGCGTCACCCCAGTCCGACCTGCCGTCGGTGAGGCCCATCTCCCAGGTCGCCGGCCTGCTCCAGGCGGAGACGTTCCCGGTCGAGCCCCAGACCCTCACCCGCCACGTGTAGGCCTGTTGGGAGGACGTGCTGCGCGGGTAGGGCACGCGGACGCTCTGCGCGCTGGTCACCTTGCCGCTGTCCCAGGTCCCGGTGGTCCGCCCGTCGGTGCCGACCTGGATCTGGTAGGCCGTCTGCCTCGCCACGCGGGGGTCCCAGCTGAACGACGGCTGGGTCTCGATGCCGAGCGGGTCGGTCATGGAGCCGACCTGCAGGCCGGTCGGCGCCGCGGTCGGCTTCGACGTCGCTGCCGCTGTCGCGACGGCGGCGTCGGCCATGCTCGGCACGGCGACCGCGAGGCCACCGGCGGCCAGCACCACGGCGGCCAGTCGGGCCGTCATCGTCTTGACCCGTTGGGCAGCCCACGTCGTCGCAGGTCGGGCAGGCCGGGAGTGAGGAGCCACGAGCTTCCTCTCGGTCGCGGGTCGGGCGCGCCGGCACCCGCCACGGGAGCAGAGACACCGCGTGGTCGGCCCATTGAAACGATTTAGTCGACCGGCGGTCTCACGCTATGACGCAGGTCACACCGGGGTCAAGAGGTCGATGACCTTTGGCCGTCGGCCGCGGACCTGCGCCCCTGCCGCCGTCGGGCACCCCGTCGCCATGCTGCCTGTGAGGAGCTGGGGATGGACGGGTCAGCGGTGGTGGAGGTGCCGGCCGTCGCGACGTCCGGCCTGGTCAAGGACTTCGGGACCACCAGGGCGCTGGACGGGCTGGACCTGACCGTCCGCACCGGCGAGGTGCACGGCTTCCTCGGCCCCAACGGCGCGGGCAAGAGCACGACGATCCGGATCCTGCTCGGCCTGCTGCGCAAGACGGCGGGGCAGGTCCTGCTGCTCGGCGGCGACCCATGGCGAGAAGCAGCCGCGCTGCACCGGCGGCTGGCCTACGTGCCGGGCGAGATGAACCTCTGGCCGAACCTCTCGGGCGGAGAGGTCATCGACCTGCTGGGAGAGCTCCGTGGCGGCCTGCGCCCGGCCCGCCGCGCCGAGCTGCTCGAGCGCTTCGAGCTCGACCCGACCAAGAGCTGCCGGTCCTACTCCAAGGGCAACCGGCAGAAGGTGGCCCTCGTCGCGGCGTTCTCCAGCGACGTGGAGCTGTACCTGCTCGACGAGCCGACCTCGGGCCTCGACCCGCTCATGGAGACGGTGTTCCAGGAGGTCGTCGGCGAGCTGCGAGCCCACGGGGCGACGATCCTGCTGTCCAGCCACATCCTGTCCGAGGTCGAGGCGCTCTGCGACCGGCTCACCATCATCCGCAACGGGCGCGCGGCCGAGACCGGGACGTTCGAGCAGCTGCGTCACCTGACCCGGACCACCGTGGAGGTGGAGACGGCTCGCCCGGCCGACGTCCTGCGCGGGCTGGGCGGGGTGCACGACCTGGTGCTCGCCGCGGAGCGGGCGCGGTTCAGCGTCGACCCGGCCCAGTTGAACGAGGTCCTTCGGCACCTGACCGCATGCGAGGTGCGGTCCCTGACGAGCTCGCCCCCGACGCTCGAGGAGCTGTTCCTCCGGCACTACGGCGACCAGGTCCCCATCCCCACGCGCCTTGCGGTGGAGGCGGCGCAGGTGTGATGAACGGCCTGACCGGCACTCCTCGGCTCGTCCGGCTGGCGCTGCGGCGAGACCGCGTGACGCTGCCGGCGTGGCTGCTCGGGCTGACCGTCTTCGTCGCCGTCACCACCACCATGTTCAACCACTCGCTGGTGACGCAGGCCGACCTGGTCCGCGAGACCCGGCTGGTCACGACCAACGCCGGCATGCGGATGCTCGGCCTCGCCTCCGGCCCGACGGTCGGCGGATACATGCTGCACCGCGAGTACGTGACGCTGGCGGCACTGGCGGCACTGATGAGCATCCTGGCCGTCGTCCGGCACACCCGGCAGAACGAGGAGCTCGGGCGGTCGGAGGTCGTCGGCTCCGCCGTCGTCGGCCGGTACGCCGCCCTAGGCGCGGCCGTCCTCGTGGGGGTCCTGGCCGACGTGCTGCTGGCTCTCGGCCTGGGCCTGGGGATCCTGGCCACCGGACAGCCCGCGGCCGGCTCGCTCCTCGCGGGGGTCGCCGTCGGCGGCGTCGGGCTGGCCTTCGTCGGCGTGGCTGCGGTGACCTGCCAGCTGGTCTCGACGACGCGCGGCGCGGCCGGCATGGCCGGCGCCGTGCTGGGCCTGGCCTTCGTGGTCAGCGGCATCGGCAACATGACCGGCACAGTCGACGCCGCGGGGCTGCGGGTCGCGAGCAGCTGGCCGGTGTGGCTGTCCCCGATCGGCTGGGGGCAGCAGATGCGGCCCTTCGCCGACGACCTGGCCTGGCCGGTGGCCCTGTTCGCCGTCCTGTTCGTCGCTCTGGTCGCCCTGGCGGTGGCGCTGAACGGCCGGCGGGACCTCGGCCGCGGGCTCTGGCCGGAGCACCGCGGGCATGCGCACGCGGCCAGCGCCCTGCTGAGCCCGGCCGGGCTCACCTGGCGGCTGCAGCGGGCGACCTTCCTGGGCTGGGCGGCGGCGCTGCTCGGCTTCGGGATGGTCTTCGGGACGCTGAGCGAGCAGATCCAGGACGTGACCGGCCCGGCCGCGGAGTACTACCGGCAGATGGGCGGGTCCGACGTCGTGCTCGACGGCTACCGCACCTCGATCATGGCCATGGCGGGGATGTTCGTCACCGTGTACGTCGTCCAGGTGCTGCAACGCATGCGGGTCGACGAGGCGGGGGGCACCCTGGAGTCCCTGCTCGCCACGGCGGTGACCAGGCCCGCATGGGTCGCCGGTCACGTCGTGAACGCCGTCGCCGGCGCGCTGGCGCTGCTGCTGCTGTTCGCCGTGGCGATGGGCTGGTCGGCGGGCCTGGTGCTCGGCGACTCCCTGTCGCAGGTGGGCGAGATGGCGGTGGCGGGGCTGGCGCAGCTGCCCGGGATCCTGGTGGTGGCCGCGGTGGTCCTCGCCCTGGTCGGCCTCGTCCCGCGCTGGTCCGGACCGCTGTCGTGGCTGGTTCTGGTGCTGACGCTGCTGCTCGGCCCGATGTTCGCGCCGGCGCTCGGGCTGCCGGCCTGGCTGCAGGACCTGTCGCCGTTCACCCACACGCCCAAGGTGCCGGCCGGCGCCCTCGACCCCGCTCCGCTCGTCCTGCTGCTCGCGGTGGCCGTGACCCTGGGCGCTGCCGGACTGGCCGCGACCAGACGGCGGTCCCTGGTCCTCCCGGCGTGACGGCCAGAACGCGGCCGCTGGTCAGGCGACCTCGAACTCGCCGAGCCGGTCCCAGTGGTCGCCTTCCATCCGCACGTTGCGGATCTGGGGCGTCTCCGCGACGTACTGCGGCAGCTCGGCCTGGGCCCGCTTGAAGTGCTCGGAGGTCACGTGCGCCTCTGCGGCGTCGTCCCGGAACGCCTCGACCAGCACGTACTGGTCGGGGTCCTCGACGCTGCGCGACCACTCGAAGAACAGGTTGCCGGGCTCCTCCCGCGTCCTGTCGGTGAAGTCCTTGGTCAGCTCGACCCAGCGGTCGGCGTACTCCGGCTTCACCTTCCACTTGACGCAGATGAAGATCATGACGGCTCCTCCGGCGCTCGGCTGGACCCGCTGCGGGCAACGAGCGGGACCGTCGCGATGCTGCCACGTCCCGGCCCGGCGGCCCAGCCGACCGTCCGCTGGCGCCGGACCGTCGGCCGGCTCGCAAGGCCGGCCGCCTCGGGGCGGTCACCCGATGCTGACGGCGACCGCGCCCGCGCGACGCGGGTCCCCGGACGCCTGGGGTCCCTGTGCCGGGGTCCACAGGGCCGCGTTCACCCCGCCGAAGTACATCGAGTGCGGCGGCATGGCACGCAGCGGGAAGCCGGTGTCCTCGGGGACGTCGAGGTCCTCCTCGTGGTCCAGCAGCTCCGCCGGCTCCTCCTGCGGCCGCACCCGCAGGTGCATGCGCGGATGGGCGATCGCCGCGTGGAGGTCGAGGCCGCCGGTGGCGAAGAGGGCGAGCACCTGCGCGATCGCGGTCGGGATCCGGTCCGAGCCCGGCGAACCCACCGCGACGGCCGCGTCGTCCCGCAGCCGGCGCCCGACGGTCGGCGCCATGTTCGAGGTGAGCCGCGTGCCGGGCCGCACGCTGTGCGGCCCGTCGGCGAGCAGCTCCTGCTCACCCAGGCAGTTGTTCAGGGCCAGGCCGGTGCCCGGCACGGTCATCCCCGAGCCGTAGCCGGACGACACCGTGACCGCGCAGGCACCGCCCCGGTCGTCGACGGCGGACACGGTCGCGGTGCTCGGGGAGCACGACCCCGGCCGGCCCGCCGCGCGGACGCGCGCGAGCAGGCCCGCCGCCAGCCTCGTGCGTTCCTCCTCGGACCGGGGCCCGGCCAGCCCGGCGCCCAGGACCGTCGCCTGCGCCCGCGCCAGCAGACCCAGCTCCTCGGCCGACCAGGGGCCCTGCCGGGGCGTGCCGTCCAGCAGCGCCAGCAGGGCCGCGACCGCCACCCCGCCGGCAGCCGGAGGCGGGTTGGTCGCCAGCCGCCAGCCCGCGGTGGTCAGCGTGAGCGGGCGGCGCACCACGGCCTGGTAGGCGGCCAGGTCGGCTCGGGTCAGGATGCCACCGTGGTCGCCGACCTCCTGGGCGATCCGCGCCGCGAGGTCGCCTCGGTACAGGGTGTCCACACCGTCCTCGGCGAGCCGCCGGAGGGTGTCGCCCAGGTGCGGGACGACGACCCGCCCGCCGACCGGGATCACCTCGCCGTCGGGGCCGTGCACGGCGCTGCGGCTCTCCGGGTGCCAGCCGAAGATGTGCTCGTGCACGTAGGAGAGGTAGTAGTACGACGCGCTGCCGTGCGGGAACCCTCCGGCCGCCTCGACCGCCGGCTCCAGGAGGTGCCGCCAGGGCAGTGACCCGTAGCCGCGCGCGGCCACCTCGAGGGCCTTCAGGGCTCCTGGGGTGGCCACCGACCCCGGCCCGATCGTCATCCTGGTGCCGCCGGCGTACGGCGTGCTGACCTCCCAGACGCCTTGCCCGAACCGCTCCGGGGGCAGACCGCGGCCCGGCATCTCCACGCCTCCGTCGACGGTGACCGGATCGCCGTCGTGCGGCAGGACCGTGACGTAGCCGCCGGCGGTGAGCGACACCAGCCCCGGCTCGGTGACCATGGTGGTGACGGCTGCGGCCACCGCCGCGTCGACGGCGTTGCCGCCCTCCGCCGCGACCTCGACACCCGCACGGGCGGCGAGGTCGTTGGGGGCCGCCACCGCGACGCCACGACCCACGTGGTGCGGTCCTCCCGGCTCCGTCATGGCCCGAACCCTATGCCTGGATCCAGGCCACGCCCCACCCGTCGAGCCGTCAGTCGTGGTGGGTCGAGCCGTCAGTCGTGGTGCGTCGAGCCGGCAGCCGTGGTGGGGCGAGGCGGCGAGCCGGCCGCCTGGTGGGGCGGAGGGGCGAACCCACCATCGACGGGTCGAGGGGCCGGGAGTGGCGGGGC
>JBIOUF010000217.1:0-14527 GCA_044866695.1 Nocardioidaceae bacterium | reverse complement strand
TCGACTCGACGCCGGCCCGTTGTCGCAGGACGCCGGCGACGGCGTCCTCGTCTTTGCCGGGATCCGCTGCCAGGTGACCCCGCAGTCGAGGCGCACATGGACAGCCATGCTGCCATCAAGCTGCTTGTCCACCACTATGCGCCCGGTTGCAGCCACCCGGCCGGGAACCGGTCGTCGTGCATGTACGTCAGGCTCGGTTCAGTCCGCAAGCCGGCCGGTGTCGTAGGCCCACATCGCGATCTCGACTCTGTTGCGGGCGCCGATCTTGGTCAGCAGGCTGGCGAGGTGGGTCTTGGCGTCGTCAGGCCGATGAACAGGTCGGCGGCGATCCCGGCGTTCGTGCGGCCGCGGGCGACCAGTGCCAGCACTTGTTCCTCGCGTTCGGTGAGCGGCTCGATCGGTTGGGTACGTCGCCACCACGACCAGGCCAACGGCCGGGTACGCCGCCACAACAGCACCGGCGCCAGCCCGACCGCCACGATCGTCGCGACCGGCCGCCAGGCGACATCCCCTCGGAGGACCCCTTCGAGCAGCGCCGTCACCATCAACGCGCCGACCAGCACCCAGTCGCGCCACCCCCGTTCGGGAGTGTCCGCGGCGCGGGGCTCGTCCCACAGCGAGCGCAGGGCGGTGGTGATCACCCACCCAGCCTAGGGACCTCGGAGGCGTCGGGGACCGACCGAGAGAACGAGACGCCGCTCCTCCCAACGGCCGAGGCGGGTCCGGCCTCGACGCCGATGTGCGGGAGGCTGGTCGCGGCGAGGCTTCAGGTCATGATCACTGTTGACCACCTGACCAAGAGCTATCGCGGCGTCACCCCCGTCGACGACGTCTCCTTCACCGCCCGACCCGGCCGCGTGACCGGCTTCCTCGGCCCCAACGGGGCCGGCAAGTCGACCACCATGCGGATCATGGTCGGCCTGACCCCGGCCACCTCCGGCCACGTCGAGGTCCTCGGCGGCCGGTACGCCGACCTGCCGAACCCGGGCCTCGAGATCGGCGTCCTCCTCGATGCCTCCGCCCAGCACGCCGGTCGCACCGGCCGCGAGATCCTCACCGTCGCCGCCCGCACCATGGGCCTGCCGGCAAGCCGGGTCCCGGAGATGCTGCGCAGGGTGTCGCTCACCGAGAAGGAGGCCGAACGCCGGGTCCGCAACTACTCCCTCGGCATGCGGCAGCGGCTCGGCATCGCCACGGCCCTGATCGGCGACCCCGGCGTACTGGTCCTCGACGAGCCGGCCAACGGTCTCGACCCGGCCGGCATCCGCTGGATGCGCGACCTGCTGCGCGAGTACGCCGACCAGGGCGGCACCGTGCTGCTGTCCTCGCACCTGCTGCACGAGATCGAGGTCATCGCCGACGACCTCGTGGTGATCGGCAGCGGCCGGATCGTCGCGCAGGGCACCAAGCAGGAGCTGCTGTCGGCGACCGGCACGGTCGTGGCGTCGGCCGACAACGCACGGCTGGCCGGTGCGCTGGCCGAGGCCGGCCTCGGCGCCTCGGTGTCCGCCGGCGGCTCGCTCCACACCGACGCCGACGCCCACGAGGTGGGCCGGATCGCCCTCGCGGTCGGCGTACCCCTGACCGAGCTGCGCTCCGCGGACAGCGCCGGTCTCGAGGAGATGTTCCTCGAGCTCACCGCGGAGTCCCAGCGTGACACCCAGCGCGACACTCGCCAAGGATCCAACACTGCCGAAGGAGCAGCAGCATGAGCACCCTGACCGCAACCCCCGACCGCGAGGTCGTCGTCGCACCGCGGCCACGCCGCCAGGTCCGCCCGATCCCGACAAGCCGGATCATCAGGGTCGAGCTGCGCAAGATGTTCGACACCCGCTCCGGCTTCTGGCTGCTCGCGAGCATCGGCGTCCTCTCGGTCATGGCGACCGCGGCCGTGATCATCTTCGCCCCCCAGAGCGATGTCACCTACGAGAGCTTCGCCACCGCCCTCGGCTTCCCGATGTCGTTGATCCTCCCGATGATCGCGATTCTGGCGGTCACCAGCGAGTGGAGCCAGCGCAGCGGACTGACGACGTTCACGCTCGTCCCCAGCCGTGGCCGGGTCATCGGCGCCAAAGCGGTCGCCATCTTCATCGTCGGCATCGTGTCGATGCTGGCGGCGTTCGCGATCGGAGCCGTCGGCAACATCGTCGGCTCCGCCCTCGCCGGGGTCGACACGGTGTGGAACATCGGACCGGCCGACGCACCTCAGATCGTCCTGGGCAACCTGGTGGGGATGGCCATCGGCTTCACCCTGGGCGTGGTGCTGCGCAACTCCGCAGCCGCCATCGTCGGCTACTTCGTGGTGTCCCTGGTTCTCCCGGGCATCCTGGTGCTGCTGGCCCAGGTGCGGGAGTGGTTCACCGACCTTCAGCCCTGGATCGACTGGAACTACACCCAGGTCGCACTGTTCGAGGGTGAGACCTCCTCGGCACGTGAGTGGGCCCAGCTCGGATCGACCACGACGATCTGCATCATCGTGCCCCTCGCCCTCGGCCTGGTGCTGCTGCGCCGCTCCGAGGTCAAGTAGCCGGTCCACCGCTTCACACGTGGAGGTTCCGACGGCTATGCCTGCCATCCCCGACCGCCTTCCCGGCGCGTCTCGAGGTGGACCACGCCGACCAGTACGACCGGGTGAAGACGCTCTTCCGCCTGGTGCTGGTCGTCCCGATCGCAATCGTCTACGAGGTGCTCACCGCCGACGTGACCCGGACGGTCTACGAGCAGAGCGTCGCGACGGTCAGCACCACCAGTGGCGGCGTCGTGAGCGGGCTGTTCGTGGCCACCTTGCTGATGATCCCGATTCGAAGGCGCTATCCCCGTTGGTGGTTCGACTTCGCCCTCGAGTCCCGACCTTTCGGCGTGGGTCGCTCCACACCGTCTACCGAGCCATCGAACGTCAACGCATCGCCGCGAAGGCCGGGCTCGCCGAAGCCACGTTCGGGCGGTCATCTCTGCCGGCGCCGGTGTCCGCATCCGACACCCCAGCGGGATGCCGGCGCCGAACCACACCGCGACACATGCCAGAACCTCGAAGGGTTCGTCATCCGGGATGGTTCCGGTGCAGGCGAAACCAGGCCCCACCAGACCGGTCCACTCTGCGGCGGTGACTGGCAAGGGCCCAGGGGGATCGGCGGGTTCAGGTTCAGGTGACGGCTTGGACTCGGATGAGGATGAGCTGGTCGGGGTGGAGCGCCGGAGCTTCGATGCCGACCTGGTCGAGGACTCGTCCGGGGAGCTCGACGGGTTGGACCATCCATTGCGGTCGACCTGTGTCGGGGTGGTGGTCGCCGGGTGGCTGCGAGCGCACTTGGTAGCTGAGGGTGGGGGCTAGGCCGGGGAGTGGCATCCGACCTGGCGGCCAGGTCAGGGGACGGCCGATGGCGGTGATCGCGTAGAGGGCGTCTGTGCGGTCTGGGCTGACGACGCCGTCGACGCGGAACGCGGGGTCGGTGGTGTCGGCGTGGACGACGGTGCCGTGGTGGAGCAGTCCGCGTAGGTGTTTGTGGAGGTCCACCCAGCGCTTGAGGTCCGTCAGTTCCTGCGGTGCTGCCTGGGTGAGGTCCCATTCGATGCCGAGGTGTCCCCAGAGCGCGGTGCCGGCGCGGAAGCCGAGGGGATGGGTCCGCCCGGTGGTGTGTGAGACCGGGGAGCCGATGTGAGTGCCGACCAGCTCGGGAGGAAGGAGTAGCGAGGTCCACCGCTGGATGTCCTGCCGGTCATGGGCGTCGATGCAGTCCGATGCCCAGACCCGGTCGGTGACGTCGAGGATTCCGAGGTCGATCCGCCCGCCTCCGCCGCAGCAGGACTCGATCTCCAGCCAGGGGTGGCGTCGTCGCAGTTCGGCGAGGAGGTGGTAGAGGGCGTCGGTGTGCCGGTGGATGCCGGGCGCTCCGGCGGGTTGGTGGCCGGCGTCGATGAGGGGCCGGTTGTGGTCCCATTTCACGTAGTCGATGTGATGCTCGGAGACCAGTGCCGATATGCGTTCCAGGATGTGCTGGTATGCGGCGGGGTGTCCTAGGTCGAGTTCGTGCTGGTAGCGGGAGGGCATCCCGGGCCCGTGACCGGCGTCGAACAGCCACTCCGGGTGCGTGCGGGCCAGGTCGGAGTCCAGGTTCACCATCTCCGGCTCGAACCACAGGCCGAACTCCATGTCGAGCGAGCGGACGTGGTTCACCAGGGGGTGTAGCCCGTCTGGCCAGACCGACGGGTCGACGTACCAGTCGCCGAGGCCGGAGCGGTCGCTGCGTCGGCCGCGGAACCAGCCGTCGTCGAGAACGAACCGCTCGACACCGGCTTCGGCGGCCCGGTCCGCCAGCTGCGTGAGCCGGTCCAGGTCGTGGTCGAAGTAGACCGCTTCCCAGGTGTTGACCAGGACCGGGCGGGGACGGCGTGGGTGTTGGGGACGAGCCCGGAGGAAGCCGTGGAACCGGTGGGCCATGGCGTCCAGGCCTTCGCCCCACGACCCGCACAGCCACGGCGAGGTGTAGCGGTCTCCCTGGTCGAGGACGAGTTCACCGGGTAGCAGCAGCTCGCCGGCACGCAGCAGCCGCCACCCGTTGTAGCTGCGCTCGGCGCAGAGTACTTGGTTGCCGCTGTAGGCGAGATGGACCCCCCACACCGCACCGGCGCGGAACCCGAACCCCGACGTGCCCGCGCAGATCAGTGTGGCGGAGTCGTGTCCGGGTCGACCGCCGCGAGACTCACGTACCCAAGCGCCGACGTCGAACGGCCTGCGCTGCGGAACCCGCTCCAAGGTGTGCCGTCCGGCCATGTCCAGCAGCTCGCCCGCGGCCGGCGGCACCGGCAGGGCGGGCTCGAGAGCGGCAACCTCGTAGGGCCGTCCGAGGTTGCGCACCCAGCCTCGGAGCCGGAGCAGTCCTCCGGAGTGCAGCTCGATGTCGGTGCCCACCTCCAACGCGGAGGCCTGGTCCACGCCGCTGCTTCGCACGCTGACCCTGGAGTCTGCTGTGTCGGCTGGGGAGGAGGTCTGGTCGATGGTGTGCTCCACGCCGCTGAGCTGCACCGACCAGGAGGACCCTTCCCGGCTGCCTGCGAGGCCCGGCCTGCCGAGCCACCCAGACGCGTGCTCCGGCAAGACGGACACCGAGGTCTGGGTGTACACACGGCTGTCACCGGTCGGCGGCTGCACGGCTCGCAGCAGCGCGGCCAGGTTCTCCCCGTTGAGATGACCGAGGTCGGCGCCCCAGTGCACCACCACCGGCACGGCGTCGGGGGGCAGCAGCAGGACCACACTCGTGGACGCCGCTCTCAGGTAGCACAGACGTGCCGGCTCCTGCTCGCTGTCTGGTCCGAACACGGTGTCTTGTGACGTCGCGTCGTGTTGCGACACCGCGATGATCGGTGAGATCTGGACGGACATCCTGCTCCTGACCGGATGGGCATGCCCAGTAGCTGACCTTGCCCGAGGTGCCACCTGCCTACTTGACCGCGCCGCGGGTGACTCCCGAGATCACCCATCGTTGGGAAAAGACGTAGACGATGAGCAGCGGGGCCATGGCCATGAGGTAGCTGGCGAACGCGACGGGGTAGTTGGTCTGGAACTGGCTCTGGAAGACGTACTGGACCAGCTGCAGGGTGGCTGACTCGGGGTTGGACAAGATGACCAGTGGCAGCAGGAAGTCGTTCCACACCCACATGCAGGCGAGGATGCCGACGGTGGCGTTCATCGGGGCGAGCAGCGGCCAGATCACGCGCCAGAAGATGCCCCAGGTCGATGCGCCGTCGATCGCGGCGGCTTCCTCCAAGGCCCGTGGGATGGAGTTGATGAAGGCGGTGTAGATGAAGATGTTGAACGACAGGCCGTACACGACGTAGAGCAGGACCAGTCCGGCGCGGTTGTCCAGCCCGAGGATCGCGGTCTGCTTCGCCACCGGCAGCATGATGATCGGGAACGGCACGAACAGTGCTGAGACGAAGTAGAAGTACAGCCCCTTGAAGAACTTGCGGTCCATGTTGCGCGCGATCGCGTAGGCGACCATGGAGTTGGTCAGCAGGGTGAGGGTGACAGCACCGACGGTGATCAGTGCGGTGTTCAGCGCCGCGGAGGGGAAGTCGGTGAGGGTCCAGGCGTCCTTGAAGTTGGCCCATCGGATCTCGGTGGGCAGTCCGAACCCCGTCCCGCCGAGCTGGTCGGGCGTCTTCAGCGCGGTGACGACGGCGAAGTAGAGCGGGATCGCGATGGTGAGGGATAGCACGATCAGTAGCGCGGTCAGCCACCAGTTGATCGGGCCGGACTCGGCCCGCTGCTCGCGCCGGCGTGGCCGGAAGGGTCGACGTGTGCTGGGGTCGGTGATCTCGGTACCGGGCAGGGAGCCGGTCTCGGCGGCCGACGTTGACATCAGATGCTCACCTCGCGTCGCTGCAGCACTCGAAGCTGGACGATGGACATGGTGACGATGACGAGGAAGAAGACCACGGAGTTCGCACTCTGGTAGCCGTACTCGCCGCCTTGGAACCCGCCCTTGTAGATCAGCAGGGCAACTGACTCGGTGTCGGTGCCGGGTCCACCGCCCGTGAGCGCGACGATGTGGTCGAAGATCTGCAGGAAGGACTTGAGCGACAGCACCATGTTGATGGTGAAGAAGCCTGCGATGAGCGGGAAGGTGATGGTGCGGAACGCCCTCCACGAGGTGGCCCCGTCGATGGAGGCGGCTTCGTAGACGTCGGCGTCGATCGTCTGCAGGCCGGCGATGTAGATGATGATGTTGAACGCCGCTGCCTGCCAGACTGCGAGGATGACGATGGCGATCCACGCGGTGCTCGCCTTGGTGAGCAGTGAGGTCGCCAGCGCGTCAATGCCGAGCTTGTCTCCCAGCGCGGGCAGTGAGTTGCTGAACATGTAGTTGAAGATGTACCCGATGACCAGGATCGCCAGCACGTTGGGGATGAAGTAGACCCCGCGCAGGGACGTCTTGAACTTGATCCGCGCGTTGAGTGCGACCGCGATCGCCAGGGCGACGATGTTGACCGCGACCGTGGCGACGCCGGCGATCAGGAAGGTGAACCAGTAGGCGTGGATCACCCGGGGGTCGGTGAACAGGGCGATGTAGTTGCGGAACCCGACGAAGTTGGCAGGCCCGTAGCCCGGAGAGTCGGTGAAGCTGTAGTAGATGCCCTGCAGCACCGGGACGGTGTGGAAGGCGAAGAACAGCACCAGCGCCGGGACCACCATCACGTAGTAGGCACGGGCGATGCTCTTCTTCCGGTCAGGTGGGGCCTTGCTGGGGTCGTTGGTGAGCTGCTCGGGGGTTCGGCCGGAGGGCGGTGTGGTGGTGGTGCTCATGACAGGGTTGCTCCTAGTCCCCAGGTGCGCCGCTGGGCGACCCGGTCCCAGTAGCTGTCCAGGTCGTCGAGGAACTTGTCGGTGTCGCCGTCGAGGATGTACTGCTGCAGCAGGGGGGCCAGCGGGATGGCGGGGATGAACTGGTGGTCGGTGAATCCGACGATCCTGCCGTCGTCGATGTAGTCCTGGACCCCCTCCAGCGCAGGATCCTCGTTGGTCAGCCCTTCCAGGGTCGGGATCGCGACCTGCGCCTTGCAGTAGTCAGTCATCACGTCGGGCTGCATGAGGAACCTGATGAGCCGCTCGGACTCCTTGGGGTGGGCCCCGTCCCGGCTGGCGGTGATGACCACGTCCACACCTGAGACCAGCGTCGTCTTGGCCGGGTCGTCGGTCGCGGGGAGCGCCATGCTGCCGACGGTGAACTCCGGCTTGCCGAGCCGGATCTGCGGGACCGCGTAGCTGCCCAGGGGCAGCATCGCGGACTCGCCCCGGGCGAACGCCGCCGTGCCGTCCTCATACCCGTCGGACAGCGGGTCCGGCTGGGTGAACTCGTAGATCTCCTTGAGCTGGTCCGCGGTCGAGCGCCAACCCGCAGAGAACGTGGTCTGGTCGCGGAACCGCTCCTCGAAGAAGTTCGGCGGCTGCAGCTGCGCGGACAGCGGCGCCAGCGGCGACTGCGGGGTCCACGCGTCGGCGAGCATCCCGTAGAAGGGCACCACGTCGTTGTCCTGGAAGGTCTGCGCGGCTGCGAGCAGCTCGTCCCAGGTGCGGGGGACCTGGACGTGGTACTTCTTGAAGATCTCCTCGTTGTAGAGCAGACCGCTGGCGTTGGCCGCGAACGGCACCCCGTTGACCTCCCCGTCCCCGCCGGCACCGAGCGCACCGATGACGTCGATGTAGGCCGGGTTGACCCCGTCCAGCGCGGAGTCGCCCGCGAAGTCCCGGAAGATCTTCGCGCTGGCGAACTCCCCGAACGTGCCGTTGGCGTTGAGCGTCATCACGTCCGGCACCTGGTCCTTGACGAACCTCGTCCGCAGCGCGGTCTCCGGATCCGCCGGCGTGTCGACGATGACCCGGACATCGGGGTTCTGCTTCTCGAACTCCGCCGCAAGATCGCGGAAGTACTGCGCCGCCTCCCCCTTGAACTGGAAGAACGTCAACGTGACCCGGCCGTCGTCGTCACCGCCGCAGCCACTCAACAAGCCGGCCAACACGACCACCAAGGCGGTGACCACCCGGACGCGCAGCCGGCCCCGGCGGACCCGCGCGCTGACTGACTGTCGTGGCATCGACGCCCTCCCGATCCCGGAGTTTCTTTCGGGCAGAATGAAACTAATGCGTTCGGGGCGCCGTGACAAGGGTCACCTTCTAGCATGAAGTCGTGCCCCAGTCGCCGCAGAGCCTGCCCACGCTCTCGGGTCCCTCTCTCGCGGTGGCCCGGCGGCTCCTCACGCACGGCCCCGCCAGCCGAGGCCAGCTCGGCGCGGACCTGCGCCTGTCCGACGCGTCGATGTCGAGAGTCGCCCGGGCACTGCTCAACCGCGGCATCGTCACCGAACAGCTCGACACCGCCGCCGCGTTGGGCCGCCCCCGTCAGGTGCTGTCCGCGGTACCCGAGGCGCACCACGTGGTCGGCATCAAGCTCACCGCAGACACGGCGTACGGAGTCGCCTGCGACCTGTTGGGCAACGTCCTAGGCACCGGCAAGGCACGGCTTCCCACCGCCGTCAACGGCACCGTGCCCGTCACCGCGACGATCGCAGCGATCACACGACTGACCCGCAGGCTCTCCCGCCGACTTCCGCGACTCGATGGGCTGGGCATCTCCGTCGGCGGAGTGGTCACCGACCGCAGCATCGTCCACGAGGGCGTCTTCCTGGGCTGGACCGACATCGACCTCGCGGACCCGGTTGCCGAGGCGACGGGTACGAAGGTCGTCGTCTCCAACGACGTCACAGCGCTGGCCCGCGCCGAGCTCTGGTTCGGCGCCGGCAAGTCGCACAGCACCTTCGGACTCGTCACAGTCGGAGCCGGACTCGGGTTCGGCCTGGTGCGCGAAGGTCACGTCGTCGAAGAACTCATCGACAACGGCCACCTCTTGGGCCACGCCCCGATCGACACCCGAGGGCCCACCTGCCACCTCGACCACCACGGCTGCGTCGCCGCCTACCTCTACCCCGACTCCATCGCCCACCGGATGTCCCAACACCTCCGGCGGTCCGTCACCTATCCCGAGCTGGTGACCAGCGCCGAGACCCGCCACCCTTGGTTCGACGACGCCGCCCGCGCCCTCGGCCACCTCGTCGCCACCTTCGCCGGCGCCCTGCAAACCGAACGCATCGTCCTAGCCGGCGAAGACGTCAGGCCCCTCGTCGAATCACCAGCCATGCAAGCAACCCTCACCGACCGGCTCCGCGACGGCCACGGCCTCGCCCAACGCTGCCGACTCGACATCTCCGCCGAACCACTCACCTTCACCGACTGGGCCCGCGGAGCCGCACTCGTCAGCGTCCAGCACGTGCTCGGCGCTATCTGATAGCCAGCCCATCTGACGGCGCGGGCGAGCGAAGCCGTCTTGAACGAATGGCACTGCACAGGGCGTCCAGGGTTGTTTCCCACGCGTCGCGCAATGTCAATAGAACAAGAATCTTGCTTCTGATTCATGCCCGGCCTATGCTGGCGACGCCATCGACATCCTCGAGACGCTCGACGCGGCTCGCAGTCAGTTGGTCCGAGGTCGGGAACCCTCGGCATGAACCAGGCGACGGTCGGGGCCGGTGACATCCACAGATCCGGTGTGATCGTGCACCCCGAGCGCGGAACCCCCATGACAAAGGAGTCACGATGCAGCGCACGCCGCTGACGGCGGGTTGGTCGGTGCGTGACAAGACCTCCGAGTTCGCTGAGCTGTTGGGGCATGCGCCCGAGTGGCGCGGCGTCAACGTTCCGCACGACGCCAGCATCGGCAAACCTCGCGACCCTGCCCATGGTGGGGCGTCCGGGTACCTGCCAGGCGGCGCGTACGAGTACCGGAGGATGCTCCATGCCCCCGAGGAATGGCGCGATCGAGTGGTGGTGCTCGAGTTCGAGGGCGTCCAGAGATCGGCACAGACCTTCGTCAACGGCGCCCTCGCTGGCCGGTGGGCGGCCGGCTACACCCAGTTCGTCGTCCCGCTCGACCCCCACCTGCGCTACGGAGTCGAGAACGAGATCCGTGTCGAGTGCCGGACGAGTGCAGACTCGCGGTGGTACGCCGGCGCCGGCATCCATCGTCCGGTCCACTTGCTTGTCGGGACGCTCGAGCACATTGCCGTGGACGGAGTGCGCGTCACCACCAGGGAGATCGACGAGACGTGCGCGTTGGTCGATGTAGCCGTGACAGTCGAGAACCAGAGTCGGGGCGTCGCTGAGCTGTCCGCTGAGCTCAACGTGATCGACCCCGACGGTGACGGGGCCGTCTCGGCGACCTTCCCGATCACTGTCCAGCCCGGCGAACAGACCACCGCCCGGCAAAGACTCGTCTTGGAGAACCCGCAGTTGTGGGGCCCCGCCAGTCCTGCGTTGTACCGAGCAACGGTGGACCTGTTGCGCGGTGAAACCCACCTGGACGCCGAGGTCGTCAGCTTCGGGATCAGAACGGTGAGTGCCGATCCGCTCCGAGGTCTGCGGATCAATGGTGAGCAGCTGAAGCTCCGCGGTGCGTGCATCCACTCCGACAACGGCATCTTGGGCGCGTCTGCCTTCGCGCGCTCAGATGAACGGAGAGTGGAGCTGCTCCGAGCGGCCGGCTTCAACGCGTTGCGCAGTGCGCACAACCCCATGAGCCGGGCCATGCTCGACGCGTGTGATCGGCTCGGGGTTCTGGTGATGGACGAGCTGACAGATATGTGGACCGCTCCCAAGTCCGATTCCGACCACGCACTCCAATTCCCGGAGTGGTGGGAGCGCGACCTCGAAGCCATGGTTCGTAAGGACCAGAACCATCCGAGCGTCATCATGTACTCGATCGGGAACGAGATTCCCGAGCTGGCGGCCGCGCATGGGCGGGTGTGGTCTCGTCGCATCTCTGAGCGTCTGCGACAGCTCGACGACTCGCGCTTGGTGACCAATGCCGTCAACGGAATCCTGACTGTCTCGCCGGTGCTGCCCGAGGGCGGCATCAATGCCTTGCTGACGAACCTCGGCGAGCACTGGGGGAGAGTCGCAGCCTCTGAACGTGTCGCCACCGGCACTGAGGAGGCGTTCGCCGTTCTCGATGTCGCGGGCATGAACTACATGGACACACGCTATGAGCTCGATCGCGAGCACTATCCGCATCGAGTGATAGTCGGCAGCGAAACCTTTCCTGGGCACATTGATCGGCTGTGGCGACTGGTGCAGGACAACCCCCACGTCATCGGCGACTTCACCTGGACCGGATGGGACTACCTCGGCGAGGCGGGCATCGGGCGGGTGGCTGACGCCGACGACCCAACGGCAGGTCAGCCGGGCGCTCCCTACCCGTGGCTGCTGGCGTGGTGTGGTGACCTCGACATCACCGGGCATCGTCGTCCAGTCTCGTACTACCGCGAGATCGTCTTCGGCCTGAGAACTGACCCGTACATAGCGGTGCAGCGTCCTGAACGGCACGGGCACAACCTGACTCTCACACCGTGGGCTTGGAGCGACAGCGTCGGCAGTTGGAGCTTCTCGGGTGCGGGTGGTCAGCCGGTCGTGGTCGAGGTATACAGCGATGCCGATGAGGTCGAGTTGCTCCTCAACGGCCGATCACTCGGCGTACATCCCGCGGGGGAACCGCATCGCTACCGAACGGAGTTCTGGACTGTCTTCGAATCGGGCCAGCTGTTGGCCATCGCGCGCTCGGCAGGCAGAGAGATCGGTCGCAGCTCGCTGATTTCCGCGCAGGAGCCAGTCCGGTTGTGCGCCGTGGCGGATCGGACAGTGGTCCGCGGCGACGGGACTGACCTGACCTACGTCGACATATCCCTCCGGGACGACAACGGAACTGTTGCTCTCGGGATCGATCTTGAATTGTCAGTATCGATCGATGGTCCTGCGGTGCTGGCTGGTCTTGGGAATGCCTCTCCAGCGACAGAGGAGTCGTACGTCGACTCGGTCCACTCGACCTTCGACGGTCGCGCATTGGCCGTCGTCCGACCGATCGCGGGAGGGGCCATCACCGTGACGATCGCGTCGCCGAGGCTCGCGGACGCCGTGATCCACATCGAAGCCCGGTAGTCCTCGGTTCACCAGACCAGAACGAACGGAGTGAAACGGTGTATGACGATTGGACCCAACCCCTGATTCCAGGATTCAACCCCGACCCGAGCGTTGTCCACGCGGACGGCGCGTACTACCTGGTGACCTCGTCGTTCGAGTGCTTGCCGGGCCTTCCCCTCTATCGCAGCACCGACTTGGCCACTTGGACCCACATCGGCAACGTGGCGACGAGGCCAGAGCAGGTCGAGGTCGGTGGCGTTCCGACCTTAGACCCAACATCAGCCCGAAGCGCACCCCACCGCTCCGACTCCTCTCGGCCGCCCATGCCGCAGCGCCTCCGTGGTCACCAAGCTCACCGTGGGAGATGCAGCGTGCGTTTCGCCGGGCGCGACCTGAACAGGCGTGCCACCGCCAGGACCCCATGGGGCAAGGATCACCGTGGATGACGCATTCCTCACGTTCGCTCAGCTCAAGATCGACACTCCGCTCCCAGCGCCGCGCTGGTGGCGCCGACGCCCCAGGAGGACCATGGCACTGTGATGACTGGCCCGATCAGCATCAGGGCCGCCGCACCGGATGACCTCGACCACCTCCTGGCCGTTTGGCGCTCCGCGGTCGAGGCCACACACACCTTCCTGACCCCGGAGGACGTCGACTGGTACGAGCAGCTCGTCCGCACATACCTACCCGCCTTCACCGACCTGCGCGTCGCCCAGGACGCCAACGGAGTGGCGCTCGGCTTCCTGGCACAGCACGACGGGGAAATCCACATGCTCTTCGTGGACCCGGCCCATCATGGCCGCGGAATCGGATCTGCGCTCCTGGCGAAGGTCGCGAAGGAATTCGCTGTCCTGCGTGTGGACGTCAACGAGCAGAACCCATCGGGACGACGCTTCTACGCCGCTCGCGGCTTCCGGCAGGTCGGGCGCACCGAGACCGACGGACAGGGACGCCCCTTTCCGATGCTGCACCTCCTGCGCTCAACAGCGGACGTGTAGACCCACGATGCTCCACCGATCAACAAGACATCACCGCTCAACGCGACGGTCCGCTCGCCCTCGGGGTCGAGGCTGAGCGGATCTATGTCGTGGCCTGACCGGCTCGGGAGGGGGGGTGCGTATCAGCCGAAAGCACGAGAGACAGATCGTCCCATCGGCCGAACGAACACGACCCTGAAGCCGATCCGCCCGTCGTCGAAGTCAGCGATCGTGGAGTCACCGGTCATCCGGCCGCAACCAAGGAGTGAGAGATGAGATCACCGCGGAACACCGCTACCGCGCTGGAGGCCCTGCACGTGCCCGTGAGCGCGGCAGCGACAACGACGGGGCCCACCCCGACCCGAGCGCTCCGAGAGCGGGTCGTGGGCGCGACGGCGATCGCGTTGGCAGCGTCGGTGGCGATCCAGAACGCGGTGGTGGTCTGGGCCGGAGCGCCAGGCTACGGGGACCCGATCAAGGAGGTGCTCGCCTTCCACGCGGAGAACCGGGTGGCGGTCGCGATCGCGGTCGGCCTGGAGGCGCTGAACCTGCCGCTGCTGCTCGGGTTCGTGACCGGTCTCCACGGGCTCGTCGTGCGCCGCGGCGGTGCGGGCGCGGACTGGTCGCGCCTCGCGGTGGCCGCAGGCGCGACGCTCTCGGCGGTCCTCGCGCTCTACGCCGTTCTGTGGAACGGGGTCGTGCTGTCCGCCGGCGAGCTCGCCGAGCCGAGCCCGGTGTTCGAGCTCGCCTGGCAACTGCATGCAGCAGCGTTCGCGCTGGCGCTGCCGGCGCTGGGCACCACATTCATCGGCGCTGCGCTGGCGGCGCATGCGAGCTGGCTGACGCCGCCGTGGCAGCGTCTGCTCGGCGTGGCCGGGGGAGGCCTACTGCTTGCCGCCGGGGCGGCCAGCCTCGCGATCGCGGGCGGCTCGGCGCTCCTGTTCGTGGGGATGCCCGGCTACGCCGCCTGGCTCGTGTGGCTGCTTGCGACCGGCGTACGGCTGGTGCGCGCTCGAACAGCTGACCG
>JBIOUF010000216.1:0-2549 GCA_044866695.1 Nocardioidaceae bacterium | reverse complement strand
CCGCCCTGGGCGCGGTGCTCGGCCACGCGGTGAGCGACAACGTGCTCGCCGGCCTCGCCCGGCTCGGCGTCGACCCCGCCGCGACGGGGGACAGCCACGCCGTGCCCGACCTGTCCTCGCTGCCCGGCCCGGTGCGGGAGGTCGTCCAGGCGGCGTTCGGCGACGCCACCGGACACATCTTCGCAGTCGCGGTGCCCTTCGCGGTGCTGGCCCTCCTCGCCGTACTCTTCATCCGGGAGGTGCCGCTGCGCACCACGGTCGGGGACGACCGGCCGGCTGCCGAGGTCGTGACGCCTCGCGCGTGAGGTGGAGGGGGTGCGGTGGCTGACCAGGCCTCCGGCGAGGACGCCGTACGCCGGATCGAGCAGGAGCTGGTCGTGCTCATCCGCCGGGTGCGCCGCAACATGACCCGGCAGGCTCACGCCGTCGACCCCGGCCTGCACGCCGGCGGCTACGCGGTGCTGCTGTCGGTGCTGGAGCACGACGCCCTGCGCTCGAAGGACCTCGCCGAGGTCCTCGACGTCGACAAGGCCGTCGTCAGCCGCCAGGTCGCGCACCTGGAGGGCCTCGGCCTGGTCGCCCGCACCAGCGACCCCGCCGACGGCCGCGCCCAGCTGGTCGCCCTCACCTCCGAGGGCCGGCACCGCCTCGAGACCGTCCGTGGCCGCGACCGGGCCGAGTTCGCCCGCCGCCTCGCCGACTGGCCCGCCGGCGATCTCACCGACTTCGCCGGCCTCCTCACCCGCTACAACGCCCTCTTCGAGCCGCGGTAGCCGGGTCGGGTCGGGTCGGGTCGGCGGGGTTGTGGCCGATGCCTGCACGGATGTCCCGTTGTGGCCGAGGACGACAGCGACACGCCGTACGACGCTGCAACCATCGGCCACAACGCGGCCCGGCTACGTGACAGGCCGGATGGTGACCCTCATCCGCAGGGCGATGTCGTAGAGCCACTCGCTGTCCGCTGGGGTGGCGAAGACCCGCGCCTCTGGGTCATCTGGAATCGGGTCGAGATCGCTGGCGGCCACCCTGTCACCGAACAAGCAGTACGCCCGGACGCTGTTGAGCTGGCGCGACATCCAGACGACACCGTCCGCTCCGGCCGCATGGGCGGCCACTGCCCACTCCACGGTGAACAGGTACGCACCAGAGTCGGTGTCGGTCACATCTCGCGCACGTACGCCCAACCGGCGCAGGCCGTCGGAGTGGAGCTGTACCAGCCTGAGGTCGCGGGTCGTGCGGAGCGGCGTGAGCACCTTGCGGACCCACGAGGCTCGCGACAGGTGTGCGTGCGGAATGGCGTCGTGCAGGATCGACTCGTGAACGGCGGCCTCGGGCGAGGCTGCGGAGTAGTGCACGGGGACGACGGGATCACCGAAGAACGACCACCGCAACGGCGCGCCGTACCCGGGGTTGAAGACCGTGCCGTCGTTGGCTGTGCCGTCCGGGAACCGAGGCTCGTGCACACGGAAGATGAGACTGCCGGCGGGCAGGGGCTCCCACAACGGGTCGAACGGGTCCGGCGGCTCCGGGACGGTGCGGCCGGTCACCACACCCCTGCGGCCTGGTCCCTGACGACGTCGAGCACGGTCCCGCGGTCACCGTCGTCGAGTGCCTCTACGGGGCTGCGCCGGCCGAGGGCGCCGTGGGGTGCGGCCAGCCACACGACGATGTCCTCGTCATCCCAACCAGCCTTCCGCAGCGGAGCGACGACATCGGCCCACCCCGGCCGCAGCCCTCGCTCGTCGAACTGGAAGCCTGGGTAGAGGATTCGTCGCCCGCGCCGGTAGCCCACCAACCCCTTGGCCCTGGCCTTGCTGGCCACCGACCTCGACGTCGGCGATGCGCCCACGAGCTCGGCGTAGCGACCGGCATCAAGCGCGCCATAGCGGGACTCGACTCCTCGCCAGGCCTGGTCGACCAAGGCGATCTGTCCCGCGGTGGCCGGCCCGACGGGCACCGGTTGGTTGGCCACGGTGTCAGTGACATGCCGAAGGGCGTCCTCTCGAACGGCCAGACTCTCAAGCAGCCCGGTGACCGCCCCAAGGCCGCCCGGCGTGCGGGCGACGTCGTGGAGGAGCCTGGCGATCGCGCCACGCAGGTCGTCGGAAGTCCCGGCAAGCTCGACGGGGACGTCGATCTCGATGATGGCCATGCCCACACCCTAGGAAACGGTAGTACGTGAATAGCAACCGTTCCTATCGTATCTCAGCGTGCTCCGTCCGCGGCTCCACCATCACCAACGACCACATCGTTGAACGTCCCGGCGGGGCCGGTCTACAGCAGGAACGACTCGATCCACGCGAGGACGTCTGGGATGTCGATCCGCTGCGCATAGCTGTTGCCGACGCAGTTCTCGTTGTTCACGAACGCCGTGACCCCGACGACGGTGGCCTCACCGTCGAGGAGGGTCGGGCCACCGGAATCACCCAAGCAGGTGCCGCCGTGGCCCTGGCCCGGGTCAGCGCTCACCCTCAGCAGCTCCTCACTGGTGGAGAACTCACCGGGAATGAGGTCGGCATCGGCCTGGAACCGGTTCCGCAGCCCGAACA
>JBIOUF010000215.1:0-23329 GCA_044866695.1 Nocardioidaceae bacterium | reverse complement strand
CCACACCACCTCGACCGAGATCAGGCGCTTGCGCTTAGACGCCGGCGCTCTCCGGTGAGCCGGCAGGGTCGCTTTCGAAGCTTCCGGACACGGCAGCCGACCAGGTGTAGCGCCACTCGTCGCTGGTTTCGGTGTCGCAGACCATGTACTGCTCGATGCCGATCTTCACCATCGTCGCGTCTGTGAACTCCCGGTCGTAGCGCTGCACCGCCCACGCCAGAGCCTGGTGGATGTCGGACATGCCACCCAGAGACAGGGAGACGTGGCGGTCCTCCTTGTAGCCCTCGCTGATCACCGGGTCGGAGCGGTCATCCATCGGTGGCCTCCTTGGTGGAGTCGGGGCGGGAGATCGCCCACGCCCACAGCGCGGCGGCGAGCTGCCGAGCGTGCTTGACATCGAGATGCGCCTTGTCGGCGTTGACGAAAACCCGATCGGCCCATGCCTCGCTGGGCTCGACAAGGACTTCCCTCTCGCCGTCAGACCAGATGTCGAACGGCAGGGATGGGGCGTGGTCGGAAGGGTCCGGGACCATCCGACGCCAGGCGCCTTGCAACACCTCTCCGGCAATCCACTCCCACTGGTGGTAGTCGTCGTCGCCGGTGAAGTACCAGCGGCCGTCAGCGTCGATCTCAGGGTCGTCGCGGCGCACCACGGCCCGCTCCCCATCGCTGAACACGGTCCCGTTGGGTGGCTCTTCTGGCAGGGAAGGCGGAACCTCGGTGAGCTTGTCCCGGTCGATCGCGATCAAGCCAAGGCTCGAGTGGTCGACGTAGACGAGCGCCGGATCGTGCAGCGCGACGTTCGGAACCAGTTCGGCCTGGGTGCCGTCAGGAAGGACGTACAGGGTCACGGGCGAGCCTCCGATGTGGTGGGTTGGGCGGCGGCGTTGCGCCGGTCGCATTCGTCAGCGGCGGCCAGGTACAGGGCGGCGAACTCGCGCGCCTCGGCCGGGGTCATGAAGTCCTCGCCGCAGGACATCGTCTGAACCGACCAGCCCGGCGCCGAGCGTCGCGCATGCTCGATCAGCCAGCCGTCGTGCTCCATCGGCACCTTCGGGATCGTCCACACGGCGTCGGAGACGCCGTTGAGAGCCGCCACGACAAGCGTTGCGCCGACCTCGGTGTCCATCAGCCCGATCAGCTGGTCGTCGCGGTAGAGCGTCCGTCCGAGCTTTCGGCCGACCCGGTAGCGCGGAGACTCGGTCATGATCCACTCTCCTTGACTTTGCGCCCGAACAGTTCCGCGTTGCGCCGCTCGGAATCCGCCGTGGCCCGCCTCACGAGCTCGCGGCCACGCTCGATCTCCTCCTCCGACGGCGGCGCGACCGGTTCGCGGCCCAGCGTTCCGTTGGACGCCCTAACCGCCTCGTCGAGGGCCTTGCATCCCTGGTGGAACACGTCACCGGAGACTTTGTCTCGGCGGACGACATGCCAGACCTGGGCAGCGTCGAAGACCGGCCGCAGCCGCTGGACCTCCTGCACGGCGATCGCGTGGGCGCGCTGGTTGGACTCGGCCACCGCCGTCATCGTCGCCAACTCGGCCCGCGCTTCGGCTAGGTCTCGGGAGACACGCTCGACCTCGGCGCCCTGCTCGGCGATGGTCTTCTGCCATTCGGTGCGCTCTTCGAGCAGCTCGGCGTGACTGGCCACAAGATCGTTGCAGGACGGTTCAGGCATTGGTCGCCTCCACGGGAGAGGAAGACCCGGCGGCGACAGGCTGATCAACTGGCGGGATCGCGTGCAACGCATAGCCGGCCGGACGGTAGAAGCGGGGCAACCACCCGCCGATGCCACGACTTGCCAGCCACGTCGTCAGCACATGCTCGGCATGGGTCGTATAGCCGTCCTGGGAGCCGCACAGGCACTTTCCGCCGCTTCCTTGACGGTGACCGACCAGATGGGCGTGCAGGGCGTCAGCGTCGGCCATGCGCGTCGCCTGCTCGATGATGGGCCCGACATGGCCGACTGCCTCCTTGGCCTCGTCCAGGTAAGCCGCGTGGGCATGCGGGCCTAGGTCGTCCCACGTCTGGGCTTCGCGTGGCATGCCGAGCCGGCCCGTCATCAGCAGCGCCAGCTTCTCGATCGCCTCGTCGATCTTGCTAGCCATGGTTGGTCGCCTCCACAGGAGACTCGGCGGCGGCGTGCTCTTCTTCCTCGTGATCCATGGCCCACTCGGCAAGTTCGGCCAGCGTCACACCCGACTGGTCGCCGTCGAGGTCCCGGGCGGTGATCTGGATGTGGTGGCAGCGTCCGCAATAGACCATGTGCAGCGGCTTGCCGTTCGGTGCGACGTATGCCTTGACCTCGTAGCGGTCCAAGATGCCCGTCGGCTCTTCCGGGGTGCCCAAGATCCGCTCGCGCTCGATCCGGAACGCGTCCGCTAGATCCTTCTCCAGCGAGCGGACCTGCCGCCACGCCAGCATCGTGTTGTCGTTGCCGCGGTCGATGTGGGACATGGCGGTGTCCAGTTCCGCGAGCAGCGCCTTGACATGCGCCACGGCTTGGCCCGAGTCGTACAGTCCGGTGAAGTCTCCGTAGTGCTTCTTGATCAGTTCGATTTCGTCGATCTCAGCCATTGTTGGTCTCCTCTGCGGGTTGGGTTACTGCCGCCACAGCGAACTTGTTGATCTCTCCCGCTTCGAACCGGGCATCGGTCGCAGCCTTGATCTGCTTCGCCGTCCACTCGCGCGTCTGGCCCGGCACGGAAAGCACCGACGCTGGCGGAGCCGGGACCACCACCTCCGGCACGGCGCAGCAGCCGCAGCCACGGCTCAGCCACTGCTTGGTGTCGTCCAGGGCGTACCGGCCGGCGTCAGTGACGTCCCGGAAGTAGCCGCAGCCATTCGGGCCGAACCAGGTCTGGTGATGGTGCGACCAGATCAGATAGCTCGGCTCCTCGATCGGATGCGCCGGGCGATCTTGGGTTTGGTCTGAGCGGACTAGGGACGCATCAGCCGAGCCCTGGTGCTCGTAGCACTCGCAGTCCGGATCGACGATGCAGAAGCGGCAACCAGGCGCCAGCCGCTGCCGTCCGGCTCACGGTCGTACCAGATGCTGTTGTCCCCGGCGTACCGCTCGACGGGGCGAAGGCGGCGCACATCCGGGCCTGGCTCGGCTGGCGGGGTCCAGGACCACGGCAGATCGGTTCGCAGCCGGTCGTCGGCCAGCAGCTGGCGGACCGCGTCGGCGAGCTTCGGGATGATGTAACCCGGCTCGGTGACCATGGCTCGGTCAGCCAGGGTCCGGAACACGATGAGCCAATCTTCTTCGACCTGGGGCATGATCAAATCTCCTTCGTCGTTGCTGGGTTTGGGCTTGAAGCGATCACGACCGGACGCGCTGGCGTTGCGGGCCGGACTCCCCGGCGTCGGCGATCACACAGCCGGGCGGAACCTGTTCGAACTCTTCGGCCGTGACCGCCACCCGCAGATGGCCGACCTTCGCCGCCGGGTTCCACAGCCACCACTCGACCTCGCCGCCCACCTCGGCCAGCAGCCGGATAGCCTCCCGCTCGGCCGCTTTGGGCTCGTCGCGTTTGCGTTTGCCGTCTGCCGTCCAGACGGAGACTGATGCATGCCAGACCGGCCTGCCCTCGTTCAAGCGCGCTCAACGGTCCACCGCCAGGATCGACATCAGCAGGAACCCGCGCGGGTGCTTGCGGACGGCCTTCAGCTTCGGATGCAGCACCTCGTCCGGCCGGGTCGCCGGATGGGTCAACGCGTACGCCTGGCGCTCGTTCACCAGCCCGCCTCCTCTTGGCGTTCGCCCATCACACGGGCATCGATAGCGGCGATCGGGTTAGGCCGGTACTGCGGTGCTGCGATCTCCTCCGAACGGCACACAGCACAGCTCTTGCGCTCGTGCGGGACACACTTGGCGGTCTTGCCCTCGATCTCGTCAGCGAGGGCGGACAGGTGCTCGTGGAGGCTGGAGCGGACCTTCCGCGCCCGGGCCTTGCCGTCGCTGGGCTCGGCATCGAGCTGAGCCAGGCCAGCCGTGAGGCGTGCGAATGCCTCAGCCAATTGGGTTTTCGTGGTCATGAGGCCTCCTCTTCTGTGGGTAAATCAGCGAGCGCTGCATCGAGCGCGGACAGGCCGTCAACCGGATCTCGCACCAGTTCGAGTCGCCCCGGCCGGCGCAGCGTCGCCCGGATCTGGGCCGCGCGTGCCGAGGAACGCTCGACCTCTGCCGGATCCCGTTCGGTGCCGAAGGCGGGCATGCGACGCCAGTCGGGGTTTTCAACATCAGCCACCGACTCAGGTGGGGGCGGGTCTGGTGGGAGAGCGCGCGCTCCGCCCTGCGAAGCGGGCGGGCGCTCTCCCTTCCCCTCTTTAGAGGGGGGAAGGGAAGGGGTGGCGTTGCTAACCTGTTCTGCTTCAAATCCGTTCTGGATCGGATTTAAATCCGACTTGGATCCAGGGACCTGACGAAGGACCATGCCCGCCTCCTGCGGCGACCGATCACCCTTCGCGGCGAGGCAAGCCCGGCAGCACACCACGATGTTGTCGAACTCGTTTGGCCCGGCAGGATCCACCTTGTCGTAGGTACCGCTCTGCTCGCCCTTGCGATCGGTCCACTTGACCTTCACCCCGCAGAAGCGGCACGAGTCCTTGTCCCGCAGGCAGATCGCCTTGCGTAGCGCCGGGTTCTTGAACAAGGTTTGCCGTTTGGCCGCCTGCGCCTTGTCGCGAGCGACCTTCTCCGCGGTCGGGTTGCCCATGCCGTGGTATCGGACGTCTCGATACCCCGCTCCTTCGGCCGTCCAGAGGCCGACAAGAAGCAGCTTCGCGACCCACTCCGGCGTGCCGTACATCGTCGCAATCTCAGCCGGGACCACCGCTTCGGTGATGCTGCCGTTGCCGATACTGCGCGCGATCCAGGCACCACAGCAGACGTAGAGTCCCGCAGCAGCCTTGCCGGCCCGAACAGTCTCGGGCCAGGTGTCGAATCCATCGTCAATCCAGTACGCCACAGTCCCCCTCGTTTCGGTTGTGGCTATTCGGTTGTTGAACCCGTTGCCTTGCGTGGGCGCCCGCGACTCGAACGCGGGAGTGTGCCAACTCGCCCCTAGTCGCGAGCTACCTGCCCCGCCGTTTGTTCAGGTGTGGCTTGTGTTCCTTGAGGAGCTTGTCTTCGAGGCGGTACGCGTCTTCGCGGTCAACGCATCGGTATGCCATCCAGCGGGCCAGGCCTGGCTTTTCCCGCTCGTGCTTCCTCAGGCGGAGAGGGAGGTTGTCCGTGCTACCCACATACGCGGGATCGTTTCGGCCGTCGAACAGGACGTAAACCACCGCCTGACCCCAAAGCGCGATCGGCTGCTCCCAGCTGATTGGGAACGTTCCAACCCATGTACCGGCCGTCGGGCCATTAGGACGGTTGCGCTCGTACTCGGCGCGCCTGAGTCGCCGCTGGGTCACGGCGGTCCGGACCTTGACACAGGAAAGGGTGGCAGGCATGTGGGCGTTCCAGAACTTGCTGAAACCCTCGCCGAAGGATGCCTTCATGTCCTCGATGAGTTCGGCTAGCTCTTCCTCCCCGAGGAACTCGCGGTTCACGCCAGCTAGCAGCTGCGCCCAGGCATCTAGCTTGACCCGCGCAAGACGATCCATTTTGGACTGTATGTTCACGATGTGCGCGGCCGTGGCCTCCAGCTCCTCGTAGCGCCGAAACGCCCCCAACTCCGAATCTCCGGGCATGTTCTCCTCCGCCCCATGTGGTCCGTCCCTACGTAGAAAATCTTAGCCTATGGGCTCAAGCCTTAGGGCTCAGGCTTGCGGGATCGAATACACTGATTCGCATGACCTCGACCATGTGCGACACTCGCGACGTGGCGGCCTACGAAGCGAGCGAGCGGCTGCGAGCAGCACGAGACGCTGCCCGCGAAGCGGAGACCGTCTATGAGGCGGCCCTGGAGGAACTCCGGCAGGCAATCGTCGCCGAGCTGTCCGACCGGAAGAAACCCGCCGACGTCGGCATGTTCGTCGGCTGGCACCCCTCGCACGTCCGCAAGCTCGCCCGCAAGGCCAACGTCCCGCCGCTCGTCGATGTCGAGCCACCCCGCAGGCGTCGTCCCGCCTCCCCTGAACCCGAGACCGGACCAGATCACGACGGCTGACCTCCCGCCTCGGCGGACAGTTCCTCTTCCCAGCCGTGGCGCTTGCACCACACCATCGACGGGCTACCGGCGATGCGGATCTGCACCCTGACGCCTTCCTTGTAGTCGAAGTCGTAGTCCTCGCGGGTGTGGTCGGGCGGCAGGACGTTGGGTCCAGGATCGATCTCACGCCTCATGGCATCCCCCAGGGCAGTTGGATTGCGATCTCGTCGAGCCAGCCGATGAGTTGGTCGAGGTTCTTGTCCGGGCCGAAGGCGAGGAACGTGCCGTCGCAGGAGTCGCAGCCGATCGCCGCCGCGTACTGGAGCCGACGGAACGAGTTGACCCGGCCCATGTGGACCCACACGCCGCGACGCTTGGCCTCGAAGGTGATGTCCCGGGCGGCCTTGCTGAGTTTCCATTCGGTCGAGCCTGCGATGAACAGCACGTCGAAGTCGGCCCACGGGATCTCAAGGTCTTCTAGGCCGTCCTGGGCGCACAGCGCCGCCGGGTAGCCGAGCTGGCGGATGCGGGGCAGCATCGGTGCCGACATTTTGAGCGTGGCGGCGGCGTCGAAGGGCACATCTGGGGCGACTGCGAACGCACAAAGGTGGGCCAGGTGTGCCCGGGCCTCAAGCCATGCCAGGTAGGCGTCGTCGCCCGGGTACCCGCCGGAGAACGCGGCGTTGTCGGCGCACCAGCGTCGCCCCGCCTCCAGCCGGTTGCCGGCAGCAGGGGTGACGATCTGGCCGAGTAGTCCTGAGTCCATGGCCTCACGCACCTTGGGGCCGGAGGCGGTTGCGAAGTAATGCACGGCCCACCACCACGGGGGTGACGACGGCCACGGTGGCGGCCATCTTGGCGAACATCTGGCCAGGCATCGCCTGCCAGACCGGGAACCCCGCGATAGCCAGGAACAGCACGCTGTCCACGGCCGAGCCGACCAGGCCGGACAGGAACGCTGCGCGACCCCAGCCCTTGCGGCGCAACGGCGAATAGACCGCGAGGTCGGCCAACTCGCTGACTGCGAACGCGGCCCCAGAAGCGAGGGCCAGTTGCGGACCGGCGAGCACCGCGCTGCCGATCGCGGCGGCGGCAATCAGCACCAGGACGGCGACACGTCCGGTGAGGTCCTGGACGACATCGCGCGCCAGTAGAACCAGCCCGGCACACCACGTCCCAGCCGTCGCCATCAGGCCAAGCCCGACCGGAACAAGGCCGTAGACGGTGGTGAGCCAATTCGCGGCGACCACGAGCAAGCAGAAGGCGGCACATGCGGTGAACTTCAGCCACATCGGCGGGTAGGTGACCCGGAACGGGCGGGAGAAAGACGCGCTCACGGCTGACCACCCGCCTCGGCAGCTGGCCCGTCAGGGATGAACTCGCAACCGCCCTTACCTCCACCGCACCGGCAGGCGCACGGATGCGACTGCGCGAGCGCCTCCCAGCCCTCTGGTGTGGACGGCCGCTCAACATCCTTGTCGTGCTCGATGTCCTCGTCGCCCATCCACGTGTGGGGCTTGTTCGGGTGGCCGCCGTCGAGCATGCAGTTCCAGCACTTGGCGTAGCAGGCGATCACGCTCACGGCGAGACCACCACGATTACCGCCAGCAGCAACAAGCCGGCGACCTCAACACCGGCCACAAGTAGCGCAGCCCAATGAAGCAACGTCAACCTGCGCAAGAAGCTCATACGCACTCACGCTCGATCCGGTCGTGGAACCGGTCAGCTGCGGTCTCCTCGACGTCGTCCCGGCCGGAAAGCCGCCGGATCTCGGCAATCAGATCCGGGACGTCCGCCGCCGAGATCTGTCCCGCGAGCGAGACACTGCCCTCCTGCTTGCCTGCCAGCCGCGCCAGGAAGCGCTCAGAGCGCCGCTCGGCGGCTTCCAGGTCTAGGCCCATGTTGGCCTCCTTCAGTTGGGCCCGCCCCCGCTAGCGACGAGGGCGGGCGGTCTGGGGTCAGCTTTCGACGCGCTCAGGCCAGTGCCAGGTGCCGCCGCGCAGCTGCGCCTCGATCCAGCCGCACGAGCAGTAGCGGTGCGGGTTGCCGTGGGTCGCCTTGTGTGGGCAGTCCGGATCTCCGGGCGTCTCGGCGCCGTCGTTGAACTTGCTTCCGCCTGCGCTCAGCGAGTGCAGGAAGATCCCGGTCGGGTTCAGTACGGCCAGGCCGACGCGGCCGGGACCGCCGAGGATCCGCGACTCGGTCGGGTCGACCTCGGTGATGATCGCCGCCCGGCACACGCTCGGGAACTCGCCTCCAGGCGTGCCATACGAGACGTAGTGGACGATCCGGCCGATGCTCGGTTTCAAGTTGATCTCCGTTCGGTTTGGTGCCCGCGTCCCTGGAGAAGCCCGGAACGCGGGCAGGGGTTGATCTACTGAGGGCCGCCGTAAAGCAGCGCCTTGTCCGCCTCGTGCAGCACCGCGTCCTCGAACGGATGCTTGGCCGGCTGGTCGCGCTCGTCGGCTTCGGCGTTGAGCAGGGCGTTGTTTTCACGTTCCTCGTCGTCGGCGCTGTCGGGGAGCTGGTCGGCGGGCACGTAGTCGCAGACGGTGCCGCTGTGACCGAGTGGCCGGCGGCAGAAGTGGCCGGGTTGCCATGGGTTGGGTGCTTTGCAGGCGACCAACGGGCGCTCGGTGGCGGGTTCGGCTGGCTGCTCGGCCTCGTAGGGCGCGAGATGGCGTTTGAACTCGGCCTCCAGCCGGTCGCACGCGGCCTCAACCTCCGCCTCCGATGCGTTCTTCGGCAGGTAGTCGGAGAGCAGCTCGCCTTGCCCCATGCGGTCGTGGACGAGGTCTCGCAGCGCTTCCTTGACCGCGTCGAGCGCGATCTCCTCGATGCGTTCATCGGTGATGCTCATGAGCGTCCAATCTTGGTTGATGAAGTGGTTTCTGTGTTGGGGCGTCAACTAAACGTCGGCCCAACGCCCCAAAACGTCCCAGCTACTTCACTGGGACGACCGTGGCCGGAGGTGCGCCACACGACCACGCAGCCGGCAAGCCCTTGCCCTGCTGCGCCAGCCGCTCTGTCATGTCCAGACAGTTCTGGTACAGCACACCCGTCGTGTTGTTCGCCGTCGCCAGCTTGTCGTTGGCGGCCTTCTGCGCCTCAGCCGTCAACAGACGCTGGTTGGCGATCTGCGTCGCCGCGATCTCCTGCTGGAACTTGTCCAACGCCTCCTGAACCTTGGCGTCGAAGCGGATCAGCGGGATCGTCACCGACCGCACGATCAGCCCACCCGGCAGCTGCTTGGCCAACTGGACGTGCACCTTCTCCGCCAGGGCCGCCAAGGTGGTCTGCTGCTGGCCGCCCTTGAGCGCCACCAGCGGGTCATATGTTTCGAACACCGCGTTGAGCGCCCCGGTCAGCTGGCGGCGGACCACGTTGTCCTGGATGTTGTCGAAGTTGCGGTAGTCCAGGTGAAGCTGGCGGATGTCCGAGTTCGGGTCGATCTGCCACTGGACCGTCACATCCACCCGCGCCGTGGCCGCGTTGGCCAGACGCACGGTGGGTGCGCTCTTGGAGTCCTCGTCGTCCTTGTCGCCGTCGAACTTCAGCGTCTGGATCGCCGCGTCGTACTCCTCTGTGGACTCCCACGGCGCGATCAGGTGGAAGCCGTTGCCCAACGTGCCGGTGGGCTTGCCGAACGCCATGCTGACCGCGATGTTGCGGGTCGGGACGACCGTGAACACGTTGAAGATCAGCGTCAGAAACGCGGCGACCAGGACGAGCGCACCGACCGGCCGCACCGAGATCTCACGCGCGTCTCGCCGCCCTTGATCGACGACGACCTTGCCTTTGCCGACGATCGCTATTCCGATCACGGCCAGGGTGATGGTGATAATGAACCAGATCAACTCTTGTCTCCTTGAGTTGGTTGAGGTGACCCGGACGTGGCGGGCGCGCCCCGTCCGGGGTTCTCGCCCACGGCATCAAGCCGCAGGACGTCTTTGGTTGGTGGGTCCACCGTCATGGCGCCGCCGCCCCGATCAGGTCGAGAAGGTCCAGCTGTTCGTCCGGGGCACCCGGCCGGCACCGCTGCCACACCCACGCCAGCAGCCGGTCGCACTCCCGCCAGTCCCGGCCCACAGCCGCCGCCCGGACACGCCGATACAGGTCCTCACCGACCCGGTCCAACGTCGCCAGGTCGGCCAGCTCCGTGAAGGCCACCACCGGCACCACCACCGGGCTGCCCTTGCCCGCCGACCGGATGTGCAACCCCACGTGGTCGCAGTCGATCCGCCGGTGTTCACCGCCGAACGTCGACCACGGCTTCGGAATCGACCGGAGGATCGGCAGCTGCTCGAAGTAGTCCAGCCGGTCGCAGACCGCTACCAGCGCCGCCCATACCACCTCGCTGCGGGGCGTGTCCGGCCCGCACCCGTCCAAGATCGCCTGAGCCTCCACGCGCAACGGCCAACACACGCTCACGACCCCGCCTCCCGCCGGCGGTAGCGGTGCAGCTCCCGGTCCAGCCGCAGCAGCCTGGCCCGCTTCACCCGGTCAGGCTCCGGCTCCAACGGCGGAGGGCCCGGCATCCCGGTACGCCGCTCGGCCTCCAACTCGCGCAGCAGAACGTCCTGGCTCACCATGGCCGCCCCACGTGGCTCAAGCGGACCAGCCGCATCAGACGGCGCTTGGCCAACACCCGGCGAAGCCGGATCCCGGCGATCAACGCGGCACGGATCCGACGACGATCGGCCTCCACGTCCTCCATCCGCGCTTGGGTTTCAGTCATCGGTGTCCACCTCCGCCGCAAGGAACAGCAGCGCCAGCCTCTGGGTGCCAAAGACCCGGACCAGCCCGCCGTCCCGATCCGGACGGACCGCCTTCCACAACTCGTCCCGCAGCGACTGCCACGCCGCCCCGTGCGCGAGACCGTCCACATACCGGCGCATCGCCGCAGGACGAACCAGCTCAACCTTCACGTCACCGGACTTGAACAACACCTCCGGAACGAAGGCCACCTCGACGCCCGTCCGTTCAGGACGCATCGGTCACCCGCTCCCATCGGCCGGCTTCGGGATCCCACCGCGTCATCCAGGGCCTGTCGTATCCGTCCTCCACTGCCCGGGCGAGCGCTGCCTGCGCGGCCGCCGGGTTGGTGTAGGTGCCATGCACCGCGGGGAACTGTCCGTTGCGGCCTTCCGCCCAGTGGCGGACCTGAAAACGGGTCGGGCCGTGGCTGTGCAGCAGCTTGAGGACGTCCGCCTCGCGGTATCGGCGGTGACCGCCAAGCGTCAGGAACGCTGGCTTGAGCTTTCCTGTCTGAGCCCACCGGGTGACGGTCTTGGAATCCACGTTGAACATCGCCGCGACCTTTGCCGGGGTCAGCAGCGCCTCCGGCTTTTCAAGATCCTTTGCGCTCATGCGCATGCCTCCTCGAAGCGCAGCCACGTCCCATTCGGGAGCAGCCAGATCGGTTCCTCGTCATGCCGGGTGAGCACCGGCACGCGCTGGGCGTCCTGGCCCTCCAGTAGCAGCCAGCCCATCTCGATCGCCTTCTGTCGCCGGAAGCCGTGCGGGGACGTCACGTAGGCGTGGTGGACACGGCAGGCGTGCAGGAGCCACGCGACTCCGTTGAGCCGGTCGCGCATCTCGCCGTGGCGGCCGCCGTCCTTGCGGTTCAATCGGTGGTGCTTGTCGGTCGCCGGCTGCCAGCAGTCGGGCCACTCGCAGATGCGCAGCGAGCGCTTGAACAGCAGCGTGGTCTGCGACTGCTTAGGGCCGGTGGACCGCCGCGCCTGCGCCTTGGCTGTCAGCGGCTCCCGCGGCCACGGGGTGAACGTCGACGTGGGCCGGAACCCGGACGCGGTCACCTTCTCCCAGCGCTTGGCCGAGAAAGCGTTCAACGGCGTCGTGCGTTTGAGGGTCACCGGTCCTCCCACCCGTGCCGGACGACCGTGATGCCAGCCTTCTCGGCGGCGCCGGCGCAGTGGGTCGCCCCCGGCGAGTTGCCGCGGATGAACGCGTGGCAGACGGCAGTTTGGGCGACATCGGCGTGGACGACCGCGGTGACCATCTCGGCGTTACGGCGGATCCCGGCACTCTTGTCGGTACTGCCGTCCGGCCGCCGCCACCGGGCCGGATGCGTGACCACCAGAACTTTGTGGCCTTGCCTCTGTTTCCTGAGCGCCCAGAAGTGGGCCGCCTGGTCCGCCCCCAGCTTGCAGGCGCCGTGGTGCAGCACAATCTCCCCGGCGTCGGCGAGCAGCCCGTCAAGGACCCGCCAGATGTATTCAGCGTCGTCCCAGACACGGGAACCGGTAACAAGAACGATCATCGCCGCGGTCACCCCCTTCCCGAGCCGACAACGATCCGGTCAGGAGCCGGACCGGGATCCGGGTCCCAGACAGTGGTCGGGGTCGTGTCCGGGTAGCAGGCCATCCCGGCTGTCGTCGGCCACCACGGCAGCGGCACATCCGCCCACACCGAGCGAGGAGGCGGTCGGAGGGTTTTCGGCGGGGACCCAGGCTCGTCGTCGAACACGTCGAGCAGCCGGCTGCTGTCGGCGGACACCGCAGGCTGCGACAGGCGCACCTTCTCCAGGTCCTCGCAGGACGCGGGCCTGGAGATCCACCGCGAGAACAAACTCTTCACCGCGTGTCCCCCTCACCGTCGCCGGGCAGCGGGGCCCGGTGCTGCTCCCACAGATCCGGGCCGGTGTGCTGATGCGGCGCGGGCCTGGGCGTCGGCGGTTTCGTCTGGTGCTGGCCGATGAAGATCCCCACCGGGATGCCGACTGCCAGCCCGATCGCCACCAGCAGGACGGCACCGATGATCTGCGCCGAACGCCGGGTGCTCGATGACGACCAGGGTCGGGCAGCGGCCCAGGGTCCAGGCCACGATCTCAGCGCGTAGCTGCTTGAGCGCCTGGACGCGTCGGTCGAGCGGCAGCTTGGTGATGCCGTCGCGGCCGATTACCCGGGTGCTGCCGCCGGTGGCGGCAAGGCCGGTGCCGGTGATGCTGGGATCGATGCCGACGACGTTCACCGCTTGCCCGCCTGCTCCTGGCGCGCCAATCCGTCCCGGGCGGCGTCGATGTACAGCGCCCATGCGTCGGGGTCATGGTGGGGGTGCGGGATCTCGCCTATCGTGATCCCGCCCTGCACCGCGCTAACCACGTTCGCGTCCAGCGCGCACGCCTCCACGATCAGGCTGCTGGAATCGTCGCCTCGGCCCTCGGCGTGGGCGCGTGCGCTGGCGTCGAGCAGCTCCAGCACGCTGACCGTCAGGCGCGTGCGGTCCAGGTCGTCCATCACCGATCACCCGACTCGGGTGCCTCGGCGGCGTCGGTGGCGCCCTTGGTCGCCACCCGCAGACCCTGCTCGGCCAGGCGGATACGACGCTCGGCGTCGCGCCACACCACCTCGGCCTCGTCGCGGAACGCGCGCATCTCTCTGGCCTCCAGCTCGGCCGCAGCCCGGCGCAGGTGCTCCGGGCCGTCGGCCGCGGTGTATGCCGTGTTGTACGCGGTCTTGAAAGCCAGGTCCGCAGCCAGATAGTCGCTGTAGGCGCCGCGCCATGTCGCGAGCGCCGTGCCGCAGGCCTCGAGGCGCTCAGCGACCAGCGCGGCGTCGATCTGCGGCGCCGACCGATCGGCCAGCAGCCCGGCGAGCTTGAGGTTGGCCTGGGTTAGCTCGGCGACCGAGGTCTCGGCACGGACACGCACATCGCGGTCGATCGCCCGGCGCGTGCGCAGCCTCTCCTCGATCTGCGTCAGCCGCTCGACCGACGCCTCGGCGAGCATCAGCTTGCGGCGCAGTGCATCGTTGGCCTTAACAAACCGGTTGTCGGCCCACACACCGGCCAGGTCGCGAACGAGGGACAGCATTGATCAGACTCCAATCTGGACACGGCGATGACGGGCGCGGTATTCGGGGCGGCACTGAAGCAGTGGCCGGCGCTGCGGCCGGACGGCCGCGGCGAGCCCGGTGAACGCGGCCCAGCCGCAGAAGGCGATCAGGATGGTGAGCAGGATGGTCAGCGTCATCGCGCAGCCACCGCCTCGGCATACCGGCGGCGGACTGCCCGATCCGAATGCTTGATGCCGCAGGCCTGGCACAGCCTTTGGCGGCGGATCCTCGGCTTGAACCGCTCGAGGCACTTCTCGCACCGGCGCACGGTCTGGCAGCGCGCCTCGGCGGCCAGCTCGCCGACCGGCCCGAACCGCTCGACAACCAGCTCGGCATACCGGCGCCGGAGGAGACGGCGCTCCTCCTCGCTCCTCCCACCCCACACGCCGGCGTCCTGCCCGGTCTCCAGCGCCCACTTGAGGCACTCGTCGGAGACCGAGCAACGCCCACACACCGCCTTGGCCTGCTCGACCTGATCCAGCGCCGGGCCGGTCGTTCCGATGGGGAAGGACAGCTCCGGGTCCTCCCCGCGGCAGACCGCGCGGTGACGCCAGTAGGCGCCGCGCCCGGTGGCCATGCCCCACGTCGACCCGCTCATCTCGGCCTCACCACCAGCCGCAGCTCGGACACGGCGCGGTTCAGCCGCTCGCCGACGTGCCGGTGGGGGTTGGTGCCTGGGTCGGTGACGGACACCACCGCCTCTTCGGCGGGGCGCTCGCCCATGTTGAGGATCTGCCCGGTCCAGGTACCGAACGGGTCGGCGACGATGACCGCCGCGCCGGGGCAGAAGTAGGCGCCGTAGTTGACACCGGGAACGGTGCGGCCCTTGAGCATCACGCACCGCCGTCCCGGTGCTCGTCGCACCACAGCTTGTCCGGTGCGCCCGTGGGCTGGCCACAGCGTCGTCATCGCGCCACCTCCTTGATGCCTTGGCGGCGGTGGCGCAGCCAGCGGCCCACCGACCGGGGACCCCTCGCGGCGGCCGGGCGGATCGGCTCCACCCGCGGTATCACCGCGGTGGCGTCGTCGGGCCCTTCATCGCGGGACGAATGCCACACCCACAACCCGCCCGCCACCGCGCCGAGGATCAGGAACGCGGCGATGAGGTAGAAGGCCGGGTGAACCACCGTGCCCAGGAACATGAACAGTCCGGTCGCCCCAGCCACGCCGGTGACAGCAGCCGCCACCCCGACCGAGATCAGCAACTCGCGCATCAGGAGCGCTCCCTCACGTCAGCGGCCAGCAGCTCCTCAACGGCGGGGGTGGCCGGTGCGCAGACCCACACCCGGTCCCGCCAAAACGCATCAACCGTCTCCAGCCACCACGCCCAGCGCATCCACCACCGCCGCCGCCGGAACACCCACTCCCGCCCGCAGTGCGAGCAGGTCACCGGTTCGTCCAGCGGGGCGGTCGCGATCGGCCGCAGGAAGGCATCACAGCTGTTCACGCCGCCACCTCCACCGCTTCCGGGCGGACCTCGGCGCCGGCGACCACAGCGGCCACGACGATGTCTTTTGCCGCTGCGGCTTTGGGTTCACCTTCGAACCTGTCGCGGGCCTTGGGTTGGGTGTCGTCGACCACCGCCTCGACGATCTTGGAGGCTTGCGGCGACAGCGGCAGCCTGATGTCCAGCGGCCCGGTCGGGTCCCGCAGCCACGGATGCTCCGGCAACTGCGGCGCCTTCGGCTCGTCCAGGCCCTCCCACAGACGCTCATACGACGCCCACGGGTCCACGGGTATGGGCAGCACTGGCTCGGCCCGGTCCTCGGCGAAGCCGGCCAAAGCGGCGGACAGCACCACCTCGACGCGGTCGAGGACGAGTTGGTCAAGCTGTGCGCGCCACCACGTCGCGGCGGCGAACGCCAGCACGGGGCCGATACCGCCGGTCAGCAGCATCACCCACCAAGGGACAGTGATCATTTGGGGTCCTCCCAGTCGATGGCGTTGTCCGGCACGACCTCGTTGGCGATCCGGCGAAAGTGCTCGTCCGATGTGGACGGCTGCGGCGGCGCGGGGGTGATCCCGTCCGGCCAGTTGGCTGCGGCGATCCGCTTGAACCGGCGCCGGATGGCCCACCTCGACGCGTTCAAAGTCCGCCGCCGCAGATATCCGGCCGGGTCTTCCATCGCCGCCGCCCGCCGCGACACCACCACGACCGCCAGCAGCACCGCCGATCCCAGGGATGCGGTGGCCAGCGCCACCCAAGTGCCGATCATGGCTGGAACCCCTCCGGCAGTGCCCGCGCCAACGCCCTGACGGCGCGGTACTGAAGCGCCTTGATCGCGCCCTCGTTCTTGCCCATCGCCTGCGCTGCCTCGGCGACCGAGAACCCTTGCAGGAAGCGCAGGACGATGCACTCCCGCTGCTCCGGGTTGAGCTCCTTGACCGCGGTCAGCAAAGCGACGTTGGTGATGTGGTCGACCACGGTCTGTTCGGGGCTGCCCTCGGGGCCGCGGTCCTCCCGGTCGGCGTCGAGCACGTCGCCGGTGGTGACCTCCAGGCGGTACCGGCCGGACTTGAAGTGGTCGGCGACCAGGTTGCGCGCGATTGTCACCAGCCAGGCGCCGAGGTCGCGGCCCTGCCAGGTGAAGCTGCTGATCCGCTTGAACGCCCGAAGGAACGCCTCGGAGGTGAGGTCCTCGGCCACCGGCCGACTGTTGCCACCCACTCGCCAGTAGACGTACCGGAAGACCGTGTTGGCATACCGGTCGTAGATGAGCCCGAACGCTTCACGGTCGCCCTGCTGGGCCCGCTGCACCCACGTCCACGCCTCATGCGCCGGATCGTCGGACTCCGGCTGGGCGACACCACCGCCGGCGGGCTCCTCGGCAACCACAGACGGCAGGATTGTCGCGGTCACCTCGAACCGGCGCTGCTGCGGAATGTGGGACACCCTGCACCGCGGGCACCGGTCGACGCCGGCCTGCTCGTCGTGCGTCCACCCCAACCGGACAGCCTCGTCCCACGACACCACCCTCAACGGGCCGTGGGACGGGCGGACGTCGCAGTCCAACTCCAGCATCGTGAGCCTCACCGCGTGGCCTCCATCGCCTCGATGTACAGATCGCGAACCCTGGTCGGGATCACACCGAACTGCGAGATCGGGATCCCCTGGTCGAGCGCCCAAGCCCGGATCGTCGACGTGCGCATGTCCACCTCGCATGAGGTGGCCGAGGGCCGGGCGGGGTCGTCGACTCCCATGAGGATCACCGGGCCACCTCCGGCCTGTACCGGCACACCGACACCGTGCGGCGGCGGCCGCCGCCGAGCACCGAGCCGTCGATCTGATGCGGAGGAAGGCTCCCGTCCGCGGCCGCCGGGACCGCCTTGCCGCACCCCGGGCACGCCAGCAGTTCGGCCGAGTCGGCGATCCCCAACACCGTGTTGATCCGCCGGATCGCAGCATCGTGGGCGAGCACCATCTGCGGGACATCCATCACCGGAACGCTCACAGGGACACCTCCCCGCTGAGTTGACCCACAGGTGAATCAGTTGACTCGTCATCTGAAACCGTGACCACCCAACGCTTCTCGGCGGCATCCAGTTCGATGCTGGTCCCGTCGTACAGCTCGACCAGGAACTCGCCCTCGGCGTTCGGGCCCTCGGTGGCGCCGACCTCTGGCTGGCGGATCGCCCAGTCGATGCCCGCCTCCGGGTCCCCGAGTCCGATCAGGCGCTGGTTCAAGCCTTCGAGGATTTTGCGGGCGTCGTCGGAGACAACCGGCTCGGGCACGGGGTCGGCCACCGCGTTGATCGCGCGAGCCAACTGCAGCGCCGCGGTCCACTCGCTCGGCAGTCCCAGATGGCAGTCGCCGTCGATGAGGACTTCCCGATAGGTGGTGCCGTCCGGCCGGTCGCGGATCACCTCATGGGCGTCCTCGTCGGACATGTTGTCGCCCGCGTGCTCCAGCCAGTTGGCGAGCTGCTCGCCGTATTCACGGTCGGGGGTCTCGCGCAGCTTGGCGGCCGCGCGGCGCAGCTCCTCGGCCGGCGCCAGCGGGACTATCGCCCGCCCGCCTCGCTCGTTACTATCGATAGCGGTCACGATGTTTCTCCTTCTGTCGTGATCCTCTGGGCCCTTCGCCGCTGGAACGGCAGGGGCCCGAACTCGTTGACGCCGTTGCGTTTTCAGTTGTCGAGGTCCAGCCGGACCCTGTGGGTGTCGCGAGTCAGGCGTTGCAGATCCGGCTGAACCCCCTCGACCCGTAGTGGCCGAGAGCTTTCTTGTTGGCCCGGCCGGACGGCTTCCGTGTGGTATGCCCCAACGGCATCGACCGGGCCACTCCCGCCCTGCTGGCGGAAGACCTTGCTGTAGTGGTGGCCGGGACGCCCCGGGGAGAAGCCGACTCCCGACCACCACCGGGGGTCCGCCGCCGTGGGGATCTGGGGGACCTGACGCAACGGCGAACCCGGCTTGCAGCTGCGGATACGGACGCGATGGCACTCACCCGCAGCGCGTCTACTAGGGAGGGGCCAACTCCTGCTGCTCGCCGACGCCCTCGGCCTCGAGGCGCAACTGGATACCGTCGAACGCGCGCAGCTGCTCCTCGGCGTTGTCCAACCGGCGGGCCATCGCCACCACCACATGCGGGTGCACGTTCCAGGTCGAGCCGGTGAACCAGAACCACCAGCGGTACTTCTTCATCGGGCCGCCGGTCTGCTTGAGCACGCCGCAGTTGCGCAGCGCCCGGCCGAGGGTCGGCACCGAATAGGACAGGCCGTAGCGCTGCTCCAGCAGTGCGCAGGTCTCGTCGAGGGTCAGCGTGCGCGGGGCATAGGTCTCCGCCTCGGAGCGCGGGTTTGCCGCCTTGCCCTTGGTCCAGTACGCCTCGATGGCGTCAGCGACCTCGCACTGGTAGGCGATCAGCAGCGGACGCACATTGGGCCCGACCCGCTTCTCGTCGATCGTCGCGAGGATCATCAGGAAGGTGCGAACGTCGACCGCGAGGACCTCACGCCGCTGGGCTGATCCGGGTAGCTGCACGGTCACCAGCACCTTGCAGGCCCACGATTTTCCGTCCAGCTTCTTACGCTGCGAGTCGAAGTCGACCCCCAACTGCTCGAGTGCCGGACGCAAGATCACGTGGGGTTTGCCGTCGATGTCGACCGTCAGCACCTCGCCGTTGTGGAACGGCACATGCACGATCTCGCTCACCGCGCACCCCGCTTCCGGGGCCAGCCCCAGGCGAACACCTGGGTCAGCAACACGAAGGCGATACAGAGGCCGACCACGGCAGCGCCCACCGGATCCCCGCTCATGCCGACCGCCTCCCCCGTCGTGCGCCGAGCTTCAGGTCCTTGCCGATCCGCGTCAGTTCGGTCTCGGGGATGCGCAGCCGAGCGCGTTTGCCGCCGGGCTGCCGGATGTCGATGGCCTCGATCAGGCCTGCGTTGATGAGGCGGCGGACCGTCATGTCGTCGGTGTCGAGCTTCTCGGCGAAGCTGTCCACGGTCAGGTAGGTCGGCGCGCTCATCTCGCACGATCCGTGGCGTAGAGGGTCTCGACAGTGGTGTCCAGCGCGCGGGCCAAGTCGCGGGCGGTGTCGGCAAGGCCGCCGGACTCTCCCGCGATGAGCCGGAAGATGGTGGCCCTACTGACACCGGAGCGCCGGGACAACTCGGCGATGCTCTTGACGCCTTTGGCCCCCATTAGGGTCCGCAGAATGGCTTCATTGAGTCGCGATTTCGAGTCGTTCACCAGCTCGCCTACGTCGCAAATTTGAGTCGGTGCCATGCAATGGACATTAGACCGTCTCACTAATGCGACGCAAGTAGGCGACGCGACTTTGTGCCTATGTCGGCCGTTCGGTTGACGCAGATGTGACGTGTTGCTTTACTTCGATCAACGGTCGTCGCACATATGCGACGTAATCTTGGAGGACCGGTGCCCGCGACATTGGTTATGCCGATCAATGCGTCGCAAAAGCGAGGCGACGCAAAACAGAGACGCCCCGTATCGTTTCCGCGCTGGTCAGAGCCTGTATACGGTGGCCTCATGCCTCCGCGCGACGGGATACCACGACCCTCGACGCCCTTGATGGAATACCTCAAGGGCATCCAAGACCGTCCCGGTTGGAGCATCGCAAGAGTGGCACGGGAATCCGCAGGCCGGATAAGCCGCGCAACACTTTTCAGGCTCATGGCCGGCGACACCAAGCGCGGCGCCACCATCGAGACCGTGCGCCTCGTCGCCCAGATAGTTGGCGACGACCCCGACACCATCCTGGCCCGGGTCGCGGGCTCCCTAATAGACGAGGAAGAGGACGACCCGCGCTTTGTGGGACTGGACCGCAACGACGAGATAGTCCGGGAGATCATGTCGCGCGAGGACGTGACCGATGCGTGGCGTACCTTCGCATTGCAGCGCCGTAGGCAGATCCTTGAATTGAGGCGCAAGCAGGACCTCCAAGCCTTGGAGATGGAGATCCAGCAGATGAACGAAAAAGATCGTCCCGAAGAGCGTGGACGGGGGGCCGCCTGATGGCCTGGGTCCGGAAGCTGCCAAGCGGCCTGTGGGCCGCCACTGTCTACCTGCCCAGCGGTGACCGGGTCACCGAGAGTCGGGACCTGAAGGGCGACATTGAGAAGTGGGCAGGAAAGCTCGAAGCGAGCTTCACCGACGGCCAGTGGATCGACCCGCGTGGCGCGAAGGTGACGATCGAGGAGATCTGGGACCGGTGGACCAGCAAGCGCCGGCAGGCGAAGAATTCGCGGCAGCGCGACGCCTCGCACTACCGCGTATATGTAAGGCCAAGATGGGGCGCGTGGCCGTGCGGTGCCGCCCTCAAGCCCGACATCGAGGTTTGGATCAACGAGCTGGAGCAGCGCAAGGACGGCAACGGCAAGGCGGACCCGGTCGGGGCGGCGTCGATCCAGGCCGCGGTCGGGGTACTTCGGGCGATCCTGGACAGTGCGGTCGATGCCAAGCTGCTGCCCTACAACGTCGCCAAGGATGTCAAGTGCACTCCGCGTGATGCGCACCTGGACCGGGTCCTCGACGACGACGAGGCGCACGAGCTCCTCGACAACGCCGAGCGACGTTTCCCCGGACGGCCGGACGGCCGGCTGCTGCTGGAGTTGATGCTCAACGCCGGACTCAGGTATGAGGAGGCGTGCGCGCTGGACGCCGAACACGTTGACACCCGGCGCAGGCTCGTGCATGTCGGCCCGGTGATCGAGAAGGACGGGACGATCAAGCCGTTCCCGAAGTCGAAGGCGGCGATCCGGCCGGTGCCGGTCGATGAGGAGCTGTGGCCGTTGCTTCGGCAGCGGATGCTGGTGACCCCGCCGGGCCGTCCGCTGGTCGTGATGCCCAAGGGCGGGAACATGCTCTACGACTCGTGGCGCGACCGGGTATTCCTTAAGTGTCTTACCTATGTGCGCGTGTGGACGCCGCAGGAGATCGAGGAGTGGAAGGCCGCACGGCGGGCCGAGGGCAAGCGGGCGTTGGGCCTGTATCAGGATGAGCGGCCGTTCCTGGCTGACCCGCAACCGACTGCGCACGACCTACGCCACACATATGGGACGCGGTTGGGCGAGGCGGGCCTACCGGCTCACGAGATCATGAGCTTGATGGGGCATGAGACGCTCGAGTCGGTGCAGCGGTATTTGCACGCGCGGGACGGTCGGTTCGACAAGGCGCGACAGGCGACGATGGCTTTGCGGCGGGCTAGAGATGACGAAGGGCCGTCGTCGAGGATCGTCCAGATAGGACACTCATGAGTTGGTCATGAGTTATGATCTTGATTTCTGCTGAGCTTGCTGAGACTACTGAGACGAAACCTTGCGAGGTCGGTTCGGCTTAGTAGATAAAGTACCTGATCACGAATTTGGTCCAAGAATCGTTCGGGACGAAGAGGCCATCGGTTCAAATCCGGTTACCCCGACCAAACAAAAGCCCAGGTCAGCAGATTGCGGACCTGGGCTTTTTTCACCCCCTCGTCAAGGTCATGAGTTGCTCATGAGTGATCACCTTTTCGCGGTGACGGAGAGCGACTGACAACCGGCAAATGCGTAACCGAGGCCACACCCCCGGCCCGCCCCTCCTCCGCCTCGCTGCGCGCGTCCACGAACCGCTCAGCGTCTGCCTTCATGAGCATCAGACTCCCAAGATCCGAACGAAGGCCGGCCAACCGCTCCTCCTGCTTGGCCACCGCCGCCCAGACCCGCTCCACCATCGTGGCGATCCGCGCCAACTCGATCGCGTCGGCGGGCGCGTGGTCGCGGATCTCCGTGCGAAGCTCCGCGCGGATGGTCTCTGCGAGAGCGAGCATCTGACGGTGCTGGATGGACGCCCGGATAGCGTGAGCACTGATGATGAACAGGGCCATCCCGACGGTGAACCAGGTGGTGACGCCGGCGGGAGCACTCCACGTGCCGGTCCAGCGCAACACGCTCAGGAAGGCGTAGGTGCAGAAGCAGACGATGGCCAGGCACCAGCACAGGCCTCGGCCGGTGTAGAGCACGATCAGGGGCAGTTCGCGTTTGTGTCCCCGTTCGTTGTTGGTCTCCGCGGTCTCGCTTTCGGACTTGACGCTCTCGGCGGTCGCGCGTTGGGTCAGGGCCCTGTAATCGCGCAGCTGGCGTTGGACGAACTGGAATTCGCCGGTGTCGACGTCGGCGATCATCGCCGCCTCCGTATAGCACGGGCGTCGGCCGTCGCGGTGTGAGTGATGGGGATGCCTTGGCGAAGGTTTTGCATGTCGAAGCTCCTGCCAATTCGGGGCATAGTGGAATGAACCGCCGCATCTGTCACACCTCAGACGAGCGATCCAGCTCACCTTGACATCATCCTCACTTCTGGCGCCAGCACTGCGGGTCGGACGTCGTGCAGGCCGGGCGTATGGGGCTAACCGGATTGGGCGACAGCCTATCGGTTCATGTCGCTGTACGATTCTCCTGGCCAGCGGACATGTCGATCAATGAATGCCGTGAGCCGACTTGGTTCACGAAGCTGTCACATGTCCGCCCGTAACCCGGCCGATGATCCCGTATGTGTGGTTCTATCCCCGACCAGGTTTAGCGGCGCCGATCCGCCACATACACGCCCCGACCCTGATAGCCCACCACCAGACCGCGCTCCTTGAGTACCGTCATCACGTTCGCGATCGTCGTCGTCCCCACCCCGTACAGCACGGCAAGCTCGTGATACGAGGGCATCTTTGACCCAGGCGGAGGTTCGCCGTCGCGAATGCGGTCGGCGAGGTCGTCCGCGATTTCGGCAGCGGACATCGGCACGGACATATACGGACTCCCGGACTAAGCACATGGGAGTCAACCAGAGCGCTTAACCGGTTTCCACGTTCAAGCCGTCTTGCCCGGCATAGCCGGATAAGTTTGAACCGTCTCGGACTAAGCACTCGGGACACGTCGGCGG
>JBIOUF010000214.1:0-5750 GCA_044866695.1 Nocardioidaceae bacterium | reverse complement strand
CCGCCGACGTTGAACCGCTCGGTCATCGCGTTGCCGAGGTCGGCGTTGCCGTCCATCTGCGCGCGGGTCAGGCCGGTGATCCGGTGGGAGACCCACCGGGAGGCCAGGAGGTAGAGGGGGAACAGCGCGAGACACAGCAGCGTCACCTGCCAGCTCAGCGCGAGCATGGTGACCCCCACCACGACGACGCTGATCATGTTGGCGACCGCGCTGGACAGCACCGAGGTGAACGCGCGCTGCGCGCCGACCACGTCGTTGTTGAGCCGGCTGACCAGGGCTCCGGTCTGGGTACGGGTGAAGAACGCCAGCGACATGCGCTGCACGTGCCCGAACACCTCGGTGCGCAGATGGTGGATCAGACCCTCGCCGATGCGGGCCGACAGGTATCCCTGAGCCACCCCGACGGCGGCGTCGACGACCGCGACGACCGCCATCGCGACCGCGAGCCAGGCGACCAGCGTGACGTCGCCCTGGGCGATGCCGTCGTCGATCACCCGCTGGACCAGCAGCGGCGGCACGACGACCAGGCTGGCGTCCAGGACGGTAAGGGCCAGGAACGCCGCGATCAGCCCGCGGTGCGGAGCCGCGAACCCCAGCACGCGCCGGACGGTGCCGCGGCGCAGCCGTTGGTCGGCGACCGACCGGTCGGCGCGCAGGTTGCGCCACACCGGGCCCATCCCCGCGTGCATCGACACAGCGCCACCTCCTGTCCGGTGGGGAAACCGCCGCGGTGCCCGGTTTGTTCCCGCCGCGCCGGCGGACCGGCTCGGGCAACACGGCTGCTCGCCACAACTGACGGCTCGACCCACCACAACTGACGGCTCGACCCACCACAACTGACGGCTCGACCCACCACAGCTGACGGCTCGACCCACCAAGACTGACGGCTCGACCTTCATGCCAGGGCGACCAGGTCGGCGTACCCGTCGTTCCAGAGGTCCTCGACGCCGTCGGGCAGGATCAGCACGCGCTCGGGCTGCAGGGCGGCGACGGCACCCTCGTCGTGGGTGACCAGGACGATCGCCCCGGCGTACGCGCGGATGGCGGCCAGCACCTCCTCGCGCGAGGCCGGGTCGAGGTTGTTGGTGGGCTCGTCGAGGAGCAGCACGTTGGCGCTGGACACGACCAGGACCGCGAGCGCCAGCCGGGTCCGCTCGCCGCCGGAGAGCACGCGGGCGGGCTTCAGCGCGTCGTCCCCGCCGAACAGGAAGGCGCCGAGCACGCTGCGCGCCTCCGTGTCGGTCAGGCCCGGCGCGGCGCTGCGCAGGTTCTCCAGCACGGTGCGGCCGAAGTCCAGGGTCTCGTGCTCCTGGGCGTAGTAGCCGAGCCTGAGCCCGTGGCCGGGCGTGAGCCCGCCGGTGTCGGGCGCGTCGAGGCCGGCCAGGATCCGCAGCAGCGTGGTCTTGCCGGCGCCGTTGAGGCCCAGCACGACCACCCGGCTGCCGCGGTCGACGGCCAGGTCGACGTCGGTGAACACCTCCAGCGACCCGTACGACTTCGACAGCTCCTGAGCGGTCAGCGGCGTGCGGCCGCACGGCGCGGGCGCCGGCAGCGCGATCCGGGCCACCTTGTCCCGGCCTCGCTCCTCCTCGACGCCCGCCATGATCCGCTCGGCGCGCTTCAGCATCGACTGGGCGGCGCGGGCCTTGGTGGCCTTGGCGCGCATCCGGTTGGCCTGGTCCTCCAGCGTGCTCGCCTTGCGTTCGGCGTTGGCGCGCTCGCGGCGGCGGCGCCGCTCGTCGGTCTCCCGCTGGGCCAGGTACGCCGACCAGCCGAGGTTGTACACGTCCACCTCCGCGCGGTTGGCGTCCAGGTGCAGCACCCGGTTCACGCAGGATTCGAGCAGCGCGACGTCGTGGCTGATCACGACCAGCCCGCCCTTGTGGCCGCGCAGGAACTCGCGCAGCCAGGCCACCGAGTCGGCGTCGAGGTGGTTGGTGGGCTCGTCGAGCAGCAGGGTCTCCGCACCGGAGAACAGGATCCGCGCCAGCTCGACCCGACGGCGCTGCCCGCCGGACAGGGTGCCGAGGGGCTGGCCGAGCACGCGGTCCTCGATGCCGAGGCTGGCCGCGATCTGCCGGGCCTCGGCCTCTGCGGCGTACCCGCCTCCGGCGTGCAGCGCGGCGTCCGCGGCGGCGTACCGGCGCATCCCGCGCTCCCGGCGGTCCGGGTCGGTCGAGGCCATGTCGTCCTCGGCGTCGCGCATGCGCCGGACCGCCTCGTCCAGCCCCCGGGCGGACAGGATGCGGTGCAGCGCCTGCTGCTGGGCGTCACCGGGCATCGAGTCCTGGGGGAGGTAGCCGAGCTCGCCGGCGCGGGTCACCCGCCCGGCGGCCGGCTGCGCCTCTCCGGCCAGCACCCGGGTCAGGGTCGTCTTGCCCGCGCCGTTGCGGCCGACCAGGCCCACCTTGTCGCCGGGGCCCACGCGGAAGCTGACGTCGCGCATCAGCAGCCGCGCGCCGGCGCGGACCTCGAGGTCATGGGCGGTGATCATGGTGTCGACAAGGGGGTGGAGGCGAGGAGCGGAGGTTGGCCGCGCGGGCCCGCGGGGTAGGTACTGTACCGGGGACCACACGCCTGCGACGAAGGGACGGCATGCGCTTCAACCCGAAGGCCCGGCTCGACCCGAGCCAGGTCCAGGTCCGATCCGGGGGCGGCCGGTCCGGCGGGTCGATGCTGCCGGGGGGGCTTCCCGGCGGCATGAGGATGGGTGGCGGGATCGGCGGCCTCATCGTCCTGGTCGTCGTCTTGCTGATGAGCGGCGTGCTCGGTGGCGGCGGGGGCGGCGGCACCGGCGGTGGTCTCGGGTTCCCGGCCGCCCCGGACGCCGGTTCGGTCGACACCACCGGAGTCTCGGGGACCTCGCAGTGCCAGGACGGCGACGACGCCAACAGCAACGAGCAGTGCGCCCTGGTGGCCACCGTCAACAGCGTCCAGGCGTTCTGGTCCGAAGCGCTCCCCGAGCAGTCCAGCGCCGACTACACCCCGGCGGGGACGGTGCTGTTCTCCGGCTCGGTCAGCACCGGCTGCGGGGGCGCGACGTCCGCGGTCGGCCCGTTCTACTGTCCGGTCGACCGCACCGTCTACCTGGACCGCACGTTCTTCCGCGACATGCTGCAGGGTCAGCTGGGCGCCCGCGGCGGCGCCTTCTCCGAGGCCTACGTGCTCGCCCACGAGTACGGCCACCACATCCAGAACCTGCTCGGCACGATGGGCAAGGTCCGCACCCAGCAGGGACCGGAGAGCGACGCGGTCCGACTGGAGCTCCAGGCGGACTGCTACGCCGGCATGTGGGGCCGCTACGCCACCGAGGTCGAGGACGAGAACGGCCAGGTGTTCATCCTCGAGCTCACCGAGGAGGACGTCGCCAACGCCGTCGACGCCGCCCAGGCGGTCGGCGACGACCGGATCCAGCAGCGCAGCTCCGGCCGGGTCGACCCCGACCAGTGGACCCACGGGTCCGCCGCCGCCCGCACCTACTGGTTCAACACCGGCATGACCGAGGGCACCCTGGAGGCCTGCGACACCTTCGCCGCCGACGACCTGCACCTGGACGGCTGAGCCCGGCGGGCCGGCCGGCCCGCTCGTGGCCGATGCCGGCAGGAAGCCCGGCTCGTGGTCCCAGGCGACGACGACACGCCGTGCGACGTCGCCGGGATCGGCCACGTAGCAACCGACGGTCAGGTAACCTCCACCCGCGCCGACCACGCGTCGGCCACCGCGGCGGCGAGGACGGCGGTGGTCGGGTCCGGGACGGCGAGCCAGGGCGGCACCCTCCGCTCGGCCAGGCCGGCCAGCCGCGGGTCGCGGAGCACGGTCTCGACGGCGCGCCGGTCGCCGCCGCAGACCAGCGCCTTCGGCGGTCCGCCGCCGAGGAGGACCCGGTGGGCGTGTCCGGCCGCCGCGGCGTACGCCGCCCGGGCCTGGTCGTCGCGGCGCCGAGCGAACCGCTGCTGGCTCCAGCCGCCCGCCTTCGACCTGCCCTGCACGTGCCGGCGGCCGACCTTGGTCGCCTCCGGCACGGCCGAGGTTCCGCGCGCCATCGCGAAGCCGCCCTTGCGCACCAGGAGCACTGCCCACCGCAGCGGCTGCGCGGCGGCGTCGGCGAACCGCTCCGGCTCGGCCGGGCCGGCGTAGCCCCTGCCCCATGGCGCGCTGAGCGTCGCGGTCGCGCCGTCCACGGCCTCCAGGCGCAGCGCCCCGTCCACCACCGACGCCGCGCCGGCACCATGCCGGGTCGCGAAGTTGGCGCACCAGCGGGGCACCCGCTGCACCGGGACCAGGACGGTGCTCACCGGGCCAGGATGCCCGAGGACCGGTCGCGGCGCGTTGCCCGAGAGTGCGAGCGGCGTTCCCGCAGGTGCGCCCGTCCTCTCCCTGCCACCGGACCTCGGGCCGCCTAGCGTCGGTGGGAGGGGGCGACAGCCCCGCCGGGAGGAGGACCGCGATGGCCGAGCCGGTGACCCTGGCCGCGATCTCCGCCGGTGCCGCCGTGGTCGGCGCGGTGCAGGCGGTCTACACGACGGTGAACGGCGAGTCCGGCTTCAACGTCAGTCCGTCGCACGTCCACTACCCGGCCGAGTTCCCCGCCCAGCAGTTCGCCCACCCCGGGCAGTACGTCGGCTGGGACGTGCTGCGGTTCACCGCCATCGGCGCCTTCTGGGACAACGAGCTGACGGTCGCGGCCTCCGGCTACATCAGCAACGACGACTCCCCCGTCGTCGGCTGGGCCGGGTCGGCCCACCCCGGCGTGCCGGTCAACCGGTTCCTGACCCTGCAGTTCGACAAGTCCGGCTCGTCGGAGAACCTGTCCGGCGGCCTGCTCAACGTCAACATCACCCCCTGGGGCGGGGACAACCACATGGCGGAGGGCAACGCCGAAGACCCCTGGGTGGCGCTTCGGGTCACCGGGCGGTTCGACCCGCGCGGCCACGGCGACATGCAGTACTCGTTCAAGCTCGGCATCAACACCCACGGCCGGCTGCACCTCGACGACGTCACCTACAACGGCACCGCAGGTGACTTCGACGTCGACCTCGACGGCGACCACGTGGAGGTGAAGCTGAACCAGCCGCTGCTCGGCGAGAACTGAACTGCCCCGGGTCCGGCCCGCCGAGCCGGCGCATCCTCCCGTCAGCAGCACGCCGAGCCGTCGTGAACTCCTAGCGGCAGCACGCCGAGCCGTCGCATCCTCCCAGTGGGCGCTTCGCGCCGAGGGGGCGTGTGCGCCGACTCGCCTGGCCTCGGGCTTCGCCCGAGGCTTCAACGTCTGACGCCGCGAACGGAGTTCGGGGCGTCAGACGTTGAAGCCAAGTGAGCGCAGCATCTCTCGACCGTCGTCGGTGATCTTGTCCGGGCCCCAGGGCGGCATCCAGACCCAGTTGATCGCGACGTCGTTGACCAGGCCCTCCAGGGCAGTCTCGGTCTGGTCGGTGATGACGTCGGTGAGCGGGCAGGCGGCGCTGGTCAGGGTCATGTCCAAGACGACGTTCTTGTCCTCGTCGAGGTTGATGCCGTAGACCAGGCCGAGGTCCACGACGTTGATGCCCAGCTCTGGGTCGACGACGTCCTTCATCGCCTCCTCGACGTCCTCCACGGTGACCGCGGCGGCGGCACCGGCGAAGTCCACCTCGGGCAGGTCGGTGTGGTCGGCCATTCTCAGCTCCTCTCCGCGCCGGTGGTCTCCCGGTGCGCTGTCTCGCCGGCGACCTGTGCGGTCGCGTCCTTCCACGCCATCCAGCCCAGCAGCG
>JBIOUF010000213.1:0-37933 GCA_044866695.1 Nocardioidaceae bacterium | reverse complement strand
CCGACTCGCGGGCCGACCCGGCCCAAGACACGCCGACTCGCGGGCCGACCCGGCCCAAGACACGCCGACTCGCGGGTCGCCCGGCAGAGCCCTTCCTCTGCGCCTCCTGCCGGTGCCCCGCGGCGGTCCTGGGCTCTGCCCGCACGTCGGTCCTACCGTGGTGCCATGCGCGCAACCGCCGAGGTCGTGGTCGATGCACAGGGGCTGGTGAAGGACTTCGGCAGGGTCCGCGCCCTGGACGGCCTCGACCTCGTGGTGACGCCCGGGGAGGTGCACGGCTTCCTGGGCCCCAACGGCGCCGGCAAGTCGACGACCATCCGGGCGCTTCTCGGGCTCCTGGGCATCGACGGAGGGCAGGTACGGGTGTTCGGGCTGGACCCGTGGGCGGACGCGGTGGAGATCCACCGTCGGCTCGCGTACGTGCCAGGCGACGTGGCGCTGTGGCCGAACCTCTCCGGAGGGGAGACCATCGACCTGCTGATCCGGATGCGCGGCGGCGAGCCACGGGCGTCTCGCCGCGAGGAGCTGCTCGAGCGGTTCCAGCTCGACCCGACCAAGCGCGGGCGCGCCTACTCCAAGGGCAACCGGCAGAAAGTCGCCCTGGTCGCGGCCTTCGCCACGCGCACCGAGCTGCTGGTCCTCGACGAGCCGACCTCCGGGCTGGACCCGCTCATGGAGCAGGTCTTCAACGAGTGCGTCGCCGAGCACACGGCCGCGGGGGCGACGGTGCTGCTGTCCAGCCACATCCTCAGCGAGGTCGAGCGGCTGGCCCGGCGGGTGACGATCATCCGCGAGGGCCGCACCGTGGAGACCGGCACCCTGGAGGAGATGCGCCACCTGCGCCGCAACCGGGTGCGCGCCGAGGTCACCGGTGCGGTCCCCGACCTCTCCGCGGTGCCCGGTGTGCACGAGGTCTCCGTGGCCGGCCGGGTGGTCACCTGCTCGGTCGAGCCGTCGGGGATGGCCGATGTCCTCGCGGCCCTGACCGCGGCGGGCGTGCAGACCCTGACCAGCGCGCCGCCGACGCTGGAGGAGCTGTTCCTCGACGTCTACCGGCCGGACCGGGAGGGAGCCAGGCCATGACGGCCGCGCCCGCGGTCCGGCGCCAGGGCTCGAGCCTGGTCGGCTTCGGCCTGCTGCTGCGGCTGGCCGCGCGGCGCGACCGGGTCATGGTGCCGGTCTGGACGGCGGTCCTGCTGCTGGTCTGCTTCGCGTCGGCCTCGGCGACCCCCGGCCTGTACGCCACGGAGGCCGAGCGGGTCCGGGCGGCGGAGGCGATCAACGCCAGCCCGGGCCTGGTCGCGCTGTACGGCCCGATCCTCGACGTCCACAGCGAGGGCGAGCTGGCCATGACCAAGATGACCGTGACCTACGCGGTCCTGGTCGCGCTCATGCTGCTGTTCGTCGTACGCCGGCACACCCGGCTCGACGAGGAGAACGGCCAGGCCGAGCTGGTCGGCGGGACCGCCGTCAACGCGGTGGCGCCGCTCGCCGCAGCCCTGGGCTTCGGGGCCGTCGTGTCGCTCGTGCTGGGGGTGCTGACCGCGGCGGTCAACGTCGCCGGAGGCCTGCCCGCGACCGGGTCCGTCGCGTTCGGCGCGTCGTGGGCCGGCACCGGGCTGGTCGCGACCGGGCTCACCGCGCTGGCCTGCCAGCTCTCCCCGAGCGCGCGCACGTGCGCGGGCATCGCCGCCACGGCGGTCGGCGGGCTGTTCGTCCTCCGCGCGGTCGGGGACACCTCCGACGCCGGCTGGCTGAGCTGGCTCTCCCCGTTCGGCTGGAACACCCAGGCCCGCGCGTACGGCGACCCCCGCTGGTGGGTCCTCGCCCTGTACCCCGCTGCGGCCGGGGCCCTGGCCGCCGCGGCGGTCGCCGTGCGGGTGCGCCGCGACCTGGGAGCCGGGGTCGTCCCGGCCCGGCCCGGTCCGGCCACGGGGTCGCCCCGGCTCGCGGACGCGATCTCCCTGAGCCTCCGGGTGCACACCCCGATGCTGGTGGGCTGGACCTTCGCGATGGCGGTGCTCGGCCTGGTGTTCGGGGCGATCTCGCCGAGCTTCGACGCGTTCGGCTCCGGGGGCGTCCGCGACATGCTGGAGCGCGTCGGCGGTGCGGGGGCGTTCCGGGACACCCTCCTGGTCGCGGTGTTCTCAGTCATCGGACTCGCCGTCAGCTGCTTCGCGGTCGCCGTGGTCGGACACGGCGGCACCGACGAGCACGACGGCCGCACCGAGCAGGTGCTCGCCGGCGCGACCTCGCGGGCCCGGGCCTTCCTGGCCACGGCCGTCGTCGCGCTGGCCGGCGCGACCTGGCTGCTGCTGGTCAGCGGGGTTGCGATGGCCCTGGGCGTCGGCGCCGACGGCCACCACTCGTTCGCGACGATGGTGGCCTCCGCCCTGGCGCAGGCGCCCGCGGTGTGGGTCGTCGTAGCGCTCTCCCTGGCCTGCTTCGCCTGGCGCAGCCAATGGGCGCCGCTCGGCTGGGGGCTCGTGGTGCTGTTCGCCACCCTCGGTCAGGTCGGGGAGCTGCTGGACCTGCCCGGGTGGGTGCTCGACCTGTCGCCGTACACGCACTCGCCGCGGATGCCGCTGGAGGACTTCGCGTGGGGACCGGCCCTGCTGCTCTCGGGCATCGCGGCCCTGGTCGTGGCCGCCGGGTGGCTGCGCTACCGCTCCCGCGACATCGGCTGAGCCACGGCGGACCGCCGGCGCCACCGAGGACACGATCGAGTACCAGCACACCTTCCGACATCGGCCGAGCGCCTGACATCGGCTGACCCGTCGACTCAGCACAGCCGTGGTGGCTCGACCCACCAACATTGACGGCTCGACGCACCAACATTGACGGCTCGACGCACCAACATTGACGGGTCGACACACCAAGATCGACGGGTCGACACACCAAGGTCGACGGGTCGGCGGGGCATGGCAGGAGTGGGGATAGCGTGGGTCCGATGAGCGGGACGGTGCGGGCCAGGGGCGGGGAGCTGGACTTCGTCGCGGCGGTCACCCGTGAATCGGGGCGGTTCGCGGAGGTGCTGGCGGGGACCGACCCGTCGGCACGGGTGCCGAGCTGTCCGGAGTGGGACGCGGCCGACCTGCTGTGGCATCTCGGCGAGGTGCAGTGGTTCTGGGCGACGATCGTCTCCGAGCGCCGGTCGAGCCCTGCGGGGATGACCGTGCCGGACCGGCCGGCGTCCTACGACGGCCTGCAGGCGTTCGCCCGCGAGCAGGCGGCCCGGCTGGCCCAGGTGCTCGCGGACGCGGACCCGGCGACCGAGGTGTACATGTGGGCGCCGGACCGGACGGTCGGCTACGTGCGGAGGCGCCAGGCGCACGAGGCGCTGGTCCACCGGCTCGACGCCGAGCTCACCGCCTCGAGCGTGACCCCGATGGAGGCCACGCTCGCGTCGGACGGCGTGGTCGAGGCGCTGGAGGTGATGTACGGGCTGGTGCCGCCGTGGGCCACGTTCACCCCGGGCCCGGACCTGGTCTCGGTGGAGTGCTCCGACACCGGGCTGGCCGTGCCGGTCCGGCTCGGACGGGTCACCGGCACCGACCCCGACGACGACGGCGAGCACGACCAGCCGGGGCTCGTCGTCGACCGGTCGCCGGGTCGCCCGGCGGCCACCGTGAGCGGGACCGCCGACGACGTCGACGCCTGGCTGTGGCGCCGTCGTCCGGCCTCGGTGCTGACCGTCACCGGCGACCACGCGGCCTTCGAGCGGCTCGTGGCGGCCCTGCCCGGGATCGACTGAGCCCGCAGGCCGGGCGCGGTCAGGAGAGCGCCGCGGCGGTGCGGGCGACGGCGTCGCGGACCACCGCGTGCAGGTCGCCGGCCCGCGCGAACACGGCGCGCTGCCGCTGCGCCGACGTGCCCTCCGCGCAGATCCGCTCCACCGTCTCGCGCACCCGGTCCAGGTCGCCGTGCGCGGCCAGGGCGTCGCCGGCGTGGTCGAGCAGCCCGCGCAGCGCGGCGGCCGCGGAGACCGGCTTCAGCGTGCGCCCGTCCAGCAGGTGGCCGCTCAGCCCGTGCCGGGCCGCCACCCATCCCGCGGCTCGGACCACCGCCCTCGGGTGGCCGGGGGCCGGTCGGCCGTCGTGCCAGTCCGCCACGGCCCGGTCCACCAGGGCGCGGGCGAGTCCCGCGACCGCCACCGCGGCGTCGACGTCGGTGCACACGTCGGGGACCCGCAGCTCGACGGTCGGGTACGTCGTGGACAGGCGCGCGTCGAAGTAGACCATCTTCGGGTCCAGGGCCGCGCCGGAGGCGACCAGGTCGCCGACCACGGCGGCGTACCTCGTCGCGTCACCGAACAGCTCGGTGGGCCCTGCGGTCGGCCAGATGCTCCAGACCGCCGAGCGGAAGCTGGCCAGCCCGGTGTCCTCTCCCTGCCAGTACGGCGAGCTCGCCGACAGCGCGAGGAGCACCGGCAGCCACGGCCGGATCCGGTCCAGTGCCGCCACCCCCTCGTCCGGGGAGCCGACCGAGACGTGGACGTGCATGCCGCAGGTCAGCTCCTGGCGGGCGACCAGCCCGAAGGCGGCCTGCATCCGGACGTACCGCTCCCGCGGCGTCAGCGTCGGCACCAGCGGCAGCGGGTTGGTCGCGATGGCGGCCGCCACCGCGCGCTCGCGGCCGGCGCGTTCCACGACCTCGGCGCGACGGCTGACCAGGCCGGAGCGCAGCTCGTCGAGGTCCCGGGTCGGCTCGGTCGCGGTCTCCACCTGCTCGAGCTTGAACTCGTGGTCGACCGCCTGCGGCTCCCCCTCGGGCGTGGCCTCGGCGTCCTGGGCGATCGCGTGTCCCACCGGCGCCGGCCGGCCGGTGCGCTCGTCGAAGAGCAGCAGCTCCTCCTCCACCCCCACGGTGCGGGCCGCGGTCTGGAACCGGTCGGTCATCGGAGCTCCTTCTCGGTCGGGCCGCGGGGCCCGGCTCGGGGTACGGCTCGCGGCGCCCGGGTGGCCCCCGGAACGTCGCCGTCGGTCACCCGGCCTGTACCCGGCCGGCCCGGCCCGCCCACGTGTGGGCCTGCGCCGGCTCGCGGCGCCGGGGGTCGCTCACCTGCGCTGGACGGCGCCGTGCCGCTCGGCCGCCACCGCGACCCCCGCCTGGCGCGCTGCGGCGGCCTCCTCCTCGGTGAGCGTGCGGTCCGCGGCCCGGAACCGCAGCGCGAACGCGAGCGACTTGCGGCCCTCGCCGACCTGTGGCCCGGTGTAGACGTCGAAGAGGCGCACCGACTCCAGCAGCTCCCCGGCGCCGTCGCGCAGCGCCTCGGCGAGCGCGGCCGCAGGCACGGCGTCGTCCACCACCAGCGCGACGTCCTCCTTCGCGACCGGCATGGTCGAGAACACCGGTGCCCGGACCAGACCGGCGGCCGCCTCGACCAGCGTGTCGAGGTCGAGCTCGAGAGCCGCGGCGCGCGGCGGCAGCCCGAACGCCTCGCAGACCCGCGGATGCAGCTCGCCGGCGAAGCCGGACTCCACGCCGCCGACCAGCAACCGGGCGCACCGGCCGGGGTGCCAGGGGGCCGCGCTGCCCTGCTCGGCGGTCAGGTCGGCGGCGAGCTCCTCGGCCAGCACCCGGGCCAGCTGGACCGCGTCGGCCCAGCCGGTCGGGCGGCCCGGTCCCCACCAGCCCGACGCCTCGCGCTGCCCGGTCAGCACGGCCGCGACGTGCCGGGGCTGCCAGGGCAGGGCGTCCTCGAGAGCGGTCACCTCGGCGTCGCTCGGTCTGCCGTCCACCGCCAGCACGGGCGCCGCGGCCCCGGACGACGAGGGCCAGAACACCGCGGCGGTCTCGAACACCCCGACGTCCGGCTGGCCCCGGCCGATGTTGCGCGCCGCGACGCGCAGCAGCCCCGGCAGCAGGGTCGTGGTGAGCGCGGGCTCCTCCTCCGAGAGCGGGTTGGCGATGCGCACGGTACGCCGCCGGCCGTCGTCGGCAGGCAGGCCGAGCGCGTCGAAGGCGGCGTCCCCGACGAACGGGTAGGTCTTGACCTCCACCAGGCCGAGGCCGGCCATCGTCCGCGCCGCCCGCCGCCGCAGCCGCTGGGCGCGGGTGAGGCCCCGGCTCACCGGCGCCGTGGGGACCACCGACGGCACCCGGTCGTACCCGACGACCCTGGCCACCTCCTCGACCAGGTCGTAGGGGTCGGTGAGGTCCAGACGCCAGCTCGGGGCCAGCGCGGTCAGCAGCGGTCCGGCACCGGACGGCTCGTGGTCGACGGTCACCTCACAGCCCACGGCGCGCAGGGCGTCCACCGCGGCCTGCGTGGACACCTCGATGCCGGTGACCCGGGCCGGCAGGTCGGCCGGGACCGTGATCTCGGCCGGTGGCGGCGGGGCGCCGACGTAGGTCGTGCCGGGCGCGACGGTGCCGCCGCCGAGGTCGACCAGCAGCCGGGCCACCCGGTCCGCGGCGTACGCGGGGAGCAGCGGGTCGACGCCGCGCTCGAACCGCCGCGACGCCTCCGAGGGCAGCTTGTGCCGGCGACCGGCGCGGAACACCGTGGCCGGGTCGAAGTGGGCCGCCTCCACCACGATGGTCGTGGTGCGCTCGGAGATCTCGGTGTCCGCGCCGCCCATCACGCCCGCGATGCCGATCGGCCGGCGCTCGTCGGCGATCACCAGGTCCTCCGCGGTCAAGGTGCGGTCGGCCCCGTCGAGGGTGGTGAGCCGCTCCCCGTCCCGGGCTCGCCGCACCACGATCGCACCGTCGAGCCGGTCGGCGTCGTAGGTGTGGTTGGGCTGGCCGAGCTCGAGCATCACGTAGTTCGAGACGTCGACGGCCAGGGAGATCGACCGCATCCCCGCCAGCTGGACCCGTCGGGCCAGCCAGCGCGGGCTGGGCGCCTCGGGGTCGAACCCCGTGACGGTGCGGGCGACGAAGACCGGGCACCCGTCGGGGTCCTCCAGGAGCACCGGATGGCCGCCGGCGCCGGGCGCCGGGACCTCGCGTCGGGCGGGGTCGTGGAAGGCGACGCCGTAGGCCAGCGCGGCCTCGCGGGCCACGCCGCGCAACGACAGGGCGTAGGCCCGGTCCGGGTTGATCTCGAGCTCGAGGACCGCGTCGTCGAGGCCCAGCAGGGCGACGGCGTCGTCCCCCGGCACGGCCTGCGCCTCCTCGCCGGCCAGCACCAGGATGCCGGCGTGGTCGTCCCCGATGCCGAGCTCCTTGGTGGAGCAGATCATCCCGTCGGACACGTGCCCGTAGGTCCTGCGGGCCGAGATGGCGAAGCCACCGGGCAGCACCACCCCGGGGAGAGCAACCACGACCAGGTCCCCCTCGGCGAAGTTCGAGGCGCCGCAGACGATCCCGCGCGCGCCGTCGTCGTCGTTGTGGGCCGGGCCGACGTCGACCCGGCACCAGCGGATCGTCCTGCCGTTGCGCTGCGGCTCGTCGGCGTAGGACAGCACCCGGCCGACCACCAGCGGGCCGGACACGTCGGCGCCGTGCAGGGCCTCGAGCTTCAGCCCGAGCGCGGTCAGCCGGTGGGCGAGGTCGGCGGCGGTGACGCCGCCGGGCAGGTCGACGTACTCCTTCAGCCACGAGAGCGGCGCGCGCACCCCTAGATCTCCGTCCCGAACGCGCGGCTGAACCGCAGGTCGCCCTCGACCAGGTCGCGCATGTCCGCGACGCCATGCCGGAACATCACCGTGCGCTCCAGCCCCATGCCGAAGGCGAACCCGGTGTACACCTCGCTGTCGATGCCCACGGCGGCGAGCACGCGGGGGTTGACCACGCCGCAGCCGCCCCACTCGATCCAACCCTCGCCACGGCAGGTCCGGCACGCGTCGCTGTCCACCCCGCGGCAGACGAAGCAGAGCAGGTCCACCTCCGCGGAGGGCTCGGTGAAGGGGAAGTACGACGGCCGGAACCGGGTCGCGCTGCCGGCCCCGAACATCGCCTCCGCGAAGTGGTCGAGGGTCCCCTTGAGGTGGGCCATGCTGATCCCGCGGTCGACCACGAGCCCCTCCACCTGGTGGAAGACCGGCGTGTGAGTGGCGTCCAGCTCGTCGGTGCGGAACACCCGTCCCGGGCAGATGACGTACAGCGGCGGGTCGCGGTGCAGCATGCTGCGCGCCTGCACCGGCGAGGTGTGCGTGCGCAGCACCATGCCGGCGTCGGCGGGGGCCAGCCAGAAGGTGTCCTGCATGGTCCGGGCCGGGTGGTCGGGGCCCAGGTTGAGGGCGTCGAAGTTGAGCCACTCGGCCTCCGCCTCGGGGCCCTCCTCGACCTCCCAGCCCATGGCGAGGAACACGTCGCAGACCAGCTCCTGGACCGTGCTGAGCGGGTGACGGGCCCCCCGGGGCTCACGATCCCAGGGCAAGGTGACGTCGACCGCCTCCTCCACCAGCAGGCGAGCCTCGTGCTCGGCGGCGAGCTCGTCGTGCCGGCGGGCCAGCGCCGCCGCCACCTCTCCGCGGGCGCGGCCCACGCGCTGCCCGGCGTCCTTGCGGGCCTGCGGCGGCAGCGCGCCGATCTCGCGGTTGGCCAGGGCGAGCGGGGAGCGGTCCCCCGCGTGGGCGATCCGGGCCCGCTTCAGCTCCTCCAGCGTCGCCGCGGCGGCGACCGCGGCCAAGGCGGCGTCGCGCATGCCGGCGACCTCCGCGGCGCCCAGCGCGGCGACCTCCACCGGGTCGTAGTCGCTGTTCGGTCGAGACATCGGCGCCTTTCGAGGACGGTCCTGGCGGGCTGCGGCCGCTCGCGTAGGCCGCCGCCGCGCCAGTGTAGTGAGCGGCCCCGGCCGGGCTGCGCGCCCTTCGACGCTAGTCCTGCGGCTCGACGGGCAGCCGGACGATGATCCGGGCGCCGCCGCCCGGGGCCTCGTCGATCTCGATCTCGCCGCGGTGGGCGAGCACCAGGCCGTGGGCGATGTACATGCCCAGGCCGGTGCCGCCGCGGATGCCGTGCTTCCAGAACTTGGTGAAGACCCGGCTGCGGATGTCGGGGCTGATCCCCTCGCCCTCGTCGTCCACCACCATCATCACGCCGCGGAACGGGTCGTCGTCGGGGGTCTCCACGACGGTGACCTGCACCAGCCCTTCGCCGTGCCGCACGGCGTTCTCCACCAGGTTCGTGGCGACCTGCGCGAACCGGTCGGGGTCCAGGAGCACCCGGGGCAGGTCGTCGGCGACCTCTCGGACGATCTCGCGCCCGGTGCCGGCCCGCACCGACGCCAGCACCCGGTCCAGCGCCTGGCCGAGGTCCACCGGTCGCGGGTGCAGCGAGAGGCGGCCGGTGTCGATCCGAGCCACGTCGAGCAGCTCGGCGATCAGCCGGGTCAGCCGGTCGGCGTCGGAGTTGACCGTCTCCAGCATCAGCAGCTTCTGCTCGTCGCTGAGCCGGTCCCACTTCGACAGCAGGGTCGCCGCGAAGCCCTTCACGCCGGTGAGCGGGGAGCGCAGCTCGTGCGCGACCGTCGCGACCAGGTCGGACCGCTCGCGGTCCAGCCGCTGCCGGGCCCGCGCGGAGCGGACCGTCACCACGACCTGCCGTACCGGCTCGCGGGGGCCGGAGCGGACGAACCGCGCGGTGACCAGCAGCTCGGTGCCGTCGGCGAGGTACCACGCCTGCTCGGCCTGCCTAGTGCGGATCGCCAGACCGGCGTACGGGTCGGCGCAGGCGTACCAGTCGTTGCCGTCGTGGTCCTGCAGCGCCAGCACGTCGGCCAGGCGCTTGCCGACCGGGTCGCGCACGCCGAGCAGCTTCCGGCCGGGGGTGTTCACGCGCGTCACGACCCCGTCCGCGTCGGCCACCACGACCCCGTCGGGCAGCAGGTCCAGCAGCGCGTCGTCCTCCCCCGGTGCTGCCTGACCTGCGGTGCCCACGAGGTCAGGCTAGTGGGGCGGCGCCGACAGGTGGATGGGCCGGCCGCCGCTGCGCCCGGGCGCTCGCGTACAGGCATACCGCGGCCGCCGTGGCTAGGTTGAGGCTCTCGGCGCGGCCGTGGATCGGGACCCGCACCCGGTGGTCGGCCTGCGCCGCCACCTCGGCCGGCAGGCCGTGCGCCTCGTTGCCGAACAGCCAGGCGGTGCGCCGGCCGAGCAGGTCGTGGTCCGCGGCCCGGTCCAGGTCGACCTCCCCGGCAGCCTCGGCGGCGAGCAGGGTCAGACCCGCCGTACGACACGCGGCGAGGACGGCGCCCGGCGCGGCCTCGACCGCGACCCGAAGGTGGAACAGCGACCCGGCGGAGGCCCGGACCGCCTTGCCGTTGTAGGGGTCGACGGACTTCCCGGTGAACACGACTCCCCCGGCCCCGGCCGCGTCGGCGCTGCGGACGACGGTGCCGGCGTTGCCGGGGTCGCGCACGTCGACGCAGACGGCCACCAGCGTCGGCGCGGTGTCGAGCAGGTCGGCGAGCGGTACGTCGAGGAACCGGCAGACCGCGACCACGCCCTGCGGGTGCACGGTCTGGGTGAGCGCGGCCAGGCCGCCGGGGTCGACCAGGTGCCACGGCACCGGGCCGTCGCACCGGTCCCGCAGGTCGTCGTACCCGGGGAGGGCGAACACCTCCCGGACCACGCCCGGCTCGGCGAGCGCCTCCCGCACCGCCTGCGGCCCCTCGGCCAGGAACAGCCGGCGCTCGGCCCGGTCCCGACGACGCGCGAGCGCCCGGGCCCGACGCACGCGTTGGCTTCGCGCGGTGAGCGGCGCCTCGGCCGGGAGGCTCGACACGTGCCCGGGTGGCTCAGGCGGTCGCGCGGACCGGCGCGTTCACGTCCTCGGGGAGGTGCTGCTTGGCCAGGGCCACCAGCGCGGCGAACGCAGGCGCGTCGTTGACCGCCAGGTCGGCCAGGATCTTGCGGTCCACCTCGACGTCGGCGGCCTTGAGGCCCTGGATGAACCGGTTGTAGGTCAGGCCCTCCGCCCGGGAGGCGGCGTTGATCCGCTGGATCCACAGCTTGCGGAAGTCGCCCTTGCGGGCGCGGCGGTCCCGGTAGCTGTAGGCGAGGGAGTGGGTGACCTGCTCCTTCGCCTTGCGGTACAGGCGCGACCGCTGGCCCCGGTAGCCCGAGGCGCGCTCGAGGGTCACCCGGCGCTTCTTCTGGGCGTTGACCGCCCGCTTCACGCGTGCCACGTGTCGTCTCCTTGGTTGGTTCGAGGCTTGGTTCGAGGGGCCGCTCGCCGGTGGGCGGCGACCCCCGGTGGTCGGGGTGACCGGTGGTGGTCGGCTCGCGGGTCAGCGGCCGAGCAGCTTGCGCACCTTGCGAGCGTCGTTCTTGGAGACCTCGGTCGTGCCCGACATGCGCCGGGTCATCGTGGAGGGCTTCCTCTCCAGGTTGTGACGCAGGCCGGTCTTCTGCCGGCGCAGCTTGCCGGACCCGGTCACCCGGAACCTCTTGCTGGCCCCGGAGTGCGGCTTGTTCTTCGGCATCGGCTGTCCTTCTCGTCTCGGCGGGGGCCGGTGTCGAGCCCCGGTGGTGTGGTCTTGCGGGTGGTGCGCGGTCTGGCGGCCTCGGGGACCGGAGCCTCACATCTCCAGGTCGACGTTCTCCGAGCGGCGGCGCGGGCGCGCCGGCTTGGGCGCGGCCTGGGCCGCGGCGGCCCGTTCGCGCTGCTCGGCCCGCTCCGCCTCGGCCTCGGCCTCCCGGGCCGCGGCCCGCTCGACCTTGGCGGCCCGCATCTCCGCCTTGGCCTCGGCCTTCTTCTTGTGCGGTCCGAGCACCATGATCATGTTGCGACCGTCCTGCTTGGGCGTCGACTCGACGTACCCGAGGTCGTCGACGTCCTGCGCCAGCCGCTGCAGCAGCCGGAAGCCCAGCTCGGGGCGGTGCTGCTCACGGCCGCGGAACATGATGGTGATCTTCACCTTGTCGCCCTGCCGCAGGAACCGCACGACGTGACCCTTCTTGGTCTCGTAGTCGTGGGAGTCGATCTTCGGCCGGAGCTTCATCTCCTTGATGACCACGTTGGTTTGGTTGCGGCGGGCCTCACGGGCCTTCTGGGCGTTCTCGTACTTGAACTTGCCGTAGTCCATGAGCTTGCAGACCGGCGGGCGCGCCATCGGTGCGACCTCGACCAGGTCCAGGTCGGCCTCCTGCGCCAGCCGCAGTGCGTCCTCGATGCGGACGATGCCCACGGTCTCGCCGTTCGGGCCCACGAGCCGGACCTCGGGAACCCGGATCCGGTCGTTGATTCGCAGGTCAGTGCTGATGTGTCCTCCTGGTGGGTTCGTGCGTGCGGCAACCCGGGCGGAGGACGAAGAACGGCCCCCGCTCGCGAGCAAGCGAAGGCCAGTCGCCGCCCCCGGCGCGGCGATGCGGGAAGCCCGCGTGGCCGCCGCCGACGGCGGAAGCCGAGGACCCGTACGCCGAGCTGGCGGCGGGACCTCGACGACCGGACCCGACGACCTGCTGGCGGTCGGTGCGGGTGGGAGACGTCGCTCCGCTTGTCGGATCTCACGTCGTGGAACACCTGGGGACACCCCGGTGTTCCCGAGCGCGAGATCGGTCGGGGCCGAGGATACCAACCGGCGGCGGCACGGCGCACCCCAGCCTGGATCAGCGGCCTGGATCAGCGGTCTGCGGTGGCACTGCCGTGCGACGCTGGCGCCATGGAGCAGACCGCCGCCCGCGACATCGCCGACGTGCCGGCCCTCGAGGTGGTCTCGGCGGCGGCACTGCACCTGATGAGCGCCGCCGCGGTGCACCTGGGGCTGGCCGAGGACCTTCCCGAGCACGTCGACCTGGACGAGGCGCGCACGCTGGTCGAGGCCCTGGCCGGGCTGGTCACCGCCGCGTCGCCCCGGCTGGGCCATCACCACGCCGCCCCGCTGCGAGACGGCCTGCGCACGCTGCAGATGGCGTTCCGAGAGGCGTCGGCGATCCCCGACCCGCCCGGGGAGGGGCCGGGCGAGCGGCTGACCGGGCCGGTGTACCCCTCGACCTCGCGGCCATGACCCGTCCGCCCGTCCCGCCCGTCCGCCCGTCCCGCGCGGCCCTCAGGGGGGCGGCAGCACCCAGGCCGCCCGGCCGTCCACCTCGGCCAGCCGGTACCCCCCGGCGAGGGCCTGCAGGTCGTCGCCCTCGACCGCCAGCAGCACCGGCCCCGCGACGTCGACGACCAGCGCGGCCGCGCCGTCCTGCACCGCCGCACGCGCAGCCGTCCGGGCCGGCACGGGCACGGGGCGGGCGTCGGGGTCCCAGCGGCGCAGCGAGCCCGTCCCGGTGAACGCCAGGAGGGCGGTCCGGCCGTCCCGCCCGGTGAGCAGGACGGCGGCCATGTCCGAGGTCTTGTCTCGCGCCCGCCCCTGCTCGTCGTACCCGACCTCGCCGAGCAGCGCGACGACCGGGACCAGCAGCCGGCAGTCCTGCAGCACGGCCAGCGTCGGGTAGTGCAGCCGGTCGGGCGCGCCCGAGTAGGCGGCGAGGGCTCGCGCGAGCGCCGGGTCCGGCTCTCCGGTGTCCGAGGCGAAGCCGGGGTCGGGGATGTTCCGCACGCGCGCCATGCTGCCAGCCGGTCCAGGGCCGGCCTCGGTGCCGGGTCGTAGGCTCGGCGCATGGACAGCCTCGACAGCTCGACCTGGATGGCGCTCGGGCTCACCCTGTCGGTGGCCGGGCTCGCGGTCAGCGCGCTGGTCTGGAAGCGTCGAGGGCCCGCGGCCGGCCTGCGCGCGGCGGCGTGGGCACTGCTTCCGCTGGCGGCGGCCATGACCCGCACGCTGAAGGTGCTGTGGGAGATGGGCGAGCTGTTCGCGCGGTACGTCGCCAACCTGGCGTTCAACCCGCTGATGTGGCTCGGCCTGGCGGTCCTCGCGGTGTCCGTGGTGCTGTTCGTGGTCAGCGGGGCGATGCGCAGCCGCGGCGTGGGCACCCGGGGCCGCCCCGCGACCGGTGGCGGGTCCGCCGCAGGCAAGCCCGGCAAGCCGGGCAAGCCGGGCACCGCCGCGCTGCCGGACCGGCCGGGCCGGACGCCCGCGGCACCGGTCGACGACGACATGGCCGACATCGAGGCGATCCTGCGCAGGCACGGCATCACGTGAGCACCCGGAGCGAGGACGCCGAGCGCGTCCTGGCTCTGGCGCTCGCCCGCCCGGCCCGGCTGGGACCCCCCGGCGCGCCGACCCGCCTGGTGTCCGTGGACGGGCCGGCCGGCTCGGGGAAGACCACGTTCGCCGCGTCGGTCGAGGCCGCCGCCGCGCGGCGCGGGGTGACGGCCCGGACCGTGCACATGGACGACCTGTACGCCGGCTGGGACGGGCTCGCGGACGCGCCGGCCACCGTCGCCCGCGACCTGCTCGCGCCGTTGCGGGTCGGCCGGCCCGGCGGCTACCGCCGCTACGACTGGGTGGCGGGCCGGTTCGCCGAGTGGGTCCCGGTCGCCCCCGTGCCGCTGCTGGTCCTCGAAGGCGTCGGGTCCGGCGCCTGCGCCAACGCCGCCGCCGTGACGCTGCTGGTCTGGGTCGAGGCCCCCGCCGAGCGCCGGCTGGCCCGCGGCCTGGCCCGGGACGGCGAGCACCTGCGCGCCCGCTGGGAGGCCTGGCGGCTCGACGAGGACCGCCACTTCGCCACCGACCGCACCCGCCTCCGCGCCGACATCCACCTCACCCGCTGACCCGCACCACCACCCCCCTCCTACCCGCCGGCCCCGTCAACTCTTGCGGGTCGAGCCGTCAACTCTTGCGGGTCGAGCCGTCAATGTTGGTGCGTCGACCCGTCAACTCTGGTGGGTCGGCCCGTCAGCTCTGGTGCATCGACCCCGCCGAGATCACCCGTGCACTCCACGGACACCGCGAGGCATGAAGGTCCCTCGGGGCCCGGGTCGTTCCCCGGGGGTCGCCGAGCGGACGTGGCGGCGGACCGGGGCGGCGGGGCGGGCGTGGAACTCCCATCCCCGGAGCGAGGAACCGAGAGGTGGTTGCCCGCGTCGTCGTCCGGAAGCTGGCCGGCCGCCGACTGAGATGCCTCGGGGACACAGCTGGGATGCGAGCGCTCTTCAGCCCGCTTTGCTGGTCGACGAGGCAGGACACCGTGCGGCTCGACCACCAACATTGACGGCTCGACCCACCAAGACTGACGGCTCGACCCACCAACATTGACGGCTCGGCGGGAAAGGGGGGTGGTGGTGGTGCGGGTCAGTCGTTGCGGTCGGTGCGGCTGAAGTGGGCCACGAGGAGGCGGAGCTGGCGGACCTGGCGGGTGGCGCGGACCCCGTCGGAGCCCTGGATGCCCATGGCGGCCACGTTCGTGCCGTCGCTGAGGTCGAGCTCCGCCCACGGGCTGCCGGGCCGCAACGTCACCGCGAGCACCTGGGACCACTCGAACCGGCGGGTCCGGTAACCGTTGACGACCGTGAGGCCGCCGGCGTCGGCGTCCAGCCGCGACCTGGCCAGGGCGTGCGCGCACACCCCGAGCGCCACTCCGATCCCGATCACGGTGGCCTTCTGGAAGACGGTGAACTGCGCCTGGACCTCGGGCGGGAGCCGCACCCAGACGATGGCGGTGACGGCGAGCAGCAGCAGGCCGAGCACCGCGACCGCGACCCTGACGCCGAGGGGCCGGAACCGGCGCGGGACGCGGACCTGGTCGCCCCCGCCGGCCCGGCCGGGGGCGGGCTCAGAGGCGGCAGGCATGGATGTCGGTGGTCAGGATCCCGCGTGCGCCGATCTCGTACAGCTCGTCCATCACCTTCTGCGCGCGCTCGCGAGGCACCATCGACCGGACCGCGACCCACCCCTCGCGGTGCAGCGGCGAGACGGTCGGGCTCTCGATGCCCGGGGTCAGCGCGACGGCCCGCTCCACCCGGGCCGACGGGATGTCGTAGTCCATCATCACGTAGGAACGCGCGACCAGCACGCCCTGCAGGCGCCGGGTGAAGACCTCCAGGCCGGCCGGTGGCGCCGCCCCGACCCGCGTGACCAGCACCGCCTCTGACTCCAAGATCACCTCGCCGACCAGCTCCAGGCCGGCCTGCCGGAGCGTGCTGCCGGTCTCCACCACGTCGGCGATCGCGTCGGCCACACCGAGCTGGATGCTGCTCTCGACGGCGCCGTCGAGGCGTACGACGGTGGCGTCGATGCGCCGCTCCTGCAGGAACCGGCTCACCACGCCGTCGTACGACGTGGCGATGCGCTTGCCCGCCAGGTCCTCGACGGCTGCCACCGTGCCGGGCGGCGCCGCGAACCGGAACCGAGACCGGCCGAACCCGAGCTGGAGCTGCTCCTCCGCCTTGGCGCCGGAGTCCAGCAGCAGGTCGCGGCCGGTGATGCCGACGTCGAGGGTGCCCTCGCCCACGTACACGGCGATGTCACGCGGCCGCAGGTAGAAGAAGTCGACCTGGTTCTCCGGGTCGGTGCGGCTGAGCTGTCGGACGTCGCTGCGCTGGTCGTAGCCCGCCTCGCGCAGCATCTCCATCGCTGACTGCGCCAGCGAGCCCTTGTTGGGTACGGCGATGCGCAGGAATCCGTCGGCCATGGCTCGGTCTCCCCTTACAGGTGCGCGTAGACGTCGTCGAGGTCGATGCCGCTGGCCAGCATCAGCACCTGGGCGTGGTAGAGCAGCTGGCTGATCTCCTCGGCCGCCCGCTGCGGACCCTCGTGCTCGGCGGCCATCCAGGACTCCGCCGCCTCCTCGACCAGCTTCTTGCCGATCGCGTGCACGCCGGCGTCGAGGGCACGCACCGTCTCCGAGCCGTCGGTCCGGGCGCGCGCCTTGTCGTTGAGCTCGGCCCAGAGCTGCTCGAACGTCTTCATGGTCCTGCTCAGGGTCCTGCCTCGGGTGTCGGGGTGCGTCGGCATCAGGGTACGCGGCAGGCTCCCCCCGGCCGGGAGTCAGCCCGTCTCGTAGCCGCGGCGCACCCGCCGGAGCACCGCGGCGGTGTGCAGGGCGGCGGCGGTGGCCTCGTAGCCCTTGTCCTCCGCCGACCCGGGCAGGCCGGCCCGGTCCAGGGCCTGCTCCTCGGTGTCGCAGGTGAGCAGGCCGAAGCCGACCGCGACCCCGGCGTCCAGCGCGACGCGGGCCAGGCCGTCGGTGGTGGCGGCGCACACGTAGTCGAAGTGCGGGGTCCCCCCGCGGATCACCACGCCCAGGGCGACCACCGCCTCGTAGCCCCGCTCGGCGAGGGCCTTGGCGGTCACGGGCAGCTCGAAGGAGCCGGGCACGCGCACGACCGGCGGCGCCTCGACCTTGAAGTCGGCCAGCGCCCGCCGCGCCCCGTCCAGCAGCCCGTCCATCACCCGGTCGTGCCAGCAGGCCGCGACAACGGCCACGCGCAGCTGATGGCAGTCGACCGGGCCGAGGCTCGGCGTGCCGGGTCCGCTCACGCGAGCTCCCCTTCGGCCAGGACGTCAGGAGAGCCCAGGTCGGGCAGGTCGTGGCCCATCCGGTCGCGCTTGGTGCGCAGGTAGGCGAGGTTGTGGTCGTTTGGATGGGGGGTGAGCGGGACCCGCTCGGTGACCTCGATCCCGTAGGACTCCAGGCCGTCGGTCTTCGCGGGGTTGTTGGTGAGCAGCCGCACCGACCCCACACCCAGATCGCGCAGGATCTGGGTGGCCGCGCCGTAGTGGCGGGCGTCGGCGGGCAGGCCGAGGTCGAGGTTGGCGTCGACGGTGTCGCGGCCCCCGTCCTGGAGCTGGTAGGCCTGCAGCTTGGCCAGCAGGCCGATGCCGCGGCCCTCGTGCCCGCGCAGGTAGACCACCACCCCACGGCCGGCGGTCACGACCCGCTCGAGCGCCTCGTCCAGCTGCGGCCCGCAGTCGCAGCGGCGGCTGCCGAACACGTCCCCGGTCAGGCACTCGGAGTGCACCCGGACGAGCACGGGCTCGCCGGTGCGCAGGTCCGCCGGGTCGCCGTACACGAGAGCGACGTGCTCGGAGCCGTCTATGGCCATGCGGTACCCGAACGCCGTGAACTCGCCGTGCGCCGTCGGCAGCCTGGTCTCGGCCAGGCGCAGCACGTGGCGTTCGGTACGACGGCGGTGGTGCACCATCTGCTCGATCGAGACCAGCTTCAGGCCGTGCTCGTCGGCGAACTCCCGCAGCTGGTGACCGCGGGTCATCGTCCCGTCGTCGTTGACCAGCTCGACCAGCACGCCCGCCGGGGTGAGCCCGGCCATGGTGGCCAGGTCGACCGCCGCCTCGGTGTGGCCGCGGCGCGCGAGGACCCCGCCCTCGGCGTACCGGAGCGGGAAGACGTGTCCGGGCCGGGTGAGCTCCCAGGGCTCGGTCGCGGAGTCGGCCAGCACCTTGACGGTGTGCGCGCGGTCCGCCGCGCTGATGCCGGTCGTGACGCCGTCGCGGGCGTCGACGGAGATCGTGTACGCCGTGCGCATCTTGTCCCGGTTGTGCGGGGTCATCAGCGGGATCTCCAGCCGGTCCAGCATTGCCGCGGGCATCGGGACGCAGATCACCCCGCTGCTGTGCCGGATCGTCCACGCCATCAGCTCCGGTGTGGCCTTGCTGGCCGCGAAGATGATGTCGCCCTCGTTCTCCCGGTCCGCGTCGTCGACGACCAGCACCGCCCGGCCGGCGGCGATGTCGGCGACCGCCTCCTCGACGGTGTCCAGCCGGACCGCTCCGTCCGACATGTCAGCGCTCCTCTCCTCGGGCCGGTGCCGGCCCGACGTGCCGGTCGAGGTATCCGCCCAGGTGTCGCTGGAGGTACTGCTCGACGTACCGCTCCACGTACTTGGCCATCACGTCCACCTCGAGGTTCACCTGGTCACCTGGCCGCTTGAAGCCCAGCGTGGTGCGGGCCAGCGTCTGCGGCACCAGGCTCACCGTGAACCCGGTGGCGCGCGCCTCCACCACGGTCAGGCTGACGCCGTCGACGGTCACCGACCCCTTGTCGACCAGGTGGCGGGCCAGCGGACCGGGCACGGAGACCTCGACCAGGTCCCAGTGCTCGCTGGGCCGGCGCGCGGCGATTTGGCCGGTCCCGTCCACGTGGCCCTGGACCGCGTGTCCGCCCAGTCGGGTCGCCGCTGTGACGGCGCGCTCGAGGTTGACCCGGGCGCCGGGGCGCAGACCGCCCAGCGTGGTCTTGTCGAGCGTCTCCCGCATGACGTCGGCGGTGAACGTGTCGCCGTCTCGCTGCGCGACGGTCAGGCAGCAGCCGTCGACGGCGATGGAGTCGCCGTCCGCGGCGTCGCCGACCACCAGCGGGCCCCGCACGGTGAGCCGGACCGCGTCGCCCTGGTCGGCGACGGCCTCGACCCGGCCGAGCTCCTCGACGATCCCGGTGAACATCTCAGGGGTTCTCCTCCGGCAGCGCCGACTCGGGCGGGCGGCCGGCCGTGGGCGGGGTCCGGCGGGTCCGGTCCGTCGGCGGGGTCATGGTGAGCCGGACGTTGCGGTCCGCGCCGAGGCCGAGGGTCGCCACGTCGACGACGTCGAAGCGCAGGGCCTCGGCGACCGTGGCGATGGGCAGTCCCTCGACGGCGTGCCGGCCTCCGGAGAGCAGCATGGGTGCGACGTAGGCGACCACCTCGTCCACCAGGCCGGCTCGCAGGAACGCCGCCGCGAGCCCGGGACCGCCTTCGAGGAAGACGTGCCGGCGGTCGCGGCCGAACAGCGTGGCGAGCGCCTCGCCCGGGTCCCGGGTGCGCACGTGCAGCGTGTCCGCCTCGTCGTCGAGCACCCGGCGGTCCGGTGGCAGGTCGCGCAGGCCCATGACCACGCGCAGCGGCTGCCGGTCTCGCGGGAGCGGCACGTCGGTCTCGTCGCGGACCGACAGCCGGGGGTCGTCGACCAGGACCGTCCCCGTGCCGACCAGGACCGTGTCGCACTCGCCGCGCAGCCGGTGGGTGTCGCGGCGCGCGGCCTGGTTGCTGATCCAGCGGCTGGTGCCGTCGGCCGCGGCACTGCGCCCGTCCAGGGTGGTGGCCAGCTTCCAGGTGACGAAGGGACGCGCGTGGTCCATCGCGAACGTCCAGGCCCGGTTGACCCGGCGCGCCTCCTCCACGAGCAGGCCTCCCGCGGCGTCCACCCCCGCCGCCCGAAGGGCCGCGGCGCCGCCGGCCGCGACCGGGTTGGAGTCGGACTGCGCGTAGACGACGCGGCTGATGCCGGCGTCCACCAGCGCGGTGCTGCACGGACCGGTGCGGCCGGTGTGGTGGCACGGCTCCAGGGTCACCACGGCGGTGGCGCCACGGGCATCGGCACCGGCCCGGGCCAGCGCGTCGACCTCCGCGTGCGGCGTACCGGCCCCGCGGTGGAAGCCCTCCGCGACCTCCCGCCCGTCCCGCGCGAGGATGACGCAGCCGACCCGGGGGTTGGGGCCGAGCGGTACGCCGGGGCTGCGGGCTAGCTGCAGCGCACGCCGCATCGCCGCGGTCTCGGCGGCGCTGAACGCCGGCGCCGCGACCGGGTCGTTCGGCATCGGCGGGGCCCCTCCGCGTCGGGTCGCGGGCCCGGGGCCGGAGGATCGGCGTCGCCACCGGTCGCCCCGGCGCGACGAGCCTCCGCGTGCGCTTCCCATCCGGACTCTCACCGTCGGTCCAGGAGTTCCACCTGGTCAGCCGGCCGCTGGCTGCGACCGGGTCGCGGACTGTCACCGCCGGCTCGGAATTGCACCGACCCCAGAGCACGCGAGCGTTGTACTCGTCCCCCCAGCGTGCCACACCGGCGCGCCCTCGCCCACCGGCCGGGTGGTGGCCCACGTCTCATACGCTCGTCGGCATGGGCATCCAGATCGCGCCGAGCCTGCTCGCTTCGGACTTCGCCGACCTGGCGGGTGAGGCGCGCCGGGTGGCCAACGCCGACTGGCTGCACGTCGACGTGATGGACAACCACTTCGTGCCCAACCTGACCCTCGGCGCGCCCGTGGTCGAGGCACTGGCCAGGGCCACCGACACCCCGCTGGACTGCCACCTGATGATCCAGGACCCCGACCGGTGGGCGCTCTCGTACGTCGAGGCCGGCGCGGCCTCGGTGACCTTCCACGTAGAGGCCGCCACCGCGCCGGTGCGGCTGGCCCGCGAGCTGCGCAGGTCCGGGGCGCGCGCCGGGATGGGCCTGCGCCCGGCCACGCCGGTCGAGCCGTACGAGGACCTGCTGCCCGAGCTCGACATGGTGCTGGTGATGACGGTCGAGCCGGGCTTCGGCGGCCAGGAGTTCCTCGACCTGTGCCTGCCGAAGGTGCGCCGCACCCGGGCTCTGCTGGACAGGCACGGCCTGGACCTGTGGCTGCAGGTCGACGGCGGGGTCTCCGGGGACACCATCGAACGCTGCGCGGAGGCGGGCGCGGACGTGTTCGTCGCCGGCTCGGCGGTGTTCTCCGCCGACGACCCGGCCGCCGCCGTCGACGCGCTGCGTGCCGCCGCGGAGCGTCGGCACGCAGCGCGTTGACGGCGTCTCGGGGCCGACCCGCTCTACACCCTCATCTGGGAAGAGCCGCGAAGCGCCCCTTGGGAAGCTGTGACGGCTCGACGCTGCCCACCCAGGAGGATGCGACGGCTCGGCAGCCGGGCGGTCAGGACGTCTTGCCCAGCAGCGCGAAGAACATCGCGTCCGTGCCGTGCCGATGCGGCCACAGCTGCACCGTCCCCGGCAGCGCGCCGTCGCAGTCGGCGGTGGGGAACAGCCCGCGGGCGTCCTCCAGAACCGCGCCGGGGGTCTCGGCGAGGACCGGCCCGACCACTCCGGCGGTCTCCGCGAGCACCGGGGAGCAGGTGGCGTAGGCCGCCAGCCCCCCGGGCCGGGTCGACGCGAGCGCCGACCTCAGCAGCCGCCGCTGCAGCTCCACCAGATCCTCCAGGTCCTCCCGCGAGCGTCGCCAGCGCGCCTCGGGTCGCCGGCGCAGCGCGCCCAGACCCGTGCACGGCGCGTCGAGCAGCACCCGGTCGAAGGCGCCGGGCCGCCAGGCCGGCCGGATGCCGTCGGCCACGACCACGTCGACCGCGCCGCGTGGCAGTGCTCGCACCGCCGACACGACCAGCCGGGCCCGGTGGCGGTGCCGGTCGACGGCCAGCAGCCGGGCGCCGCGCCGCGCACCGAGGGCGGCCAGCAGCCCGGCCTTGCCGCCGGGCCCGCTGCAGACGTCCAGCCATCGCTCGTCGCGGCCGGCCAGAGGCGCCGCGGCCAGCGCCAGGGCAACCAGCTGGGACCCCTCGTCCTGCACCGCCGCCCGCCCGGCGGCCACGGCGGGCACCGCCGCCGGGTCGCCGCCGGGAAGCGTCGCCGCGGTGGGGGCCAGGCCCGTCGGGGCGGCGCCCGAGCCGGCCAGCTCGCGGAGGGTCGCCAGTCCGGGACGGGCGGCGAGCGTGACGGCGGGTGCGGCGTTGTCCGCGGCGAGCAGCTCGTCGAGCTCCTCGGAGCGGTCGCCGAGGGCGTCCCGCAGCTCCTCGACCACCCACCGCGGATGGCTCGTCGCGACAGCGGCGAACCCGACCGGGTCGGTCACCGGGTCCGGCGCCACCCGGCGCACCCAGTCGTCGAGGTCGTGCCCGGCAGCGCGGCGCAGGACCGCGTTGGCGAACCCCGCGGCGCGACCTCCCCCGGTCGCTGCCACCAGGTCCACCGTGCTGCTCACCGCCGCGTGGCTCGGCACCCGCATCGCGAGCAGCTGGTGGGTGCCGAGCCGCAGCGCGTCCAGGACGCCGGGGGCCACCCGGTGCAGCGGCCGGTCCACGCAGGCGGCGAGCACGGCGTCGTACGTGCCCCTGCGGCGCAGCGTTCCCGAGACCAGCTCGGTGGCGAAGGCGGCGTCGCGGCCGGTCAGGCCGTGGGCGCGGAGGCGGGCGGTGAGCAGCAGGTTCGCGTACGCGCCCTGGCCACGCACCCCGCCGAGCACCTCGTACGCCGCGAGCCGGGCGGGGTCCACCGGGCGGGGCCGGCGGACGGACCGGGTCATCCGCCGTCGCCGAGCACGGCACCGGTCCCGAGCCGGGCCCCGCGGGCCCAGTCCGCCGCGGGCATCTCGCGCCGGCCGGGAGCCCTGACGGTGCCCAGTGCGACCGGGTGGCTGCCGGTGCCGACGTGCAGGACCTGCTTGCCGACCACCACCCGTCCGGGGTCCAGCCGCCCCTCGGTGGTCTCGATCCGCACCGGTCCGAGGGTCAGCCGGGTCCCGCCGTACGTCGACCAGGCCCCCGGCGACGGCGTGCAGGCGCGGATCCGGCGGTCCACGGCGAGGGCCGGCTCGGTCCAGTCGACCCGGGCGTCGGCGGTCGTCACCTTCGGCGCCAGGCTGACCCCCTCGGAGGGCTGCTCGACCGCGGTCACCGAGCCGTCCTCGATGCCGTCCAGCGTGCGCACCAGGAGCCCGGCCCCGCCCTGCGCCAGCCGGGCCAGCAACGACCCGGCCGTGTCGTCGGGCCGGACCGCCTCGGTCATCACCCCGTACACCGGTCCGGCGTCGAGCTCGGGGACCAGGCGGAACGTCGTCGCCCCGGTCACCTCGTCGCCGGCGAGCAGCGCCCGCTGCACAGGTGCCGCCCCCCGCCACGCCGGCAGCAGCGAGAAGTGCAGGTTCACCCAGCCGTGTGCGGGCACGTCCAGCAGCGCCTGCGGCACCAGCCCGCCGTACGCGACGACCGGGCAGCAGTCCGGGGCGAGCGCCGTCAGCTCCGACAGCAGCTCCGGCCGGCGCGGGTGGGCGGGCTTCAGCACGCGCACGCCCAGCTCCTGCGCGCGCCGGGCCACCGGCGAGGCCGCGAGCCGGCGCCCGCGGCCGGCGGGGGCGTCGGGACGGGTGAGCACGGCCGCCAGCTCGTGGCGCGACCCGGCCAGCGCGTCGAGCGCGGGCAGGGCGGCCTCGGGGGTGCCGGCCAGGACGAGTCGCATCTAGGGCCGCATCTAGAGGCCGAGGCCGCGGGTGGGGTGCGGGCTGACCCGGATGGCCGGCGGCGCACCGAACCAGTCCGCCTCGCGGATCGCCCGCATCGCCTGCTTGCGGGTGGCCGGGTCGAGCCGGTCGACGAACAGCACGCCGTCGAGGTGGTCGGTCTCGTGCTGGATTGCCCGGGCGAGCAGGTCGGACCCTTCCACCACGAGCGGCTCGCCGTGCATGTCGAAGCCCTTGGCGACCACGGACAGCGCCCGGGTGCAGTCGAAGGTCAGGTCGGGGATGGACAGGCAGCCCTCCTCGCCGTGCTGCTCCTGCGCCGACAGGGTCAGCTCCGGGTTGACCAGATGGCCGAGCTCCCCCTCGACGTACCAGGTGAACACGCGCAGCCCGACCCCGATCTGCGGCGCCGCGAGCCCGGACCCCGGCGCGTCGACCATGGTCTCGGTGAGGTCGCGCACCAGCCTGCGCAGCTCGGCGTCGAAGTCGGTGACCGGCGCCGCCGGAGTGCGCAGCACCGGGTCACCGAACAGGCGGATCGGCTGGACGGTCACGAAGCTCCTCGCGGGACGGTGCGACGACTGGCCAGTCTACGAAACGCCGCGCCCACAGCGGCCCCGGCGAGGGCCGTGGGTCCACCAGGATTGACGGCTCGGCCCACCAGGATCGACGGCTCGACCCACCAAGATCGACGGCTCGACCCACCAGGATCGACGGCTCGGCGGAAGGGGGTCGAGGGGTGATGTCGAGAACGGGCGGACCGGTGCGACGAGAGGGTGACCGGGCCCCCACGAGCGGCGGGGGCACAGCGACAGGGAAGCAGCGACAGGGAAAGGACGTGAGGAGCATGCGCTACATGGGGCTGGTGAAGATGCTGCCCGACCTCGAGCCCCCGGAGAGTCTGCGGGAGGCGATGGGTGAGGAGATCCGGCGTGGGATGGCGGACGGGACCCTGGTGGACCTGGGCGGGCTGTACGCCACGTCGTTTCGCACCGAGTTCCGCATACGTGACGGCGAGCTGACCTGCACCGACGGGCCGTTCACGGAGACGAAGGAGGAGGTCGGCGGGTACGCGGTCATCGAGGTGCGCGACCACGCCGAGGCGGTCGAGTACGCGCGCCGGCTGGCCGAGCTGCACCGCAAGCACTGGCCGAGCTGGGACGGCGCGGTCGAGGTCCGGCGGATCTCCGGCCCCGACGACGCCTGAGCCTCGCTGAGCGACGCCGGCGGGGGCAGTGACCTACGACCTGCTACGAAAGTCCAGCTGCCTGCTACGCGACGGCAGGCACGTTCGTAGCAGGTCCTAGGCTGCCCGGATGGCCGACCTGACCCCCACCGCCGAGGCGGTCACCGCGGCGTGGCGCCGCGAGTCCGCCCCGCTGGTGGGGGCGCTCACCCGCATGACCGGGGACGTCGGGCTGGCGGAGGACCTGGCGCAGGACGCCCTGGTCGCCGCGCTGGAGCAGTGGCCGCTGCGCGGCGTGCCGGACAACCCGGGCGCCTGGCTGATGGCGGTGGCGAAGCGTCGCGGGGTGGACGGGTTCCGCCGGGCCGAGACCCGACGGCGGACCGCAGCCGCGCTGGGTCGTGGGCTCGAGGAGGCGGTGGTGCCCGACCTCGACGGCCAGGTCGACCACATCGAGGACGACGTGCTGCGCCTGGTGTTCCTCTGCTGCCATCCGGTGCTGACCCCGGACTCCCGGGTCGCGCTGACCCTGCGGCTGGTGGCCGGTCTCAGCACCGCGCAGATCGCCCGCGCCTACCTCGCCGCGGAGCCCGCAGTCGCGCAGCGGATCTCCCGCGCCAAGCGGACCCTGGTCACCGCCCGCGCCGACTTCGAGCTGCCGGTCGGCCAGGCCCGGCTGGACCGCCTCGACGACGTGATGGCCGTGGTCTACCTGGTCTTCTCGGAGGGGTACGCCGCCGCGCGCGGCACGGACTGGACGCGCCCGGACCTGTGTCACGAGGCGGTTCGGCTGTCCCGGCTGCTGGCCGCGCTGGTGCCCGACGAGCCGGAGACCCTCGCGCTGCAGGCCCTGCTGGAGCTGCAGGCCTCTCGGCTGCCGGCCCGCGTGGACGCCGAGGGCCGCCCGGTGCTGCTGGAGGACCAGGACCGGCGCCGCTGGGACCTGCTGCTGATCCGGCGCGGCCGCGCCGCGCTGGCGGCCGCCGAGCGGCTCGCCGCCACCGGCCGTCCGGTCGGGCGCTACTACCTCCAGGCGGCCATCGCCGCGCAGCACGCGCGGGCGGTCGTCCCGGGAGACACCGACTGGCCGGCGATCGCCGGGCTCTACGACGTCCTGGCCGACGTTGCACCGGGGCCGGTGGTCGAGGTGAACCGGGCGGTCGCGCACGGCCGCGCCTTCGGCCCCGCGGCGGGGCTCGCGGTGCTCGACGCGCTGCCGGACGGCGCCCTCGCCGGTACTCCCCTCGTGCCGAGCGTCCGGGGAGACCTGCTGCTGCGGTCGGGGCAGGCCGCCGCGGCTGCGGAGCAGTTCCTCGCCGCCGCGGCCGCGACTCGCAACGACCAGGAGCGGGCGCTGCTCCGGCGCCGCGCCGGCTCGGCCGCGTCCGCGGCCCCGGGCCCGAGCAAGGTCGGCTGACCCTCAACCACCATTGACGGGTCGACCCACCAAGATTGACGGGTCGACCCACCAAGACTGACGGGTCGACAGAAGGGGCGGGTGGGGTCAGCCGAGCGCGACGGGGTCGACCTGGACCCGCACCGGCGGCAGCTTGCGGGCCGACCGCACGCCCTGGGTCGTCCGTAGCGCCCGGGACAGCGCCGGTCCCATGGCGCGCGGGGTGCGCAGCAGGACGCGACGCTGAGGCGGTTCGGCGGCAGCGCCGACCGGGGGGGCCACGACGACGGGGCCGAGGACCTCCGTCCCGGGCGGCAGGACGAGGTCGCCGAGCATCGCGGTGAGGTCGTCCTCGGCTGCGGTGAGGGTGACCAGACGGGCGGCGGGCGGCAGGTGGGCGGCGCGCCGCTGGGCGAGCTCGCGGGCCGCGAAGCCGCCCGGGTCGCCACGCACCAACGCCTGCACGGCGGGGTCGGACGGCTCGCCCACCAGGACCACCCGGCCACCGGCGCCGGCCGCGCGGGCCAGCGCCGCGGCGTTCAGCCACCGCCGCAGCGCCTCCTCGGCCACCCGGAGGTCGGGCCGCGCGAGCGCCAGCCAGGCGTCCAGCAGGAGGACGGCGGCGTACCCGCCCTCCGCGAGCGGTTCGGCACCCGGGGTGGCCACGACCAGCGCCGGCTCCGCGCCGACCCGCTCCAGGACGCGGTCGCGCGACGAGCGGCGCACCGGCACGCCCGGGAAGGCCCGGCCCAGCTCCTCGGCGGTACGCCGGTCACCGACCACTGCCGCGCGCAGGATGCGTCCCGCGCAGCTCGGACAGGACCGGCGCGGCTCCCGGTGGCCGCACCAGCGGCAGGTCGGCGGCAGCTCGGCCCGGGGCACCCCCAGGGGGCCGGTGCAGACCCCGCACCTCGCGGGGGCGCGGCAGGTCTGGCACACCAGCGCCGGCGCGTAGCCCGCGCGGGGGGTCTGCACCAGCACGGGTCCCGCGTCGAGGGCGGCGCGCACGGCGTCGTGGGCGGAGGCGGGCACCCGGGCGGTCCGGGCGAACGGGTCGCGGGCCAGCTCCCGGTCGGTGGCCCCGGTGACGTCGACGCGCGCGGCGGACCGACGCCGGGTGGCGCGTGCCGCGACCACCTCGCGGGCCCACCCGCTGTCCAGCAGCCCGGCCGCCTCCACGCTCCGGGCGTAGCCGCCGAGGAGAACGCCGGCTCCCTCGGCGTGCGCGCGCATGAGCAGCACCTCTCGCGCGTGCGGGTACGGCGCCCGCGGCTCGGCGTACAGGTCGTCGCCGTCGTCCCACATGGCGACCAGGCCCAGGTCTTGGACCGGCGCGAACGCCGCCGCCCTGGTGCCTGCGACCACCCGCACCGCCCCCCGGGCCGTCGCCAGGAACGACCGGTAGCGGGCGGCGGGGCCGAGGTCGGCCGCCAGCAGGGCGTGCCGGTCGGGGCCCAGCACGCGGCCGAGCGCGGCGTCGATCCGGTCCAGGTCGCGGCGGTCGGGCACGCAGAGCAGCACGCCGCGGCCGGCGGCGGCCGCGACGGCCGCCGCCTGGGCGAGGACGCGCGGCCAGTCCTCCCCCGGCGCAGCCGTCCACACCGTCCGCGGACGGCGCCGCCGAGCCAGCGCGTCGAGCAGGGCGCCGCCCGCCGGGTAGGGCGCCCAGGCCGCGTCGGCGGCGGTCCGGTCCGCGACCACGGCCGGTGCGGCCGGCGACGGCCGGCGCTCCGTGGCGGCGTGCCGTGGCGGCACGGCCAGCCGCAGGACGTCGGCCCGGGTGCCGGCGTACCGCTCCGCCACCGCCGCGGCGAGGCCGGCGACCGCCGGGGAGAGCACCGGCTCGGCGGACACCGCCCGGCGCAGCGGCGCCAGCGGCCCGGCGTGGTCGGAGCCCTGGACCCGCTCGAGCACGAAGCCGGCCGCCTCCTGGCCGGCGAAGCGTACGGTCACCCGGCTGCCCGGGACGACCCGGTCGTCCATCGAGGCGGGCACCAGGTAGTCGAACGGCCGGTCCAGGTGCGCCAGGGCGACGTCGAGCAGCACGCGGGCCACGGGCAGCTCGCCGGCCGTGGCCACGGCCGCGGGGGCCCGGTCGCGCTCCGAGGCGCGCGCCGCTGCCGCCGCCTCGGCGCGCGCCCGCGCCAGGGCGGGTAGCAGGTCGAGCTGCTCAGCGTCGGGCACGGTCCCATCCTGCCTGCGCGCTCCGACGCTCGGAGGGCGGGCGTCCGCCGCCGAAAACCGGTTCGAGGAGCGTGGCGAGGCCGGGCAGACTCGACCGGGCGAGCACCCGGACCACGAGCGCGAAGGAGCGGCGGCGGTGACGCAGACCGGCACCACCAGCACGCGGCGCGGGCTGCCCCGGGCCCTGCGACCGCTGCGCACGGCCGCCTACCGCCGGCTCGCGGTCGCCCTGGTGCTGAGCAGCTTCGCCACCGGCGTCTGGCTGGTCGCGCTGGTCTGGGAGGTGATCCGGGTCGGTGGGGGGCCCGGGCAGCTCTCGGCGGTCGCGACGGCGTCGGCCGTCGGCGTCCTGCTTCCGGCCCTGCTCGCCGGGGTGGTCGCCGACCGGGTGCCGCAGAAGCACGTGCTGGTCTGCGTGGCCACGACGGAGCTGGCCGGGATGGCCCTGGTCGCCGGCCTGTCCGCGGCCGACCTGACCCAGGTCTGGCAGCTTGCCGCGGTGTCCTTCGTGATCGGCATGGCGATGGCGTTCTACTACCCGGCGTACTCCGCCTGGCTGCCCGCCCTGGTGCCCGCGTCGGACCTGATGGCGGTCAACGGCATCGAGGGGATGGTCCGGCCGACCGTCGGCCAGGCGCTCGGCCCGGCCGTGGCCGGCTCGGTGGTGGCCGCGGCCTCTCCCGGTGCCGCGTTCGCGCTCGCGGCGGCGTCCTCGCTGCTCGGCCTGGCGGCGCTCGCCACCGTGCCGCTCACCCCGGTACGGCGCAGCGTGGACCGTCCGGCGGGCCAGCACCCGGTGCGCAGCGCGCTCGCCGACGTGGCCGAGGGGTTCGGCTACATGGTCCGCACGCCGTGGCTGCTCGCCACGCTGCTGTTCGCGGCGGTGATGATCCTGGTGATGATGGGACCGCTGGAGGTGCTCATCCCGTTCCTGGTCAAGGACCGGCTCGGCGGAGGCCCGGGCGGCCACGCGACCGTCATGGCGGCGTTCGGGATCGGCGGCGCCGTCGGCTCCCTGGTCACGGCGTCCTTCCCCATGCCCCGGCGCTACCTGACGGCGATGAACCTCGGCTGGGGGGTGGGCTGCCTGCCCATGGTCGCGATGGGTCTGGCCACCCGGCTGTGGGTGGTGGTGGTGGCCGCCTTCGCGCTGGGCGCGCTGTTCTCCGGCCCGATGGTGATCTGGGGGACCCTGCTGCAGCGACGGGTGCCTCCGGAGCTGCTCGGGCGGGTGTCGTCGCTGGACTTCTTCGTGTCGGTCAGCCTGCTGCCGGTCTCGATGGCGCTGGCCGGCCCGGTCGGCGACGCGTTGGGCCTGACCACCACGTTCGTGGTCGCCGGCCTGCTGCCGACGGTGTTCGCGGTCGTGGCGGTGCTGTGGGCGCGGCTGCCCCAGGACGAGCTGGCGCATCCGCTGCGGGACGACGGCGACGCCGGGCGAGGGGTCACCGCTGGTTGAGCTGAGGTGCGCCCTTCGAGACGGGCTCCTTCGTCGGCCTCCTCGGGAACCGCGGAGCGGGCCTCGAAACCAAGGTGGCCTGGGGCACGGTCCGAGCCGAGCGTCGCCAGGCTTTCGACGCGGGCTCGCCCGGCGGTTCGACCGGTGGTTCCCGAGCCTGTCGAAGCGCTCGACCAGCGAGGCGGGCGCTCAGGCGCCGGCGGCGGCGCGCAGGGCCTCGGCGCGGTCGGTGCGCTCCCAGGTGAAGTCGGGCAGCTCGCGGCCGAAGTGCCCGTACGCCGCGGTCTGGGCGTAGATCGGCCGGAGCAGGTCCAGGTCGCGGATGATCGCGGCCGGGCGCAGGTCGAACACCTCCAGCACCGCCTTCTGGATGCTGGCGACGTCGACGGTCTCGGTGTCGAAGCAGTTCACGAACAGGCCGACCGGGTGGGCCTTGCCGATCGCGTAGGCGACCTGCACCTCGCAGCGGCGGGCCAGCCCGGCGGCCACGACGTTCTTGGCCACCCAGCGCATCGCGTAGGCCGCGGACCGGTCCACCTTCGACGGGTCCTTGCCGGAGAACGCCCCGCCGCCGTGCCGGGCCATGCCCCCGTAGGTGTCGATGATGATCTTGCGGCCGGTCAGCCCGGCGTCACCCATCGGGCCGCCGATCTCGAACCGCCCGGTCGGGTTGACCAGCAGGCGGTACCCGTCCGACGGAATGTCGAAGGAGGCCAGCACCGGGTCCACCACGTGCTGCTGGACGTCGGGGGTGAGCAGGTTGTCCAGGTCGATGTCGCGGGCGTGCTGGGTGGACACCACGACGGTGTCCACCCGCACCGGGCGGTCGTCCTCGTCGTACTCGATGGTCACCTGGGTCTTGCCGTCGGGACGCAGGTAGGGGACGGTGCCGTCCTTGCGGACTCCTGCCAGCCGCTCCGCCAGCCGGTGCGCGATCATGATCGGCAGCGGCATCAGCTCGGGGGTGTCGTCGCAGGCGTAGCCGAACATCAGCCCCTGGTCCCCGGCGCCCTGGCGGTCCAGGGGGTCCACGGAGTGGTCGTGCCGCTCCTCGTAGGCGTCGTCCACGCCTTGGGCGATGTCGGGCGACTGTGCCCCGATCGCCACCTGGACGCCGCAGGACCAGCCGTCGAACCCCTTCTGGGACTGGTCGTAGCCGATCTCGACGATCCGGTCCCGGACCAGCTGCGCGATCGGGGCGTACGTCGAGGTGGTGACCTCCCCGGCCACCACGACCAGGCCGGTGGTGATCAGGGTCTCCACGGCCACCCGGCTGGCCGGGTCGTCGGCGAGGAGCGCGTCCAGGACCGTGTCGCTGACCTGGTCGGCGATCTTGTCCGGATGCCCCTCGGTCACCGACTCGGAGGTGAAAAGTCGTCCGGTCACGGTGGTTGGTCCCCTGCCTGGTCTCGGTGCGGTTCGCCGGCGGACACCCTGTGGTGCCGAGTCGACGGTGCTTCGACTCGGCACCCTAGCCCAGCGACCCGCCGTGCCGGGCCGATCTCACCGGCCGGCCACCGGCCGCCCCCGGGGCCGGTCACCGGCCGGACGAGGAGAGCAGCCCGGCCACCCGGTCCCAGATGGCGTGCGCGAGCGCGGCCTTCGACCCCAGCGGCACCCGGGCCGCACCGCCGGCGCGGTCCAGGAGCACCGCCTCGTTGTCCTCGCTGCCGAACACCTTGCCGCCGGTCACGTCGTTGACCACCAGCAGGTCGCAGCCCTTGCGGGCCAGCTTCGCGCGAGCGTGGTCGAGCACGCTGCCGTGCGCGTCGCCGGTCTCCGCGGCGAACCCGACCACGACCAGCCCGGGATGAGCCCGGTGCTGTGACAGCTCGCGCAGGATGTCGGGGTTCTGCACCAGGTGGAGGGCAGGCGCGGCGCCGTCGTCGGTCTTCTTGATCTTCGCCTCGCTCACCGCGTCGGGGCGGAAGTCGGCCGGGGCGGCGGCCATCACCACGGCGTCGGCGGCCCCGGCCGCGGCAACGACCGCCTCGCGCATCTGCGCGGTGGACCCCACGCGGAGCACGGTCGCGCCGGCCGGGTCGGGCAGCGCCACGTTGGCCGCCACCACGGTCACCTTGGCGCCACGCGCGGCCGCGGCCCTGGCGAGGGCGTACCCCTGCCGTCCGGAGGACCGGTTGCCGAGGTACCGCACCGGGTCGAGGTACTCCCGGGTGCCCCCGGCCGAGACCACCACGTGCCGGTCCAGGAGGTCCAGCCCGCCGGAGCCGGCCCGGGCCAGCACGTCCCGGGCGACCTCGAACAGCTCCTCGGGGTCGGGCAGCCGGCCCTTGCCGCTGTCGGCGCCGGTCAGCCGGCCGACCGCCGGCTCGACCACGACGTGGCCGCGGCGGCGCAGAGTGGCGACGTTGTCCTGCGTCGCCGGGTGCTCCCACATCTCGGTGTGCATCGCGGGGGCGAACAGCACCGGGCAGCGCGCGGTGAGCAGCGTGCTGGTGAGCAGGTCGTCGGCCAGGCCGTGCGCCGCCTTCGCCAGCAGGTCCGCGGTGGCCGGCGCCACGACGACCAGGTCCGCGTCCTGGCCGGTCCGGACGTGCGGCACCTCGTGGACGGCGTCCCAGACCTCGGCGGTCACGGGCCGGCCGGAGAGCGCGGACCAGGTCGCCGGCCCGACGAACCGCAGCGCGGCCGCGGTGGGGACCACGGTGACGTCGTGGCCGGACTCGGTGAGCCGGCGGAGCAGCTCGCAGGCCTTGTACGCCGCGATGCCGCCGGTGACACCGAGAACCACCCGGGGCGCCATGTCAGTGCCGGTCCGTGCCCGTCGGTCCGGCCCGGGTCAGTCGGCGGCCGGGTCGGCGGGGGTCTCGAAGACGTCCACCGCCGGCGGCAGCACCGGCTCGGTGGGCTGGGCCTCCGCGGCCTCGAGCGCGGGGTCGGTCTCCTCGCAGGTCAGCAGGTCCTCGTTGATCTCGCGCAGCGCGATCGACAGCGGCTTCTCCTGCACGTGGGTGTCGACCAGCGGGCCGACGTACTCCAGCAGGCCCTCTCCGAGCTGGGAGTAGTAGGCGTTGATCTGCCGGGCGCGCTTGGCGCTGTAGAGCACCAGGCGGTACTTCGAGTCGGTCTTGGTCAGGAGCTCGTCGATGGGCGGGTTGGTGATGCCCTCGGCGACGGGGGTGCCAGACACGTGTTGCAGCCTCACAAGCGGTCGGGGAAAACGGATGCGGTCCCTCCCGGCCGAGGCACCGGGTCACGCCTGCGTCAGCGGGGAGTGCCGCTCAGCGGGCCGGGCCGGAAGGCCGGACGGAAGGATCCAGCATCAAGGCTACCAACTCCTCCGCGGCCCGGTGGACGTCCTGGTTGACGACGGTGACGTCGAACTCCGGCTCGGCGGCCAGCTCGCGGCGCGCGGTCTCCAGCCGGCGGGCCCGTTCGTCGGCCGACTCGGTGCCCCGGACGACCAGGCGGCGGACCAGCTCCTCCCAGGACGGCGGCTTCAGGAAGACGAACAGCGCCTCGGGCATGGTACGGCGCACCTGCCGCGCGCCCTGCAGGTCGATCTCCAGCAGCGCGGGCCGGCCTGCCGCGAGCGCCCGCTCGACCGGCTCGCGAGGCGTTCCGTAGCGGGCGTCCCCGTGCACCACCGCCCACTCCAGCAGCCGGTCCCGCTCGACCAGCCGGTCGAACTCGGCGGCGGACACGAACCAGTAGTGCACTCCGTGCACCTCGCCCGGCCGAGGCGGGCGCGTGGTCACGGAGACCGAGATCCACACCTCCGGGTGGTCCGCGCGCACCGCGGCGGCGACGGTGCCCTTGCCGACCGCCGTCGGGCCGGCGAGCACGGTGAGCCGGCTCCGGGCCGCGTCGTCGTGGGCGGCGGCGTTCGGGGCCCCCTCGCGAGCGGCCCGCGGGTCGCCGGCCGGGTCAGCGGCCGCCGAACTCACGCTCGAGCGCGGCGATCTGGTTGGTCCCCAGACCGCGGACCCGGCGGCTCTGGGAGATGTTCAGCCGCTCCATCAGCTGGCGGGCGCGGACCTTGCCCAGTCCCGGCATCGCCTGGAGCAGGTCGACCACGCGCATCTTGCCGATGACCTCGTTCTCCTGGCCCTGCCGCAGCACCTCCATGATGGAGCCGCCGGAGTGCTTGAGCCGGTTCTTCACCTCCGCGCGCTCCCGCCGCGATGCGGCGGCCTTCTCCAGGTTCGCCTGTCTCTGTTCGGGGGTGAGCCGCGGCAGAGCCACTGTGAGGACCTCGTCGTCGTGGGCGGGTGCGGGAATGGTGGCACAGTAGTTTGCGCCCGCCTCGGGCCGCAACGCGGACAGGACCGCCACGCCGCCCCGGGCGGCTCAGTGTCGCAGAACCCGCGCCAGGTCCTCGTTGACCCGGGCCGCCTTGGCCCGCAGCGCCCGCGGGTCTGGTCCGGCCACGAGGATGTCCCTGCTGCTGGCCGGGAGGACGTCGGCAAGCACGTCGCCGAAGGTCCGCCGTACCGACTCCGGCGTCCCGCCCTGGGCCCCGACACCGGGGACCAGCAGCGGCCCGTTGACCGCGAGGTTCTCCGTGGTCTGCCCGATCGTGGCGCCGACCACCGCGCCGAGCGACCCGGTCGGCGCCGCGCCGGCGTTGCGGAGGGCCAGCTCGGCCAGGACGTCGCCGGCGACGGTGCGCCCGGTGCCGCTGCGGGCATGCTGCACCTGCGGCGCCTCGGGGTTCGAGGTGAGCGCCAGGACGAAGACCCCCGCGTCGTGGGCCAGCGCCGTGTCGAGCATCGGCGCCAGCGAGCCGAAGCCCAGGAACGGGTTCGCGGTCACCGCGTCGGCCGCGAGCGGGGAGCCGGGGCGCAGGTAGGCGTCGGCGTACCCCTGGGCGGTGGACCCGATGTCGCCGCGCTTGACGTCCAGCAGCACCAGGCAGCCGCGTCCGCGGGCCTCGCGCACCGCGTCCTCGAGGACCGCGACGCCTGCCGACCCGTGCCGCTCGAAGAACGCCGACTGCGGCTTGAGCACCGCCACCTGGTCCGCGAGGGCCTGCACCACCGTCTCGGTGAACGCGCGCAGTCCGGCCGGGTCGTCGGGCAGCCCCCACCGCTCCAGCAGCGAGGCGTGCGGGTCGACTCCGGCGCACAGCGGCCCCCGGGTCGCGGTGAGGCCACGGAGCCGGGCGCCGAACGCCGTCACAGCCGGGCCGGCTCGGTCGCGGCCAGCTCGCGCTGGATCCGGGCCGGCCAGAGCGGCCCGCCGTACACGAACCCGGTGTAGGCCTGCAGCAGGGTGGCGCCCGCGTCCAGCCGGTCCCGCGCGTCGGCCACGGTGGCGATGCCGCCGACGCCGACCAGGACCAGGTCAGGCCCCACGCGCTCCCGCAGCAGCCGGACCACCGCGCAGGCGCGGTCGCGCAGGACCGGGCCGCTGAGCCCGCCCGGGCCGGCCGCCGCGACGTCCGCCGGCGGGCTGGCCAGACCGGCTCGGGACAGGGTCGTGTTGGTCGCCACGACCCCGTCCAGCCCCAGGTCCAGGACCAGGTCGGCCACGGCGCGCAGGTCGTCGTCGGCCAGGTCGGGGGCGATCTTCACCAGCAGCGGGACCCTCGCGGCGGCCGCGTCGCCGGCCTCCTCGCGGACCACGTGCAGCAGCGGCGAAAGCCGGTCGACCGCCTGCAGGTCGCGCAGGCCCGGCGTGTTGGGCGAGGACACGTTGACCACCAGATAGTCGGCGTGCGGCGCCAGCACCCGGGCGCTGGCCCGGTAGTCGGCCACCGCCGCCTCCTCCGGCACCGCCTTCGTCCTGCCGATGTTGACCCCGACCACCGGCCCGCCGTCCGCGGGCCGCCGGCGCCCCCGCAGCCGCCGGGCCACCGCCCGCGCGCCGTCGTTGTTGAACCCCATCCGGTTCACGATCGCCCGGTCCGCCGGGAGGCGGAACAGCCGCGGGCGCCGGTTGCCGGGCTGCGGCTCCGCGGTGACGGTGCCGACCTCGACGAAGGCGAACCCCAGCGCCGCCAGGGCGGCGTAGGCGGTCGCGTTCTTGTCGAACCCGGCGGCCAGCCCCAGCCGTCCGGGAAACGCCAGCCCGAGCGCCTGCACCGGCTCGACGCCGCGCAGATGGCCGGGCCGCCTGGCGCCGGCCCGCAGCACCGGCCCGGCCAGCCGGATCGCGCGCGAGGCGGCCGCATGGGCGCGCTCGGGGTCGGTCCTGGTCAGGACCCGGTCGAAGAGCGCGTCGTACGGGCGGGTCACCGGGCCCGCCGGCCGCGCCTCACCGGACCACCGCCGCCCACTCCTGGAGCGAGCGGACGCCGACGTCGCCGGCGCGGAGGGCCTCGATCCCCTGGACGGCGGCGGCCAGGCCCTGGACGGTGGTGATGCAGGGGACGTTGTTGCGCACCGCCGCGGTGCGGATCTCGTAGCCGTCGACGCGCGCGGAGCCGCCGCCGGAGCCGTGCGGGGTGTTGACGATCAGGTCCACGCGGCCCTCGTCGATGAGCTGCACCGTGGTCGGCTCGCCGTTCGGGCCGGGGCCCTCGAAGTGCTTGCGGGTCACGGTCGCGGACACGCCGTTGCGGCGCAGCACCTCCGCGGTGCCCTGGGTGGCCAGGATCTCGAAGCCGAGCTCGGCCAGCACCTTCACCGGGAAGATCATCGTGCGCTTGTCGCGGTTGGCCATGCTCACGAACACCCGGCCGGAGGTGGGCAGGGAGCCGTACGCCGCCGCCTGTGACTTGGCGAACGCGGTGCCGAAGTCGGCGTCGAAGCCCATCACCTCGCCGGTGGAGCGCATCTCCGGCCCGAGGACGGTGTCGACGCTGCGACCGTCGGCGCTGCGGAACCGGTTGAACGGCATCACCGCCTCCTTCACCGCGATCGGGGCGTCGCCGGGCAGGTCGCCGCCGTCCCGCTCGGGCAGCAGCCCCGCCTCCCGCAGCGCGGCGACCGTCTCGCCGAGCATCACCCGCGCCGCCGCCCGGGCCAGCGGCGTCGCGGTCGCCTTGGACACGAACGGCACGGTGCGGCTGGCCCGCGGGTTGGCCTCCAGCACGTAGAGGACGTCGGCGCCGAGCGCGAACTGGATGTTCAGCAGCCCCACCACCCCGATCCCCCGCGCGATCGCCTCGGTCGCCTCGCGGATCCGCTGCACCTCGGCGGCGCCCAGCGTGATCGGCGGGAGCACGCACGCCGAGTCGCCGGAGTGGATGCCGGCCTCCTCGATGTGCTCCATGACCCCGCCCAGATACAGCTCGTGGCCGTCGAAGATGGCGTCGACGTCGATCTCCACCGCGTCGTCGATGAACCGGTCCACCAGCACCGGCCGGTCCGGGCTCACCTGCGTGGCCGCGGCGATGTACTCGCCCAGCGCGTCGTCGCCGTAGACGATCTGCATGCCCCGGCCGCCCAGGACGTACGACGGCCGCACCAGGACCGGGTACCCGACCTTCTCGGCGATCGCCCGCGCCTGCTCGAACGACGTGGCCAGCCCGTGCTTCGGCGCGGGCAGGCCGGCGTCGGCCAGCAGCCGCCCGAACGCGCCCCGCTCCTCGGCGAGGTGGATCGCGTCGGGCGTGGTGCCGACGATCGGGACGCCGGCGTCCTCCAGGCCGCGGGCCAGCCCGAGCGGGGTCTGGCCGCCCAGCTGGCAGATCACCCCCGCCACCGGGCCGGCGGCCCGCTCGGCGTGGTAGACCTCGAGCACGTCCTCGAGCGTGAGCGGCTCGAAGTAGAGCCGGTCGCTGGTGTCGTAGTCTGTCGAGACGGTCTCGGGGTTGCAGTTGACCATGACGGTCTCGTAGCCGGCCTCGGACAGCGCCAGGCTGGCGTGCACGCAGGAGTAGTCGAACTCGATGCCCTGGCCGATCCGGTTGGGGCCGCTGCCCAGGATGATCACCGCCGGCCGGTCCCGCGGGGCGACCTCGGTCTCCTCGTCGTAGGAGGAGTAGTGGTACGGCGTGCGCGCGGCGAACTCGGCCGCGCAGGTGTCCACCGTCTTGAACACCGGCCGGATGCCGAGCGCGTGCCGCACGCCGCGGA
>JBIOUF010000212.1:0-2432 GCA_044866695.1 Nocardioidaceae bacterium | reverse complement strand
ACCGTGTGACACACTCCCAGCGTGACCGCCAACCTGGCCGAGCTCCTGGGCGCGGCCGCGCGGCGGTCGGGCGGCACGGTGGCGGTCGTGGAGCCCTCGACCGGTCGCACGCCCACCTGGGCGGATCTCGACCACGCTGCCACCCGCGTCGCCAACGGGCTGGCCGCGCTGGGCGCGCTGGCCGGCAACCGGGTCGTCCTCGACGTCGGCAACCGGTTCGAGTTCGTGACGACGTACTTCGGCGTCCTGCGCGCGCAGCTCGTCGCTGTGCCGGTCAACCCGCGCGCGGCCACCGGGGACCTGGCCCGCATCCTCGCCGACAGCAGGGCCCGCGTGGTGGTCGCCGACGCCGGCACGGTGACGCGCGCGCGGGCGGCCGTCGCCGGGCTGGCGGACGCGCTGGAGGACGCGGAAGAGGAGCTGCGCGGCACCGTCCCGGTGCCTCACCTGGTGGTGCTGGACGCGCCCGCGCTGCCCGGCGAGACGCCGTACGCCGACCTGGTCGACGTCCCGGCGACGCCGGTGCCGGAGACGACGGACCCGGAGAAGCTGGCCGTGCTGCTCTACACGTCCGGGACGTCCACCCGTCCCCGGGCGGCCATGCTGAGCCACCGGGCGCTCCTGGCCAACGTGGAGCAGGCCGCGGCCGTTGACCCGCCCATCATCCGATCCGACGACGTCGTCCTGGGCGTCCTGCCGCTGCACCACGTCTACGGGCTCAACGCGGTGCTCGGCCAGGTGGTCCGGCGCGCCGCGCGGCTGGTGCTGCTCGACGGGTTCGACGTCGAGGGCTCCCTGGACGTGGTCGCCCGGGAGGCCGTCACGGTCGTGCCCGGGGCCCCCCAGGTGCTCGCCGGGTGGCAGGGGGTCGACGACCTGGGACAGCGGCTGTCCGGCGTACGGCTGCTGCTGTCCGGAGCGGCGCCCATCCCACCCGACGTCGTCGCGGACGTGCAGGCGCGGACGGGGCTCACCGTCCACCAGGGCTACGGGCTCACCGAGGCCGGGCCGGTGGTCACCTCCACGCTCTGCAGCCGTTCCGTCAAGCCGGGGTCGGTGGGGTCCCCGCTGCCAGGGGTCCGGCTGCGGCTGCGCGACGAGTCCGGGCAGCCTCCCGAGGGTGAGGACCCGGGGGAGATCCAGGTCAGCGGGGCGAACCTGTTCGACGGCTACTGGCCGGCCGGGGCCGACGGACCGGTCGACGGCTGGCTGGCCACGCGGGACGTCGGCTTCCTCGACGAGGACGGCGACCTGTTCCTGGTCGACCGGCTCGACGACCTGGTCGTCGTCTCGGGGTTCAACGTCTACCCCGTCGAGGTCGAGGAGGTCGTCGGCGAGGTCACCGGGGTGGCTGAGGTGGCGGTGATCGGACAACCCGACGACCACACCGGGGAGTCCGTGGTGGCCTACGTCCGCGCGGAGCCCGACGTCGACCCGGACCTGCTGGTGGCCCGCGTCGAGGCGCACTGCGCCGAGCGGCTGGCGCGCTTCAAGCGGCCGACGCGGGTGCACGTCGTGGCCGCGCTGCCGCACACCGTCACCGGCAAGCTGGCCAAGGGCCGGCTGCGGGCGTCGGTCCGCCGGCGCGACCTCGGCCTGCTGGAGTGAGCATCGCGGAGGACCCCGTGGAGCCGGGCGCACCACGTCCACGGGTGCGGCTCTACACCCGCCCCGGGTGCCATCTGTGCGACACCGCCCGCGAGGTCGTCGCGCAGGTGTGCCGGGAGCTCGGCGAGGCGTTCGACGAGGTGGACGTCAGCGCCTCGGTCGAGCTGACCGGACGCTACGGGGAGGAGGTCCCGGTCACGCTCGTCGACGGCCGACAGCACGACTTCTGGCGGGTCGACCCGGACCGGCTTCGCGCGGAGCTCCGCCGCGGCCGCTGAGCCTGGGTCCAGGCTGAGTGCGCCGCGCCGGCGGCCGGGCATGATGGGGCCCGTCGGACTCGGGCCGCTCGGGAGGTGCGCATGGGCGCCGTGGGCAGAAGGACGCTGATGACATCAGGGCTGGCCGCGGCGGCGGTCGGCGGGGCCGCGACGGCGGCGTCGGCAGACCCGGCGCAGCGACCTCGTGCGGCGTGCGGTGGGTGGGGCGCCGACGGTGCACATGCATGATGCCGAGGGGACTGGACCACCTCACCCGACCGGTACGAGCAAGTCCGCAACGAATTCATCGTGGTCGCAGCGGTATCGGAGGAGTGCGAGGCCACCTCCGGTCAGCATGCTCCACATCTGCGCCGGACTGGCATCAGCGGTGATCGGGACGTCCAGGCTCAGGCGGACCCATTGCCAATCGCCGGACGTCAGGACAGGATCTTGGGACGAAACCACGGCGATCAGGGGTTTGGACAGGTCGCCGTCGAACCGCGGTGCCTCTTCAGGAACGGCTGACTCGAGCTTCACGCGCGCTGAACCTGCGGATCGACACGTGGG
>JBIOUF010000211.1:0-5026 GCA_044866695.1 Nocardioidaceae bacterium | reverse complement strand
AGGCCCGGATCAACCCCACCGACGGCAGACCCGAGTACAAACCACCAGGCGGCCCCCACGCCGGCCGCTGGATCCGACAACGACACCCCCGCGACCTCCTCGCCGACACCGGCTGAGCGCTACAGGGCACCGAGGAGCAGGGTCAGGCCCTCGGCCAGGGTGGGGCTGCGCCCGCTCACGGGACTCGATGTCGACGATGGCCAGCGCGTCGCGCAGCCCCGACTGAGGACGCGGCTCGGGTCACGACGTGGTCGGCTTGGGGCCCGGCTCAGGGAAGGAGGCTGAGTGCGCGGACGTGGGTGCCGCTCAGGTTCGTGGTGATGTCCAAGGCGTCACACAGCTGCCGGGCGATCCAGAGCCCACGGCCGTTGTAAGCGTGGTCGGCGGGCGGCAGGTAGCCGGCGAGCGGGTCGGAGGGGCCGAGGCCGCTGTCGTGGACGTGGAAGGCGAGTGCCGGGCCATCGCGGTAGATGTAGAGCCGACAGGGTGGGCGGTCGGTGTACTCCGGGCTGGCGTGGGGTTGTCCTTCGACGATGAGGTGCGCATCCCCCATGGATTCCGGGTCGCCGGGAACGCTGCGAGGCGCGAGGCGGACACCGATGGCGCCAAGCCGGTGTGCTCGACCGCGACGCATGTTCACCTCCAGGTTTGTCTGCCTGCACCGGGCCTGGAGTCGGGGACACTGCCCTGGTGAGCGGTGGCGGCGTGGTCGCACTTGTCGTCGTGGTGGTGCTGGCTGTCGCATTCGACGTGTCCAACGGGTTCCATGACTCGTCGAACGCCTTGGCTGCGCCGGTGGCCACGCGGGCGATGCGACCTGGCACGGCGGTGGTCTTGGCGGGGGTCTTCACGGTCTTGGGGCCGATGCTCGCTGGTACTGCGGTTGCTGACACGGTCGGTGGCTTGGTCGATGTCGGGACGGACGACACGTTGGGGGTCCTGTTCGCCTCGCTTCTCGCTGCCGTGACGTGGAACCTGGCCACGTGGTGGTGGGGGTTGCCCTCGTCGTCCTCGCATGCACTTGTCGGGGGGCTCGCGGGGGCCGCTGTCGCGGTCGGTGGTCCCGGCGCCGTGCGCTGGGGAGGGTTCGACGGGTGGCGTCCGGTTGGGGTGGCTGGGGTCCTGGTCGCACTCGCCATCTCCCCGATCGTGGGAGGGTTTGCCGGATGGATCGGCGAGTTCGCGGGCGGACTGTCGCTGCGGCGTGCTCGACGAGGCGTGACCCGCTCGATCCTGCGCGGTGAGTGGGTGACGTCCTCGGCTCTCGCCTTCGCTCACGGGACGAACGACGCTCAGAAGACGATGGGTCTGATCACGTTGGCCCTCGTGGCGACGGGCTCGATTCCGTCGTTCGTGGTGCCGCTGTGGGTGAAGCTGGTCTGCGCGATCGCCCTCACCGTCGGTACGGCACTGGGTGGGTGGCGGATCGTGCGGACCCTCGGTCGGGGCATCTACCGGATCCGGCCGCTGGACGGGCTGATGAGCCAGGCGGCGAGCACGCTGGTCATCGGGAGCGCCGCTGCCTTGGGCGCACCAGTCAGCACCACGCACGTGGTCGCTTCCTCGGTGGTGGGAGTTGGCGCGGAGCGTCGCTGGCGGCATGTGCGCTGGCCGGTAGTCCGCGAGATCGGTCTCGCTTGGGTGGTGACCCTGCCGGCCTGTGCGGCCATGGGCGCCACGTTGGCCTTGGTGGAGAAGGTGGTCGCATGAGGAAGCACTGGTTCCTCCCGCAGAACCCCGACGTGATGCAGACACTCATGGCGCAGGCAGACATCACAGTGGCGGGGGCGATCGCCTTCGCCTCCTGGGCCGGTGGAGACCTCGCTCAAGCGGCGCAGGTCAGGGCTTGTGAGCACCAGGCGGACGAGGCCAGGCGGCAGCTGAGCCTGCAGCTCCGCCAGGCGTTCAGCACTCCGGTCGACCAGGAGGACCTGTTCACGCTGTCCGAGCGGCTCGACGCGGTGCTCAACGGCCTCAAGAACGTCGTGCGCGAGGCAGACGGCTACACGCTCGAGCCAGACGCGGCGATCGCGGCCATGGCCGGCGAGATCGCGGCGGGGGTGCAACACCTGCGCACGGCGATAGGCCACCTGGCCAAGGACGGGGACGTGGCCACGCACGAGGCTGATGCGGCGGCGTCGGCCGAGCGACGGATGGAGCGGCTCTACCGCGACGCGATGCGTGGTCTGCTCGGCGTGGATGACCTTCGCGAGGTGGTGACCCGGGGCGAGTTCTACCGTCGTACCCTCGAGATCGGGGAACGTCTGACCCGCGTTGCGGACCGCGTCTGGTATGCCGTGGTGAAGGACGCCTAGGTCGCGTCTAGGCGTGCCCGTACCAGCCGTGCTGGAGGTGCCGGTCACGGTCGACCCAGAAGACGTCGAGGCGGCCCGGCTCCCACGAGCACGCGGCGAGGCTGGACCCGGTCCTGGGGCGCGTGTAGCCGAAGGACGCGGTCATGTCCTCGGGCTCCTCCGTCCAGTGGAGGTGCCGTGCCGACCGAGCCCGGCGTGGGCTCGGGATCGGGATAGGCGGCGCGCAGCTCCTCGACGCTGACGCGGTCGGCACGGGGGACGGTGGAGCCCTTGAAGCGGACGGCCGGGTGGGTCGCGGTCATGGCGGCGATGCCTCTCTGACGGGACTGGACACGTCGGATCCTCGGCCCGCGGCACCCACCGCGCATCGGGACGGCACCTCAGATTGCCGGCTCCGGTCCTTACGGCCCGAGAGTGCAGCAGCCCACGCCGGCGCGGAGGAGGTGAACTCGAGGTACTCCATCAGCGCGTCCGCCGTGGCCATCTGGTTCTGCAGCTCTAAGCGGCCGGGGCCGACATCTAAGGCCCCTGCCCGATGCCGGCGGCCCCGCAGCGGACGCAGTCTCCTGGTCGAACCTCCGCGCATGGCGGAGGACGGAGCCCCGGAGAGCAGATGGACCACCCTCGCGCCCTGACCAGAGGCGGCCTGCTGGCCGCCACCCTCGCGTTCGCCACCGCCGCAACAGGTCTGGTCGGCCTCACCGCCACCGCGTCCGTCGCCGCGGAGCCACCCCGTCCGCCGGTCGCGGCAGTCACCGCCGCCGCTCCCTCGGGTGCGCCGATCGTCGTGGGCAACGCCGACGACGACCAGTTCAGCGGCATCGTCGACATCCTGCGCCCCGGCTTCGCCAAGGGCTTCGCGTCCGCGGTCGACGAGGACGACGGGATGGCCGTCGGGGACCTCACCGGCGACGGGATCGACGAGGTGGTCATCGCCGACGACGACGAGACCCGGGTCGACGTCCACGACACCCGTCCGGGCGACACGTTCGGGGACATCCTGTTCAGCTGGGACTCCGCGTTCAACACCGAGGAGGACGCGATCGCGGTCGGCGACGTGACCGCCGACAACCCCGGCAACGAGATCGTGGTCGCCGACGAGTCGCTCGGCCAGCTCCGGGTCTACCGCGCGGACGGCAAGCTGGTCGCGTCGTTCCTGGGCAACACCCGGTACGACGCCAACGACGACATGGTCGTCGGCAACGTCATCGGCGGTCCCCAGGAGGAGATCCTCATCGTCAACAGCGAGGACGACGGGCGGGTCGACGCCTTCCAGCCCGACGGCCACATCCTGGCGACGATCCACACCGGCTTCGACGGCAACTCCGACGACGTCGCCTCCGGCAACGTGATGGGCGACGACCACGACGAGGTGGTCGTGGCCAACGACGAGGACAGCAGCCGGATCGAGTCCCACGACGTGTCGGGACACAACCAGGCCGACATGCACGACACGGGGTACGACTCCGACGACCGGATCGGGGTCGGGCCCGTCAACGGGACCGGCACGGACGAGGTCGTGGTCGCCAACACCGAACAGTCCGGCCGTCTCGACATCATCGACTTCGAGGGCGGGGTCACCCAGCGCGACAGCGGCTTCGACTCCGACGACCGGTTCGCGGTCGGCACCTTCGGCGGCGGCGACATCGACGGCGACGGCATCCCCGACCGGGTCGAGCTGGACGGCATCCGCGACGACGACGGCAAGCTGGTGGAGGGCTGGGACCTGGACGCTCTGGGCGCCAGTCCGTGCCGGCCCGACGTCCTGGTCGAGGTCGACTACATGGACGCCAGCGGCGCGGCCACCGACCCGCACGTGCACAAGCCCGACCCGAAGGCGATCACCGACGTCGAGACCGCCTTCGACCGGGCGCCGGTGGACCCGGTCGTCGAGGACTGCCCCTACGCCGGCCAGATCACCGGGGGCGGGATCGGCCTGCATGTCGTGGTGGACGACGCGGTGGACGAGCAGGACGAGCTCGACGGCGCCACGGGGTTCGAGGCGGCCAAGGCCGACGGCGGCAACTTCGACGACGCCCTGGACCCCTACGTGCACTACAGCCTGTGGGGTCACGAGCTGAAGAACGACAAGGTCGACGGACTCGCCGACTTCACCGCGGACGACCAGGACTTCTTCCTCGCACTCGGCAGCGGCGCCGGCAAGGTGGGCAGCCAGGACCACCAGGCCTCGACCTTCATGCACGAGCTCGGCCACGCCCTCGGGCTGGGCCACGGGGGTGGCGACGCGGTGAACCAGAAGCCCAACTACCTCAGCGTGATGAACTACTCCTTCGCCGTCGAGGGGTCGCCCGAGTTCGGCGTCCCCCTGGCCAACGGCGACCGGGTCCGCGACTACTCCTCCAAGGCGCTGGACCCACTGAACAAGCGGACGCTTGTCGAGGCGGACGGGATCGGCGACACCGGCTTCTCCACGCTCTGGTACGACGACGCCGGCACCGAGCACACCGAGGTGGCCACCGGCCCCCTGGACTGGGACTTCAACGGTGACAAGACCGAGACCGTCAAGGTCAACATCAACCGCGACAACGGGGGTCTCTGCGTCGAGGAGGACCCCACTGACGGTGACAAGAAGCTGGCGACCAGCACCGACGGAGACGACGTGGTCGTCACCGACGACGGCTTCGAGGACATCTACGGCGGTCCCGACTTCATCTGCGACACCGACGCCAGAGGAGGCGACCTGCAGTCGG
>JBIOUF010000210.1:0-9894 GCA_044866695.1 Nocardioidaceae bacterium | reverse complement strand
CCGTTCGCGCACATCGTCGTCGACGAGGCGCAGGAGCTGACCGACGCGGAGTGGCAGATGCTGCTCCTGCGCTGCCCGTCGCGCAGCCTCACCATCGTGGGGGACCGCGCCCAGGCCAGGCACGGGTTCACCGAGTCCTGGCAGGAACGGCTCGAGCGGGTGGGGCTGGACCAGGTCTCGCTGGCGTCGCTGAGCATCAACTACCGCACGCCGGAGGAGGTGATGGCCGAGGTCGTGGACGAGCTGATCATCAACGACGACTCCGAGATGCACGTGATGTCGATGCTGCGCGGCGACGACCTGCGCGAGAAGTGGGTCGACGAGGGCGCCCTGCCGGGCGCCGACCCCGACCTGCTCGCCGGACCGTTCGCCCACGTCGTGGTCGACGAGGCCCAGGAGCTGACCGACGCGGAGTGGCAGATGCTGCTGCTGCGCTGCCCGTCCCGTAGCCTCACCGTCGTCGGAGACCGCGCGCAGGCCAGGCACGGGTTCCCCGAGCCATGGCCGGAGCGGCTCCGGCGCGTCGGGCTCGACAACGTCGAGGTGGCCACCCTGCGCATCAACTACCGGACCCCGGCCGAGGTCATGGCTGCGGCCGAGCCGGTCATCAAGGCGGTGTTCCCCGACGCCAACGTCCCCACCTCCATCCGCACCGGCGGCGTACCCGTCGAGCACCGACCGGTGTCGGACCTGGGCCCGGTCCACGGCGCCTGGCTCGACGAGCATGCCGACGGGACCGCCTGTGTCATCGGCCTCGGCGAGGTCGACCGGGGCTCGGTGCCGGCGGACGCCCGCATCCGGTGGCTCACCCCGGAGCTGTCGAAGGGGCTCGAGTTCGACCTGGTGGTCCTGGTCGACCCGGAGGCGTTCGGCACCGGCACGGAGGGGGTCGTCGACCGCTACGTCGCGATGAGCCGGGCGACCCAGCGGCTGGTGCTGCTGATCAGCTCGTGAGCCGGACACCGCCGTGTGACGATGTCCGCCATGGACGTGGAGCTGCTGGAGATCCGGGACTTCTTGGCCCAGCAGGCGCCCTTCGACACCCTGCCCAAGGACGTCCTGGACGGGCTGCCCCGGCAGTGCACGCTGCGCTACGCACGCCGCGGCACCGTAGTGCTGGACGCGGGTGAGGAAGGTGCGGGCCTGTACGTCGTACGGTCCGGGGCGGTCGAGGTCGTGGACGAGGCGGGCGGCCTGATCGAGCGGGTCGGGGCCGGCGCCGCGTTCGGGATGAGCTGGCTCATCGAAGGCCGCCCCACGCGGCACCGCTGCACCGCCACGGAGGACACCCTCCTCGTCGTGCTGCCCTCCGAGTCCTTCCACACCCTCGCCCGGGAGGACCCGGGCTTCGCCACGTTCTACGCCGCCACCCACCACAGCCGGCTGTCGCGGGCGATCGCCAACCTGCAGCAGGCCGCGTCCGGCGCCACCGTGCTCGGCACCAGCGTGCAGCAGCTGGTGTCCGGCGACCCGGTGACGACCCCTCCGGACGCCACGGTCGAGGAGGCCGCGGCCACCATGTCCCGGTCCGGCGTCTCCAGCATCCTGGTCACCGACGAGACCGGGGTGCGCGGCATCGTCACCGACCGCGATCTCCGCACCCGCGTCCTCGCCGTCGGCCTCGACCCCCGCCGCCCCGTGGGAGAGGTGATGACCTCCCCGGCGTTCACGCTGCGCGACGATGCCCTGGCCTTCGAGGCGCTGCTGGAGATGGTCAGCCGCGGCATCCACCACCTGCCCGTCGTCGACGACCGCGGTTCGCCGTCGGGCGTCCTCACCACCACGGACCTGGTGCGGCTGGAGAACTCCAACCCGGTCTACCTGGCCGCCGACATCGGACGGCAGGCCACGGTGGCCGGGGTGGTCGCGCTCGCCCATCGCATCCCCTCCGTGCTGGGCGAGCTGGTGGACCGCGACGCCTCTGCGGCAGACATCAGCCGGGTCGTGACCGCGTTGGGCGACGCCGTCAGGCGCCGCCTGGTGGCGCTGGTGGAGGCCGAGCTGGGCCCTGCGCCCGCGCCGTACAGCTGGGTCGTGCTCGGCTCGGTCGCGCGCGAGGAGGAGGCGCTCGCCGCCGACCAGGACCACGCGCTCGTCCTCGCGGAGCCCGGGCACGACGAGTGGTTCTCGCGGCTGGCCGGCCGGGTCACCGACCTGCTGGAGGAGAGCGGCTGGCCGCGCTGCCCCGGCGAGGCCATGGCGACCAACCCGCGGTGGCGGGTCACCGTGGACGGGTGGCGCCGGCAGTTCGCCACGTGGTCTCGCGAACCCCGGCCGAAGGCGGTGCTGGACGTGGCGATCTCCTACGACATGCGACACCTCTTCGGTGAGCCGCGGTTGACCGACGCGGTGCGCGAGGCGTCCTCCCAGTACGTCTCCGAACGGCTGCTCGGCTACCTGAGCGCGCAGGCCCTGCGGGTGCGGCCGCCGCTCGGCTTCTTCCGCGGCTTCGTGCTGGAGCACGCCGGCGAGCACGGCGACACCCTGGACCTCAAGCGTGGCATCGCCGCGGTCGTGCAGCTGGCCCGGGTGTACGCGCTGCGGGTCGGTTCGACCGCGGTGTCCACGCGCGGCCGCCTCGCCGCCGCGGAGGAGGCCGGGGTCCTCGACGAGGAGACCGCGGCCGACCTCCGGGACGCGCTGGAGCTGTTGTCCTACTGGCGGCTGCGCCAGCAGGTGAGGCAGATCCGCGAGGGTGCCCGCCCCGACAACTTCATCGCGCCGGCGGAGCTGACCGAGCATCAGCGGCGACACCTCAAGGACGCCTTCGCCATCGTCCGCTCGGTCCAGCAGCAGCTGGCGCACCGGCTGGGACCGGTCTACTCCTGATGCGCCGCTGGCTGGCGCGAGGCAGGCGAGGCCCGCCCGACCCGCGGCGCTACCCGGCCGGACCGGTCCGCGACCTCGCCGCAGCGCCGCCGGCCGGACCCGCGACGCCGTTCCGGGAGACCGACTTCCTCGCGGTCGACGTCGAGACCACCGGCCTGAGGGCGCGCCGGGACCACGTGCTGGCGGTCGGGTGGGTTCCGGTCACGGCCGGAGAGGTGGTGCTCGGCGGCGCCCGCGAGATCGCGGTCAGACCCCCCTCCGGGATCGAGGTCGGCGACTCGGCGACCCTGCACGGGCTGACCGACGACGTGCTCGCCGGCGCTCCGCCGGTGGCAGACGCCCTGCCCGCGCTGCTGGCCGCCCTGCGCGGGCGGGTGCTGCTGGCCCACTACACCCCGATCGAGCTGGACTTCCTGGGTCGGGCCGTGCGAGCCGCGTACGACGCGCGGCTGCCGGTGGTCGCCGTCGACACGCTCACGCTGCAGCAGCGGCTGCTCGGCGGCCCGGACGTCGAGGCGCCCCCCGGAGCGCTGCGCCTCAACGCCGCGCGCCGCCACTTCGGGCTGCCGCGGTACTCCGCCCACCGCGCCGTGACCGACGCCATCGCCACCGGTGAGCTGCTGCTCGCGCAGGTCGCCGAGCTGGAGGACCGGCTGGGCCGGCCGGCCACCCTCGCCGACCTCTCGCCGGTCCGCCGGCGCTGACTCAGCCGTGCTCCTCCGGTAGTGGCCCGATCGGGGCATCCGCGCGCGGCCTCCCGGCCGTAGGGTCACCGGTGACACTCAGGCGCGAGGAGCCACCGCATGTCCTGGACACCCAACGTCACGATCCCCGACCAGCAGTCGAAGGACTCGCCCGCGCTGGCGGAGTACGGCGGGCTGCTGCACCTGGTCCACCAGGGCGAGTCGTCCAACGACCTGTGGCACAGCTGGCACGACGGTGCGTCGTGGCGCCCCAACGAGCGGATCCCGGACCAGAAGAGCAAGGCGCCGCCGGCGCTGGCGGCGTTCGGCGGGCTGCTGCACGTGGTGCACCAGGGCGACAGCGAGAACCAGCTGTGGCACTCCACCTGGAACGGCCAGCGCTGGTCGGCCAACGTCAAGATCCCCGGCGAGAAGGCGCACTCGCCGGCGGCGATGGCCGAGTTCGGCGGGCGGCTGCACCTGCTGCACAACGGGGACGGCTCGAACCGGCTCTACCACCTGGTCTGGGACGGACAGCAGTGGGCCGTGCTCATGCAGGTCCCGGACCAGCTCTCGAAAGGGGCGCCGGCGCTGGCGGTCCACGGCGGCCTGCTGCACCTGGTGCACCAGGGCGACAGCGAGAACCAGCTCTGGCACTCGACCTTCGACGGTTCCTCGTGGACCCCCAACGTGAAGGTCCCCGACCAGCTCAGCAAGTCGGCCCCCGCCCTGGCGGTGGCGAACGGCCTGCTCCAGCTGGCCCATCTCGGGGACTCCGCGAACACGATCTGGCACTCCACGTTCGACGGCGCCACATGGGCGCCGAACGTCCCGGTCCCGCACCAGCTGGCCGAGGAGGGGCCGGCGCTGGCGGCGTACGGCGGCCGGCTGCACATGGTGCACACCGGCGACGACGAGGACACGTTGTGGCACTCCAGCTCCGACGGCGTCCTGGTGAACCGGCCCACGCGGCGGGTGATCGTCGTGGACATCGACGGGGTGCGCTGGGACAGCCTGTACCGGCATCTCAAGCGGGTGAGGCAGGCCGGAGCGTCCACCGAGAGGACCTACCGCTTCCTGCTGCCGCCCGGGGCCTCCGACGACACCGTGCTCGGAGACGGCGACGTCGACCTGCTCAGCGCCCTGGCCGAGCTGTGCTTCGGCGGCGACAACGGGATGGTCGACGTCCGGCTGGCGCTGTCCAGCTACCCCACGTTCACGTTCCCCACCCACGCGACCATGTACACCGGCACGTGGCCGCGCCGGCACGGCATCTGCGGGCACAAGTTCGTGGTCCGCGACGCACCCCCGGAATGGGACTACCACCAGTGGGACGGGCTGCCCCGCGCGCTCTCCCTGCAGGGCTACTGCACCGACGCCGAGGGCTCGTTCGGAGCGTTCTGGGACCACATCTGGGGCGGGTTCGACCAGGTCAGCGAGGACGCCTGCCGCAACCGCAACCGGGGGCTGAACTCAGACCTCCGCGTGGACACCCTGTTCCACCGGGTCGAGGACGCGGGCAAGCGCAGCACCGCGGTGCACGCGTTCTACCACGGCGCGCGGAAGCCGTGGGAGCACTACGGCAAGGACCAGTGGTGGCACTACGACTCCGTGGAGCTGCGCAGCGTCAAGGACATCTGCTCCGACGAGGACCTCGACCAGCTCGAGGTCGCCGACCACGGCACCTTCGCGAAGGCCGAGGTGGCCCTGGCGTACATGCCGTCGACGGTGTCGGTGATCCCGCCGAACCAGAACTACGCCCGGTCCGTGGGCCTGGCGTTCACCCATCGCGACGGCGTCCCCGCGCGCGGCTGGAGCGTCCAGGGCGAGCCGCACCCCGACGGGGCTCCCGACCTGATGGCGCTCTACATGGCCTCGGTCGACGAGTCCAGCCACAAGGCCGGACCGCGCCAGCAGGAGACCTACCTGGCGTGGTTCGACCACCGGCTGGCCCGCTTCGTCACCGCGCTGCGGGCGGCCGACCCGGACACCTTCGCCAACACCATCTTCGCCTTCGTCGCCGACCACGGCCACCGGGCGATCACCAACCCGCCCTCGACGCCGGACCTGTCCTCGGACAACGTGCTGCTGGTCCGCGAGGAGCTGATGAACATCCGCTTCGGGGCTGCCGAGACGGCCCAGGTGCGCCAGCTCGCGCAGGCCGCCCACCTGTCGTTGTCGTCGCTGTACGCCGACCTGCTGGAGGACCAGGCGCGGGCCTGGGCGGAGGCCATGAACCTCTACGTCTACCTGCGCGCCGGCTCCGGCCTCGACACCCTCGACCTGGCGCGCCGCCTGCTGTCGATCCCCATGAACACCGAACCGTACGGCGCCCTGGTGCTCGTCGAGGGCCGCTACCGGTTCCTGGCCCGGGGGGAGGCCCAGCCGGTGCTGGTGAACAGCCCGGCGGCCCGGGCGGTCATCGTGCCACGGCTCGACCCGCCCCCGGTCTCGACCGACGACATCGACGCGGTCGCCCTGGACGACGGGTCCGACCCGATCGACGAGCGGAAGCTGCGCGAGCAGCTGAACACCCCCAGGATCTTCGACCTGCTCGGGATCACCCGCCGGGTCGCGGGGTTCAACCCCACCGAGCACCGGTCGATGCCCGACGTCGTCCTGCTCGCGCCCGAGGGACGCAGCTTCACCTCCAGCCCGTCGACCCACGGCTCGTTCGCCTACCCGACCTCGCGGATCCCGATGGTCTTCTGCGGGCCCGGCATGCCGGCGGGTCGGGTGACCCTGGACACCGCCGACCTGGTCGACTTCGCGCCCACCGTCCTGTCGCTGCTGGGCATCTCCTCGCAGGGCATGGACGGGCGGGCGCTCGTGGACCACGACGGGCGACCCATCACGGTGATCTCCCTGTCCGGGGGGCCCGAGGAGCCCGAGGAGCCTGGTCCGGCCGTCGCCACCGGGGGCCGGGGCGAGGCCGCCGGCCGGTCCGGGCCCGCGTCCACGGTCACCCGCGAGAAGCGGCCGTGGCCGGCCGCTCGGGTGACCGCGCGCCCGAAGCGCGTCCGCGCGGCGACGAAGGCCGAGCTCGAGGCCGGCCTGCCGGCCTACGTCGTCGCCGAGGTGGTGCGGGCGCGCAGCCATCCGGCGGGCGGCGCCGGGCGCCCCGACGAGGCGACCGGCCGCCCCAGCCGTCGGCTGAGCGTGGGCGAGGCCCGCTGGGCGAGGCTGGACCAGGCCCAGGTGCTCGCCGCGCCGGGCGCCCGCGTGTGGGTCACCCCCGCGGAGCCCGCGACGGGCGCGGCGCCGGAACGCCACAAGCTCGGGCCCCGCCGCAAGATCGACCTGGCCAAGCGCGGGTCCGTCCAGGTGGGCGCCTCCGACAGCCTGGGCACGATCCTGGTCCCGCGAGAGCTGGTCCTGCTGCCCGTCGCGATCTCGCTGCCCGAGCTGCCGGCGTGGCTGCGCGAGCTCACGGCGACGCTGCGTCGGCACAGCCGGCTGAGCCTGGACCTGGCCGACCAGGGCAACCCGCTGATGCTGAGCGGCACGGACTTCGTCAGCGTCGTGGCGGGGCTCGCCCGCCAGCTCGACCCGACCCCCGACCCCGTCCCGGAGCCGCCGATCTTCGAGGCGCTGCCGGCTGCGGACGCCCTCGCGGCGACGTACCCGGCGGTGGTCGAGGCGACCGACCGGCTGCGCCAGCTCCTCGGCGCGACCACGGTGACCCGGTTCAGCCTCGCCCGTGGTGGGGTGCTGGCCTGACCTACGGACGTGGGTGCGCGAGGATGTCGGTCTTGGCTGCCGCCTGCAGCACGGCGCCCACGAGCGAAGCCCGCTCACCCAGCGCGGAGGTGACGATCGGGGTGGCCGCCGCGTCGGCGAGGACGTGACGGCGGAAGCTCAGCCGGGCCGCGTCGAGGAGCAGGTCGCCGGCCTTCGCCATCTCGCCGCCGACCACGACCACGCCCGGGTTCAGCAGGTTGACCACCGTGGCCAGGCCCCAGCCGAGGTGGAGGGCGGCGTCCTCCAGCTGGCGGCGGGCCGACATGTTGCCGCCACGGGCGGCACCGATGATGTCGTCGATCGTCGCGCCCGGGAGCCGGTCGGCCATCATCGTCAGCGTCGGGCCGGTGGAGGCGTAGACCTCCAGGCAGCCGCGGCTCCCGCAGCGGCACGGCGGGCCGCTCTCGTCCACCGTGAGGTGGCCGATCTCCCCGGCCGACCCGCGAGCACCGTGGAAGATCCGCCCGTTCAGGACGAGCCCGGCGCCGACCCCCGAGGAGACCTTGACGAACACGACGTCGCGGATGCCTCGCGCGACGCCCGCCCGGTGCTCTCCGAACGCGCCGAGGTTGGCGTCGTTGTCGACGTACACCGGGCAGTCGAACCACTCCCGCGCCGTCACCGCCGCGTTGACGCCCACCCAGCCGGGAAGAATGGCGGAGGTTCGCACCACGTCGTCGGTGATCGGCGCCGGCAGGCCGATCCCGACCGACCGGAGCTCGGTGCGCCCTCGGCCGACCTGGTGCAGCAGCTGCTCCAGCAGCCGGGCGGCGAGCGTCAGTCCCGTGTCGTAAGGGCTGTCGGCGTCGAGCGGCTCGCGGGTCTCGGTGAGGATCCGACCGCCGAGGTCGGCGACGGCCGCCGACACATGGGTGTGGCCGAAGTCGATCCCGGCGACGAGGCCGACCGCCTGCGCGAGACGCACGACGGTGCCGCGTCGGCCTCGTCCCGGCTCCGTGTCGACCACGCCGGCCGTGGCGAGCTCCCGGACGATGTTGGAGACGGTGCCGGACGCCAGCCCGGTGGCACGGGTGATCTCGGCCTGGGTCCACGACTCGTGCTCCGAGGCGGACTCCCGGAGCAGGTCCAGGACGCGCCGCTGGTTGGCCGGGCGGAGGGAGGCGGTCGACCCGGGTGACCGACGACGCACGGCGGGGCGGCGCTCGGACGACCCGGGCGTCCGGACCTCCCCAGCGACCACGGAAGAACTGTGAGGGCATAGTCACGAAGCGGTCAAGACTTGATCACGATTGGCGTCCCACAGACGACACGCCCCGGGGAACGGCTTCATGTGTTGACCGTTAGCGGGTGATGCAGCACACTTCTGGCGATCAACAGATCAACGACCGCGTCATGGGGCGAGGCCCCTGTCGAGGAGGACATCCGTGTCAGCATTCACCCGCACGACCGCCCTGACGGCAGTGCTGCTCCTCAGCGGCGCCGGGCTCGCCGCTTGCGGCTCCGACGACGACGGCGGTGGTGACGGCGGCGGCGGGAGTACGGAGGGCATCAGCGCGGCGTGCAGCCTGGACGACCCGCCCACCAGCGGCGCCGAGGCTCCCGAGCCCGCGACCCAGACGGAGAAGGTGAGCGGCAAGGTCGGGGTGATCCTGCCCGACACCACCTCCTCCACCCGCTACACGCTCTACGACAAGCCGCTGCTGGAGAAGTCGCTGAAGGCGGCCGGCATCACCGCCAACGTCCAGAATGCCCAGGGTGACAAGAACAAGTTCGCCACGATCGCCCAGAACATGATCGGCGAGGGCGCGCAGGTCCTGATCATCGACTCCATCGACGCCGCGTCCGGCGCCGGCGTCGAGAAGCAGGCGGGCGCCGCCGGCGTCAAGGTGATCGACTACGACCGGGTCAACCTCGGCGGCTCCGCCCCGTACTACGTGTCGTTCGACAACGAGGACGTCGGCAAGCTGCAGGCCCAGACGCTGGTCGACTGCCTGGACGCCCAGAAGGTGGACAAGCCGAAGATCATCATGATGAACGGCGGCACCGACGTCGACAACAACGCGGTGCTGTTCCAGAAGGGCGCCCACTCGGTCCTCGACCCGCTGGTCGACTCCGGCGACCTGACCATCGAGCAGGAGGCGACGGTCAAGGGCTGGCTGGTCGAGAACGCCGCCCCCGCCTTCCAGCAGGCGCTCACCGCGGCCAACGGTGAGGTCGACGGCGTCGTCGCCGCCAACGACGACATCGCCAACGCCGTCATCGGCGTGCTGAAGGACCAGGGCCTGGAGGGTCACGTCGTGCTGACCGGCCAGGACGCCTCCGTCGAGGGCATGCAGAACGTGGTCACCGGCAAGCAGAGCATGACGGTCTTCAAGAACGTCGAGCTCGAGGCCGACGCGGCCTCCCAGCTGGCCATCGCGCTGATCGCCGGCAAGGACCCCGCCGACGCCGGCCTGACCCTGGCCCCGTTCGAGGACCCGGAGGCCCCCGACCACGACCTCCAGGCGCTGCTGCTGCCCGCGCAGGTGATCACCCAGGCCCAGGTCCAGGACGTCATCGACGCCGGGGCGCTCACCCAGGAGCAGGTCTGCGACGGCATCGAGGACGAGTGCGCCAAGATCGGCCTGGACTGACCGGCGCGCGTCGCCGTACGAAGCCTGGGCGCGTCACGGCTCGGGAG
>JBIOUF010000209.1:0-4283 GCA_044866695.1 Nocardioidaceae bacterium | reverse complement strand
TCACCAGGTCCGACCTGGCCGACCCCTCGCCGGCGGTCGCGCGGGCCCGCGCGCAGCTCGACCGGACCTCGCTGGCGGGGTCCCCCGCGGTGCCGGTCAGCGGCCGCACCGGCGAGGGCCTGGACGTGCTGCGCCGGGTCCTGGCCGAGATGGTCCGCGGGCTGCCGGCCGAGGTGCCCGGCGACGTCCGGATGTGGGTCGACCGCAGGTTCAGCGTGAAGGGGTCCGGCACGGTCGTGACCGGCACGCTGCAGTCCGGCGCCGTGGCCGCCGGCGACGAGCTGGACCTGGTCGGACACGCGGGCGTCTCCCGGGTCCGGGTGCGCGCCGTCCAGTCGCTGGGGCGTCGGGTCGCGAGCGCGGCCGCGGTGGCCCGCTGCGCGCTGAACCTGTCCGGCGCATCGGTGGCCGAGGTGGACCGTGGCGGCGTGCTGCTGGCGCCGGCCGCCTGGGAGCTGACCGACCTGGTGGACGTGCGGGTCCGTCCGGCAGCGGCGCCACACGGACCGGGCGGCCCGTCGGTCCCCGAACGTCCCATGGTCCACGTCGGCGCCGCGGCGGTGTCCTGCCGGCACCGCCCCCTGGCGGCCGGCCTGGCTCGGCTCGCCCTGGATCGGCCGCTGCCGCTCCGGGTGGGCGACCGCGCGGTCCTGCGCGACCCCGGGACCCGGGCGCTGTGGGGGGTGACGGTGCTGGACCCGGTGCCGCCGCCGCTGCGCCGCCGCGGTGCCGCCCGGGAACGGGCCTCGGCCCTCGGCGCGGAGGACGGCCGCGCGGACCTCGCCGCGGAGCTGCGGCGGCGCGGGATCGCGCGCGCCGGGCTGCTGGCCCGCATCGGGGTGCCCCTCGCCCCGTTGCCCGCCGACGCGGTGCGGGTCGGCGACTGGCTCGTGGACGGGACGCGCGCGGCCGCGTTGACCGGTCGCATCGACGCCGAGGTCCGCCGTCACCTCACCGCGAACCCGCTCGACCCGGGCGTGCCCGTGCCTGCGCTCGCCGGTCGGCTCGGCATCGACGCGGCGCTGGTCCCGGCCCTGCTGCCCGCGACCTGCCGGCTCGCCGACGGCCGGGTGGCGCCGCGGCGCGCCGGCGGGCTGCCCGCGCCGGTCGAGCGGTCGCTTGCCGAGCTGGAGGAGCAGCTGGCCGTCCGTCCGTACGACGCCCCGACCACCGACCGGTTGGCCGAGCTCGGCCTCGGCCCGAAGCAGCTCGCCGCGGCCGAGCGGGCCGGCCGGCTGCTCCGGCTGTCCGGCGGGGTGGTCCTGCTGGCCGGGGCCGACGAGCAGGCCGGCCGGCTCCTCGCCGGCCTGCCGCAGCCGTTCACGGTCAGCCAGGCCCGCGAGCGGCTGGGCACCAGCCGCCGGGTCGCCCTTCCCCTGCTGGCCCTGCTCGACCGCCGCGGCATCACCCGCCGGCTTCCCGACGACCGGCGCGAGCTGAACCTCCGGCCGTGACGACGTCGGCCCGGAGAGGCGTCGAGGTCGCCGACTGGCGGCCTCGGGGCCCCGCGGGCAGGACCCCGCCTCACCCCCCTCGGCCGGACTCCCGGTCGTAGGCGCCCAGGATCTCGTCGGCCGCGGCGGGCGCGGTGAGCCGGCCGGCGAGCACGTCGTCGCGCACCCGGTCGCGCACCGCCGCGACCGCGGCGGAGCGGCGCAGCCGCTGGTCGAGCTCGTCGCGGACCAGGGCCCAGGTGAACTCCAGCTGCTGGGCGGCACGCTTCGCCGCCAGCCCGTCCTCGCCGAGGGCCGCGCGGTGCTTGTCCACCGTCGCCCAGACCTCGTCGACGCCCGCCCCGGTCAGCGCCGAGCAGGTGAGCACCGGCGGCACCCAGCCCCGGCTGCCCCGGTAGACGAAGTGCAGCGCGCCGGCGAGGTCCCGCGCGGCCGTCCTGGCCTCGGTCTCCCGGTCGCCGTCGGCCTTGTTCACCGCGACCACGTCCGCGATCTCGACGATGCCGCGCTTGATGCCCTGCAGCTGGTCGCCGGTGCGGGCCAGGGTCAGGTAGACGAAGGTGTCCACCATGCCGGCGACGGTCACCTCCGACTGGCCGACGCCGACGGTCTCGACCAGCACGGCGTCGTACCCGGCCGCCTCGAGGATGGTCATGGCCTGGGACGTGGCCCGGGCGACCCCCCCGAGCGTGCCGGCGCTGGGCGAGGGGCGGATGAACGCCGCCGGGTCCGCCGCGAGGGTGGGCATCCTGGTCTTGTCGCCGAGCACCGAGCCGCCGGTGCGCACCGACGACGGGTCCACGGCCAGCACGCCGACCCGCTTCCCGGCCCGGGTCAGGCGGCCGCCCAGGCACTCGATGAAGGTGGACTTGCCGACCCCGGGGACGCCGGAGATCCCGACCCGCGGCCGGTCCAGCACCGGCCCGCTCGTCGCCTCGGCGAGCTCGGTGAGCAGCCGCCTGGCGGCGGCGCGGTGGTCGGGATGGGAGGACTCCACGAGCGTGATCGCGCGCGACACGGCCGCTCGGCGTCCGGCGCGGATGTCGTCGACCAGGGCCGCCACGTCGACCGGCTTCGGCATCGGGTGCCTCACCCGCGCCCGTCGGCCAGACGCCCGTCGCCCCGACGCCCCTCGGTGGCCGGGACATCTCCCGCGGGGCGGGCCTGCGGCGCGTCCGCGGTCGTCGGGTCCGGCAGCATCGCCGGCCTTCAGTGCGCCAGGCCGGCGGAGAGCTTCTCGAGCAGGTCCAGCGCGGAGTCGGCGATCACCGTGCCCGGGGGGAAGACGGCCGCCGCGCCCATGTCGAGCAGGGTCGGGACGTCGTCGGGCGGGATCACCCCGCCGACCACGACCATGATGTCCTCGCGACCGAGCTCGGCCAGGGCCCGCCGCAGCTGCGGCACGAGGGTCAGGTGGCCGGCGGCCAGCGAGTTGACGCCGACCACGTGGACGTCGTTGTCCACCGCCTGCTGGGCGACCTCCTCGGGAGTGGAGAACAGCGGCCCCACGTCGACGTCGAACCCCATGTCGGCGAAGGCGCTGACGATCACCTTCTGGCCGCGGTCGTGTCCGTCCTGGCCCATCTTGGCGACCAGGATCCGCGGCCGGCGGCCCTCCTCGGCCTCGAACCGCTCGGTCGCCTCCAGGACCTTCCGGACGGCCTGGTTGGAGCCGGCCTCGGCGCGGTACACCCCGCTGATGGTACGGACCACCGCCTGGTGCCGGCCGTAGACCTTCTCCAGGGCGTCGCTGATCTCGCCGACGGTCGCCTTCGCCCGCGCGGCGTCCACCGCCAGGGCGAGCAGGTTGCCGTCCAGGGACCCGCCCGGAGCGTGGCCGCGCTCGGCGCTGGCGGTGAGCGCGGCCAGGGTCCGGCGTACGTCGTCCTCGTCCCGCTCCGCCCGCAGCCGCTCGAGCTTGGCCAGCTGCGCCTCCAGCACCGCCTTGTTGTCGACCCTGAGCACCTCCAGCGGCTCGTCGTCTGTCACCCGGTAGGTGTTCACGCCGATCACCTTCTGCGCGCCCGAGTCGATGCGGGCCTGGGTGCGGGCCGCCGCCTCCTCGACGCGCATCTTGGGGATGCCGGCCTCGATCGCCCTGGCCATCCCACCGGCGGCCTCGGCCTCGGTGATGTGCGTCCAGGCGCGCTCGGCGAGGTCGTGGGTGAGCCGTTCGACGTAGTAGGACCCGCCCCACAGGTCGATCGTGCCGGTCGTGCCGCTCTCCTGCTGCAGCAGCAGCTGGGTGTTGCGGGCGATCCGGGCCGAGAAGTCCGTGGGCAGGGCGATCGCCTCGTCCAGGGCGTTGGTGTGCAGGGACTGGGTGTGTCCCTGGGTGGCCGCCATCGCCTCGACGCACGTGCGGGCGACGTTGTTGTAGACGTCCTGCGCGGTCAGCGACCAGCCGGAGGTCTGGCAGTGCGTGCGCAGCGACAGCGACCTCGGGTCCTGCGGCTGGAACTGCGACACCAGCCGCGCCCACAGCGCGCGGGCGGCGCGCAGCTTGGCCACCTCCATGAAGAAGTTCGTCCCGGTCGCCCAGAAGAACGACAGCCGGGGCGCGAAGGCGTCGATGTCGAGCCCGGCGGCCAGCCCGGCCCGGATGTACTCGACACCGTCGGCCAGCGTGTAGGCCAGCTCGAGGTCGTTGGTCGCCCCCGCCTCCTGGATGTGGTAGCCGGAGATCGAGATCGAGTTGAACCTGGGCATCCGCTGGGCCGTGTAGGCGAAGATGTCGGAGATGATCCGCATGCTCGGCGCCGGCGGGTAGATGTAGGTGTTGCGGACCATGAACTCCTTGAGGATGTCGTTCTGGATGGTCCCCACGAG
>JBIOUF010000208.1:0-61770 GCA_044866695.1 Nocardioidaceae bacterium | reverse complement strand
GCTACATGCTCATCTTGGGCTACCGCGTGATCGCGGAGGTGCTGGACCGGCGGAGCAGCGTGACGGTGGAGTACCAGGTCGGCGGCACCCGGTACAGGGAGCGGTCGGAGGTCGAGCTGGTCGCCTGCCCACCGCCCCTGACCGACCGCAGCTGTGCGAGACAGCTGGGCTACTGATCGACGTGAGGGCTCGAGGGCGGCGATGGCTGTGGGCACTCCTGGTTGCGTCCCTGACGAGTCTGGGCCTGCTGATCGTGGGCTGGTGGACCGGCGTCGTGGGGGATCGCGTTCGCGAGGGCGGGCCGCTCGCGGACGACGGGTGGTACATCTGGTTCTACGAGGCCCGCACCGGCGCGGTGTTCAGCGAGGGAATGCAGATCATCGTCAACGAGGGACCCGCGCCCAGCACCGTCAAGTCGGTGCGGGTGACGGGCGGGGAGCAGGCGCTGGAGTACCTGGGGGCCCGCATCGGGCTGCCAGGGCGACCCAACGACTTCCACCAGCAGATGAAGGGCTTCCCGCCCAAGGCGGTGCCGGCCCGGTTCCAGGTCCCGGCGGAGGGCGCCGTGCTGGAGCCGCACGAGAGCTACATGCTGATCCTGGGATACCGCGTGGTCGACGAGGTGCTCGACCGGCGGACCAGCGTGACGGTCGACTACGAGGTCCACGGCGACCGCTACCGCGCGGTGTACCCGACCAGCGTGGTGGCCTGCCCCCCGCCGTTGACCGACAACACCTGCGCAGCCAGGTTCGAGCCGGTGGAGGAGCTCTTCGACTGAGCTGAGCCAGGCCGAGCACAGGGTGCCGCCCACGAGCCGCGAGCGGCGTTGTCGCGCACCCGACGGCCTTCGACCGCGAGAGTCCGGCGGCGACCCTGCGCCAGCCTCGGCTACCGTCTTTCGGATGGGACAGGAGTACCCGGGCATCGAGCCCCGGCTGCGGGAGTTCATCGAGGCGCAGCACGTGTTCTTCGTCGCCACGGCGCCTCGCGACGGCGGACGGGTGAACCTGTCGCCGAAGGGCATCGACGGCACGCTCCAGGTGGTCGACGAGCACACGGTCGCCTACCTGGACATCACCGCGAGCGGCGCGGAGACGATCGCGCACCTGCGCGAGAACGGCCGGATCACCGTGATGTTCTGCTCGTTCGACCGGGCCCCCAAGATCCTCAGGCTCCATGGCACGGGCCGGGTGATCACGCCGTACGACCAGGAGTGGCCGGCGTGGTCCGGGCGGTTCCCGGCCACCCCGGCGGCACGAGCCGTGGTCGTCGTGGAGGTCCAGCGCGTCGCGGACACCTGCGGCTACGGGCTGCCGCTGATGGACTACGCCGGCGAGCGGGACCTGCTGGTCCCGGCCATCGAGCGCAAGGGCGCCCAGGGCATCCTCGACTACCGGCGGCAGAAGAACCGGGTCAGCATCGACGGCCTGCCGGCGTTCGACTACGACCCTGCATGACCGCCCCCGCCGGCTGGGAGAGGTGGTTCCTGGCGGCGGCCGCCGCGTTGGTCGTGGCCGTGGTGGCGGCGGCGGTGGTGGCCGGGCTGGGCGCCGGAAGCCGGCCCGGCCGGGTGCCCGGCGCCGCGGCATCCCTGGACCGCCTGGGCGCCGGCGACGAGGCGGGTCCGCTGCGCCGCCGGGAGCTGCCCGGCGGTGGCCGAAGGGTGTTCGACGGCCGGTTCCTGGTGGCTTACTACGGCACGCCGGGGACGGGGTCCCTGGGCGTGCTCGGGGAGGGCGACCTGGACCGCATGACCCGGCGCCTGCGCGCGCAGGCCCGGCCCTACGCGGCCTCCGGCCTGCGCGTGCAGCCGGTCTACGAGGCCGTGGTCACGGTCGCCGACCCGCACCCGGGTGGCGACGGCGACTACTCCCACGACATCGCCAGCGACCGGGTCCGCGCCCTGCTGCGCGCGGCCGAGCGGCACCGCGTCCTGGTCGTGCTCGACATCCAGCCCGGGCGCAGCGACTTCCTGTCGGTGGCGCGCCGCTGGCAGTGGGCGGTCCGGCACCCATGGGTCGGCCTCGCCCTGGACCCCGAGTGGCGGATGGGGCCTCGCCAGGTGCCCGCCCGGACCGTCGGCCAGGTGGGCGCGGGCGAGGTCAACCGGACGGCGCGCTGGCTGCACCGCCTCGTCGTCCGCGAGCGGCTGCCGCAGAAGCTGTTCCTGGTGCACCAGTTCCGCCGCGACATGGTCTCCGGCCTCGACCGGGTCAGGTCCTGGCCCGGGCTGGCCATGGTGCAGCACGTCGACGGCTACGGCACGCGCCGGCAGAAGCTGGCGACGTACCACCACGTCGTCCGACCCGAGCGGTTCACCCTCGGCCTGAAGCTGTTCTACGACGAGGACCGGCCCGTGCTGCGACCTGCCGAGGTGCTGGCGGTCCGGCCCCGGGTGCGCCTGGTCAGCTACCAGTGACCCGGCAGCCGCATGCCGGGCATCCCGTCTTGCATGATGGGACGCCGGATGGGCCGCCTTGACGGGCGGCGGGCCGGTCGGCGAGCGTGAGCCCATGCAGGCCGGCATCCTGGTACCTTCGCGACGCGCGAGCTGACGTCCAGGCGGTCGCACGCGCGTCACCCCTCGCTTGCCCTCCGGGCCGAGGGGTTTTTTCATGGGTGCAGCATGGGAGCGACGAGGGCAGGAAGACGACGATGAGCGAGCAGGTCACCGGGGCGCAGAGCCTGATCCGGTCCTTGGAGGCCGCAGGAGTCGAGCACGTGTTCGGCATTCCCGGTGGGGCCATCCTGCCGGCGTACGACCCCCTCTTCGACTCCACCCGGATCCGGCACATCCTGGTCAGGCACGAGCAGGGCGCCGGACACGCCGCCGAGGGGTACGCCGCCGCGACGGGCCGGGTCGGGGTCTGCATGGCCACCAGCGGGCCGGGCGCCACGAACCTGGTCACCCCGATCGCCGACGCGCACATGGACTCCGTCCCGATCGTGGCCGTCACCGGCCAGGTGCCGAGCGGCTCGATCGGCACCGACGCCTTCCAGGAGGCCGACATCCGCGGCATCACGATGCCGGTGACCAAGCACAACTTCCTGGTCACCGACCCGGCGGAGATCCCGCGCACCGTGGCCGAGGCGTTCCACCTGGCGAGCACCGGCCGACCGGGCCCGGTGCTCGTCGACGTGTCGAAGGACGCGATGCAGGCGCCCACCACGTTCTCCTGGCCCGAGGAGCTGCACCTTCCCGGCTACCGCCCGGTCACAAAGCCGCACGCCAAGCAGGTCCGAGAGGCGGCTCGGCTGATCACCGAGTCACGCAAGCCCGTGCTGTACGTCGGTGGCGGGGTGATCCGGGCCGACGCCTCGGCGGAGCTGGGCCGGCTGGCCGAGCTCACCGGCATCCCGGTGGTGACCACGCTGATGGCCCGCGGCGCCTTCCCGGACACGCACCCCCAGCACCTCGGCATGCCGGGCATGCACGGGACGGTCGCCGCGGTGGGCGCCCTGCAGCGCAGCGACCTGATCATCAGCCTCGGCGCCCGCTTCGACGACCGGGTCACCGGTGCCCTGTCGTCGTTCGCGCCGCACGCGAAGGTCATCCACGCCGACATCGACCCGGCCGAGATCGGCAAGAACCGCGCGGTCGACGTGCCGATCGTGGGGGACTGCAAGGAGGTCATCGCCGACCTGGTGGGGGCGCTGCGGGCCGAGGCCGACGCCGGCAAGCAGGGCGACTACGAGGGCTGGGTCGCCTTCCTGGCCGGGGTGAAGCGGAAGTACCCGCTCGGCTACGAGGCGCCGGCCGACGGGTCCCTGTCGCCGCAGTACGTGCTCGAGCGGCTGGGCCGGATCGCCGGTCCCGAGGCGGTGTACGTCGCCGGGGTCGGCCAGCACCAGATGTGGGCCACCCACTTCATCTCCTTCGAGCACCCTCGCACCTGGATCAACTCCGGCGGCCTCGGCACGATGGGGTTCGCCGTGCCGGCCGCCATGGGCGCCAAGGTCGGCCGGCCCGACGCCACGGTCTGGGCGGTGGACGGCGACGGGTGCTTCCAGATGACCAACCAGGAGCTGGCCACCTGCGCGATGGAGGGCATCAACATCAAGGTCGCGGTGATCAACAACGAGGCGCTGGGCATGGTGCGGCAGTGGCAGACCCTGTTCTACTCCGAGCGGTACTCCAACACCGACCTGCAGCGGGAGACCCACCGGCGCATCCCCGACTTCGTCAAGCTGGCCGACGCGTACGGCTGCGTCGGGCTGTCGTGCGAGTCGCCGGACGACGTCGACGCGACCATCACCAAGGCGATGGAGATCGACGACGTCCCGGTGGTGGTCGACTTCCGGGTGCACCGGGACGCGATGGTGTGGCCGATGGTGGCGGCCGGCACCAGCAACGACGACATCAAGTTCGCCCGCAACCTGGCCCCGGTGTTCGACGGGGACGAGCTGTGAAGGAACCCTCCGCATGACCACCCACACCCTGTCCGTGCTGGTCGAGGACAAGCCCGGCGTGCTGGCCCGGATCGCCGGCCTGTTCAGCCGCCGCGGCTTCAACATCGACAGCCTGGCCGTCGGCCCGACCGAGCACCCCGACGTCTCCCGGATGACCATCGTGGTCTCGGTGGAGGGGTCGCCCCTCGAGCAGGTCACCAAGCAGCTCAACAAGCTGGTCGAGGTGATCAAGATCGTCGAGCTCGACCCCGCCCAGTCGCTGCAGCGCGAGCTGCTCATGGTCAAGGTCAAGGCGGACGCCGAGACCCGCGGGCAGGTCCTGGAGATCGTCCAGCTGTTCCGGGCCAAGGTGGTCGACGTGGCCACCGACGCGCTGACCGTCCAGATCGTCGGCAACGAGGGCAAGATCGAGAACTTCCTGCGCATGGTGGAGCCCTACGGGGTCCGCGAGCTGGTGCAGTCCGGCATGGTGGCGATCGGCCGGGGGTCCCGCTCGATCACCGACCGCACGCTGCGGCCCGTGGCCGTCCCCGTCCCCGCTGCGCGCTGAGCCTCGCCCGGCCCGTCGTACCCTCGCCGTACCCCTGATGGAGAAGAGCAGAAGGAGCGCGCAGTGGCTGAGATGTTCTACGACGACGACGCCGACCTGGCGGTGATCCAGGGCCGCCACGTGGCGGTGCTCGGCTACGGCAGCCAGGGGCACGCCCACGCGCTGTCGCTGCGCGACTCCGGGGTGGACGTCCGGGTCGGCCTGCCGGAGACCTCCAAGAGCCGCGCGAAGGCCGAGGCCGAGGGCCTCCGGGTGCTCACCCCCGCAGAGGCCTGCGAGGAGGCCGACGTCGTCGTCATCCTCGCGCCCGACCCTGCCCAGCGCGGCCTGTACGCCGAGGCGGTCGCGCCGAACCTGGTCGAGGGCGACGCGCTGTTCTTCGGGCACGGGTTCAACATCCGGTACGGCTACATCGAGCCGCCCGCCGGCGTCGACGTGTGCATGGTCGCGCCGAAGGGGCCGGGCCACCTGGTGCGGCGGGAGTTCTCCGAGGGCCGCGGCGTGCCGGTGCTGCTCGCCGTGGAGGTCGACGCCACCGGCAAGGCCTGGGACCTCACCATGTCCTACGCCAAGGGGATCGGCGGCCTGCGCGCCGGCGGCATCAAGACGACGTTCACAGAGGAGACCGAGACCGACCTGTTCGGGGAGCAGGCGGTGCTCTGCGGCGGCGCCTCGCAGCTGGTCATGTACGGCTTCGAGACCCTGGTCGAGGCCGGCTACCAGCCCGAGGTCGCCTACTTCGAGTGCCTGCACGAGCTGAAGCTGATCGTCGACCTGATGTACGAGGGCGGGATCGCCAAGCAGCGCTGGTCGGTGTCCGACACCGCCGAGTACGGCGACTACGTCTCCGGCCCACGGGTGATCGACGCGCACGTCAAGGCGAACATGCAGGCGGTGCTGCGCGACATCCAGGACGGGACGTTCGCCGCGCGGTTCATCGCCGACCAGGACGCCGGTGGCCCGGAGTTCAAGGCGCTACGCACCAAGGGCGAGCAGCACCCCATCGAGGAGACCGGGCGCGAGCTGCGCAAGCTGATGTCGTGGGTCAAGTCCCACGACTCCGACTACGTCGAAGGCACCGCCGCCCGCGACTGAGCCTTTCCCCCGGACCCGACCGCCGAGCCGGCGCACCTTCTGCCGGATGGGGGGTCGAGCCGGCGCGTCTTCTGCGGGATGGGCGGTCGAGTCGGCGCGTCTTCCGGCCGGTGGGCGGTCGAGCCGGCGCGTCTTCCGTCAGGTGGGCGGGTCGAGTCGGCGGGTCTTGTGCTGGGTGGGGGGTCGAGCCGGCCCATCCTCTGCCGGGTGGGCGTCCTCGGGGAGCGAGGTTGCGCCGGGTCGGCGGGGCGAGGTCGGGTACAGTGGCCCGTCGGGCACAGCGTCGTGCGCAGGGGGTCCACGCCGGTGGGTGGTGGGCGCCGACCCAGCCGACCTCGATCACGTGAGGACCTCCCGTGGGCAAGCCCGTCGTACTCATCGCCGAAGAGCTCAGCCCCGCCACCGTGGACGCGCTCGGACCGGACTTCGAGATCCGCCGGTGCGACGGCGCCGACCGTTCGGCGCTGCTGTCGGCGGTCACCGACGTGGACGCCGTCCTGGTGCGGTCGGCGACCAGGGTGGACGCCGAGGTGCTGGCCGCCGCGACCCGGCTCAAGGTGGTGGCCCGTGCCGGCGTCGGGCTGGACAACGTCGACGTGAAGGCGGCCACGCAGGCGGGCGTGATGGTGGTCAACGCCCCGACGTCCAACATCGTGTCCGCGGCGGAGCTCGCCGTCGCGCTCATGCTCGCCGCTGCGCGGCACATCGCCCCGGCGAACGCGGCGCTCAGGGGCGGTGAGTGGAAGCGCAGCAGGTACACCGGCGTGGAGCTGTACGAGAAGACCGTCGGCATCGTCGGGCTCGGCCGCATCGGGGTGCTGGTCGCGCAGCGGCTCAATGCGTTCGGCATGCGGGTCGTCGCCTTCGACCCGTACGTCCAGGCCGGGCGCGCGGCGCAGATGGGGGTGCGGCTGGTCGGTCTCGACGAGCTGCTGGCCGAGTCCGACTTCATGTCGGTCCACCTGCCGAAGACCCAGGAGACGCTGGGCCTGATCGGCGCGGAGCAGCTGGCCAAGGTCAAGCCCTCGCTCGTGCTGGTCAACGCCGCCCGCGGCGGCATCGTCGACGAGAACGCCCTGTACGCCGCGTTGAAGGAGGGCCGGGTCGCCGCCGCCGGCCTGGACGTGTTCGCCTCCGAGCCCTGCACGGACAGCCCGCTGTTCGAGCTGGAGAGCGTCGTGGCGACCCCTCATCTCGGCGCCTCCACCGACGAGGCACAGGAGAAGGCCGGCCTCGCCGTCGCCCGGTCCGTCCGGCTCGCGCTGGCCGGCGAGCTGGTGCCGGACGCCGTGAACGTCCAGGGCGGCGTGATCGCGGAGGACGTGCGGCCGGGCATCCCGCTCACCGAGAAGCTCGGGCGGATCTTCACCGCGCTCGCCGCCGAGGCGGCGACGCAGCTCGACGTGGAGGTTCGCGGCGAGATCACCGAGTACGACGTGAAGGTGCTCGAGCTCGCGGCGCTGAAGGGCGTGTTCGCCGACGTCGTCGAGGAGCAGGTCTCCTACGTCAACGCCCCGCTGCTCGCGGCCGAGCGCGGCGTCGCGGTGCGCCTGGTCACCGAGGCCGAGAGCCCGGACCACCGCAACCTGATCACCCTGCGCGGCACGCTGGCCGACGGCAGCCAGGTCTCGGTCAGCGGCACGCTCATCGGGATCAGCCAGCGCGAGCGGTTGGTGGAGGTGGACGGCTACCCCGTCGACATCGAGCCCACCGAGCACCTCGCCTTCCTCGCCTACGAGGACCGGCCCGGGATGGTCGGCACGGTCGGGCAGATCCTGGGCGGGGCCGCGGTCAACATCGCCGGCATGCAGGTCTCGCGCGACCAGAAGGGCGGCAACGCGCTGGTGGCCCTGTCGGTGGACTCCGCGATCCCGCCCGGCGTGCTCGAGGAGATCCACCACGCGATCGACGCCGCCTGGGTCCGGGCGGTCGACCTCAGCGACTGAGCCCACGCCGGTCGCCGGCGTTGTGGCCCGAGCCTGCGACGACACGCCGTACGGCGCTGTCGGCATCGGCCACAAGCGGCAATCGGTGTCGGGATCGGCCACAACCGGGCCGACCCGGGCGCGGAACGACCGACGGCTATCCGACCCGGGTCACCGAGACGTTGACGAACATCGAGGACGCCGCGCCCCCGGAGTAGATGCCGGTCAGCGGAGCCACGTCGGCGTAGTCGCGGCCGGAGGCGAGGGTGACGTAGCGGTCGTCGGGGGTCACCTCGTTGGTCGGGTCGAAGCCCACCCAGTCGCCGTCCCACCACTCGACCCACGCGTGCGACTCGCCGGTGACCGGCTCCCCAACGACCGGGTCGGTGGAAGGGTGCAGGTAACCGGAGACGTAGCGCGCGGGGACCCCGGCGGTGCGCAGGGTGCCGATGCACAGGTGGGCGATGTCCTGGCACACCCCGGCGCGGGCGTCCCACGCCTCGGCGGCGGTGCTGTGCACCTCGCTCGACCCGACGACGTACTCCACCTCCGAGTGGACCAGGTGGCAGGCCGCCCGGGCGAAGTCGCCGGGGCCGGCCGCCTCGGCGAGCAGGGGTCCCAGCCGCCCGGCGAGCCCGGTGGGGGGCAGCACGCGTGGCGGCAGGGCCAGGTACTCGCAGAGCCGGTCGACCACCTGGGGGCCGCGGACGTCGTCCCAGGACAGGTCGTGGGGGGCCGGCGGGTGCCGGTCCACCTGCACCGTGGACGTCGCGGTGACCAGCAGCTCGGCGTGCACTTCGGCGACCTCGAAGGCGGTGACCAGGGCCCCCCAGTAGTCGCGGTAGCGGAAGCTCCACGGCACCGGTGAGACGTCGAGCCGGCTGGTCAGCACGAGCTGCCCGGGCGAGGTCACCGGGGTCATCCGGGCCTCGTTGTACGACGTGCCGACCGGCCCGTCGTACTCGTAGCCCGTGGTGTGGGTGACCTGCAGCTGCATGCTCACCTGACCCCCCCGCCCACCCAGCTCATCGCGTCGACGGTCACGAAGTACCTCTCGGCGACGGCGGCCGCCGCCCCGCTGCAGGTGACCTGCAGCCGCTCCATCTCCTCCGGCAGCCGGCTCAGCACGTCCCCGAGGGGGCGGTACTCCAGGTTCGCCCGGGCCATGCCGAGCAGCCGCTGGGCCTCGTCGCCGAACCCGGCCCGCTGGCCCGAGGACTCCAGCTCCTCCAGGCACTGCTCGGCCGTGGTCAGCGCAGCCACGACCGACCGGGGGAAGAGCCGGTCCAGGAGCAGGAACTCCGCGGCCTCGCGGTCCGCCTCGATGCCGCGGTAGGTGCGCAGGAACGCCTCGTGGGCGCCACAGGCCCGCAGCGCCGTGGGCCACCCGCTCGCCGGCCCGCCGGCCAGCGCCGTCGTGGTGAGCAGCCGCGCGGTCATGTCCGCCCGCTCGATACTGCGACCCAGCACCAGGAACAGCCAGCCCTCGTCGCGCGACATGGTCGAGTCGGCGATGCCGGCGACCACGGCGGCCCGCTCCCGCACCCACCCGAAGGCGGCGTCGGAGCGCATCGAGCGCACCCGACCGCTCGGGATGGCCCGCCAGGTCTTGTTGATCGCCGCCCACATCTCCGTGGACAGCGTCTCGCGGGCCCGGCGGGCCGCCTCCCTGGCGGCGGCCACCGTCGCGACGACGGACGCCTCGCTGCCGGGGTCGTAGACCAGCAGCCGCAGCAGCTCGCGCTGGTCCAGGGGCCCGTCGTGCTCGACGCCCATGATGCCGAGCAGCAGCCGGCACGACGGCTCCTCGGCGACGAACGGGTCCTCGACCAGCAGCTGGGTGTGCACCTCGAGGATCCGGGCGGTCACGTCGGCCCGCTCGACGTACCGGCCGATCCAGAACAGCGACTCGGCGATGCGGCTCAGCACGGCGGCCTCCTCACTGCTGCTGCTGCTGTTGGGCGGTGCCGTGGACCTCGACGTCGTCGGGTGCCGCGTCGAAGGGGCGGCCCGGCCTGGTGCGGGCCGGCTCCGGCGCCACCGGCGCGGGCAGCGCGCCGTCCTTCGGGTCGGTCACCACCCAGGTGTCCTTGGACCCGCCGCCGCGGCTGCTGTTGACGATCAGCTCGCCCTCCGGCAGGGCGACCCGGGTCAGTCCGCCGGGCAGCACGAAGACGTCGTTGCCGTCGTTGACCGCGAACGGCCGCAGGTCGACGTGCCGGGGGTGGACCCCCTGGTCGATCAGCGTCGGCACCGTGGAGAGCGCGACGACGGGCTGTGCGACCCAGGCCCGCGGATCGGCCACGACCTTCCGCCGGAGCGCGGCCAGCTCGGCCCGGGTGGCCGCCGGGCCGATGACGATGCCCTTGCCGCCCGAGCCGTCGACGGGCTTGAGCACCAGCTCCCCCAGCCGGTCGAGCACCTCCTCGCGGGCATCGGCGTCGCCGACCCGCCAGGTGTCGACGTTGCGCAGGATCGGCTCCTCGGCCAGGTAGTAGCGGATCAGGTCGGGCAGGTAGGTGTAGAGCAGCTTGTCGTCGGCCACGCCGTTGCCGACCGCGTTGGCGATGGTGACGTGCCCGGCTCGGGCGGCGTTGATCAGGCCCGGTACGCCGAGCATCGAGTCGGCCCGGAAGTGCACCGGGTCGAGGAACTCGTCGTCGATCCGCCGGTAGATCACGTGCACCGGCTGCAGGCCGCTAGTAGTGCGCATCGAGACCCGGCCGGCGCGACAGACCAGGTCGCGGCCCTCCACCAGCTCGATGCCCATGGTGCGGGCCAGCAGGGCGTGCTCGAAGTAGGCGGAGTTGTAGACGCCCGGGGTGAGGACGACGACGGTCGGGTCGCCGGCGCCGCGCGGCGCGGCGGCTCGCAGCGCCGCCAGCAGCCGGCTCGGGTAGGACCCGACGGGCTCGATGTGGTGGTCGGCGAACGCCTCCGGGAGAGCCGAGGACATCGCCCGCCGGTTGGTCATCACGTAGGAGACCCCCGACGGCACCCGGACGTTGTCCTCCAGCACCCGGAACGCGCCGTCCGCGTCGCGGACCAGGTCGATCCCCGCCACGTGCACCCGGACGCCGTTGGGTGGGGTGAGCCCGGCCACCACCCGGTGGAAGTGCGGCGAGGTGACCACCACGCCCCGCGGAAGCACGCCGTCGGACAGGCAGCGGGCCGGCCCGTACACGTCGTCGAGGAACCGCTCCAGGGCCAGCACCCGCTGCCGGACGCCGGCCTCGACCACCCGCCACTGCCGCCCGCCGATCAGCCTCGGCACGATGTCGAGCGGGAACGGGCGCTCCTCGCCCCCGACGCCGAAGGTGACCCCCTGGTCCAGGTACGACGCCGCCAGCGACTCCGCGCGGGCCAGGACCTCCTGCTTCGGGAGCTTGACGAACACCTCGCGCAGCGCGGCGTACTCCTGTCGCACGGCGTCGCCGTCGAACATCTCGTCGTAGGCCAACCCCGGCGCCTGGTCGTAGCCGGCGAACACGTCGTCGGCTCCCGGCTCGGTCATGCCGGGAGGATATGAGCGCGCTGTCACGTCAGTGTTTCGGGCCGGAAACGCCGATGTTGTGGCTCACCCGGCCGAGCCTGCCAGACCCCGGTCGCCCCGGCACCCCTCGCGGTCGTCACGCCGGGGTCGGCGCGCCGGCGTCGTCACAGGGGTCGTCACAGGTGTCGACACGTGGGGTCATCGCTTCGTGGCGATGAGGACGCTGGTGTCGGAGGCGACCATGACCTCGGCCGTGGTGAACCGCCGGTCGGTCAGCCAGTGCTCGCGCAGCACGTCGACGCGTCCCGCGGCCACCGGTGGCCAGGACTCGCACGGGGTCAGGTCGTCGAGCACCACGACCCCGCCCGGCTCGACGAGGTCGACGACGGAGTCGGCGCCGCTCTCGGCCCGGTCGCGGGCGTCGAGGAAGAGCAGCGAGAACGGCCCCTGGTCGCGCAGCGTCGACCAGTCGGCCGCGACCACCTGCACCTGCGGGTCGTCGCTGAAGATCTCGGCGGCCGCACCGGCCAGCTTGGGGTCCAGCTCGGCGGTGAGGATGCGCGCGTCGCCCCGGACCCCGCTGCGAAGCCAGGCCGTCCCTACCCCGGTGCCGGTGCCGAACTCCGCCAGGGTGCCCTCCCGGGTGGCGGCCAGGGCGGCCAGCAACCGGCCGGTCTCGTTGCGGCAGAAGGCGGCGTAGCCATGCCGACGGGAGACGTCGAAGGCGCGCGACACGACCGCCGGCAGGTCCGGTGGGGCGCTCATGGGGGGAGTCTCCCACCGGTGCGGGCGCCGGCCGGTCTGCGGAACGACGTCTCGGCACGTGAGACGTCGGGAGAGGAACCCGTTTGCGGGCAGGGATCTGCGGTTACGGTGGTCGCACCATGCGGACGGTCCTCGTACTCATCGACTGCCGCGGCGAGGCCTCTCAGTAAGGCCCCCTCGCCGCGGAGTCTGGCGTCGTCCGGCCTTACGAAGACCTCCGCTGGCGAGCGAGGACGGCACATCCGGCGTCCTCCCCTCGTACGACGTCGCACCGGTCACCACCGCGGACCCCAGCGGAGCGGCCCCCACCCTCGTGGGCCGGACCGGCCACGCGGTCACCCCGCCGGCCCAACGCTCGCACCACTCCCGCTGACAACCGCGAAAGTGACACCACGATGTACGACCTGTACCCCGACTGGGGACCCGCCCGGCACCGCGAGACGAAAGAGCCCGACGACCCGGGTGACCCCCGGCAGCCGGCCCTCGCCTCGGTCCAGGCCGGCCTCGACCTGCGAGACAACGGCGGCGAGCGTCCCGACGACAACTAGGACCGCGAGCGCTCGCCGGGCTGACGCCCGCCGGGCGGTCCGGCACTAGGTTGTCGGGCATGACCCAGACCCACCGACTCGCGGTGATCCCCGGCGACGGGATCGGCCCCGAGGTGGTCGCCGAGGCGCTCAAGGTCCTCGACGCGGCGCCGACCGGGGCGAAGTTCGAGCCGACCCGCTACGACCTGGGAGCCGAGCGGTACCTTGCGACCGGCGAGGTGCTCCCCGACTCCGTGCTCGCCGAGATCGCCGCCCACGACGCGGTCCTGCTCGGCGCGGTCGGCGGCCGGCCCGGAGACCCGAACCTGCCGCCGGGGATCCTGGAGCGGGGGCTGCTGCTGCGGCTGCGCTTCGAGCTCGACCACTACGTCAACCTGCGCCCGTCGCGGACCTTCCCCGGCGTCCCCACGCCGCTCGCCGACCCGGGCGACGTCGACTTCGTCGTGGTCCGCGAAGGCACCGAGGGCCCCTACACCGGCACCGGCGGGGCGGTCCGGGTGGGCACCGCACAGGAGATCGCCACCGAGGTCTCGGTGAACACCGCCTTCGGCGTGGAGCGGGTCGTGCGGGACGCGTTCGCCAGGGCCGCGCGCCGACCGCGCCGCAGGCTGACCCTGGTGCACAAGACCAACGTCTTGGTGCACGCCGGCGCCGTCTGGTCCCGCGTCGTCTCAGAGGTCGCCGGGGAGTTCCCCGCGGTGTCGGTGGACTACCTCCACGTCGACGCGGCGACCATCTTCCTCGCCACCGAGCCCGCGCGGTTCGACGTCGTGGTCACCGACAACCTGTTCGGAGACATCATCACCGACCTCGCCGCCGCCGTCACCGGCGGGATCGGCCTGGCCGCGAGCGGCAACATCAACCCCGACCGCACGACCCCGAGCATGTTCGAGCCCGTGCACGGGTCCGCGCCCGACATCGCCGGCCAGCAGAAGGCCGACCCGACCGCGGCGATCCTGTCGGTGGCGCTGATGCTCGACCACCTTGGCCTCGGCGACGCCGCCCGCCGGGTCGAGGACGCCGTCGTGGCCGACCTCGCGGCACGGGACGGGTCGCCGCGGCGTACGTCGGCGGTGGGCGACGCCGTCGCAGCTCGCGTCGCCGGCTGAGCCGACCCCGCCACCGGTGGTTGAGGAGCGAGCCGCTAGGCGAGCGTCTCGAAACCACCGGGACCTCGGGCTGGGACTGTGCCGTGGTGCCCCGCTGGTTGGCGTCGTGACGCTCGCAGGCTCGCTCCTCAGCCCGAGTCGGGACGCCTCCGCCGGCGCTACGGCTCCTCGACCAGCGTCTGCACCGTGTGCCGCAGACCGGCGCCGGACCGACAGGTAGCGTGCTCCCCATGCCTTCCCTGGACATCAGCATCACCCCGCGAGAGGACCGGACCGGCCCGGAGCGGCTCGCGGAGATCCTCGCCGACCCCGGATTCGGGCTGCACTTCACCGACCACATGTTCCTCGCGGAGTGGACCCCCGACGCGGGCTGGCACGACGCTCGGGTGACCGCCCTGGCGCCGCTGTCCCTCCATCCGGCGACCGCCGTGCTGCACTACGCGCAGGAGATTTTCGAGGGGCTCAAGGCCTACCGGCACGCGGACGGCTCGGTGTGGACGTTCCGCCCCGAGTCCAACGCCGGCCGGATGCAGCGGTCCAGCCGGCGGCTGGCACTGCCGGAGCTGCCCGTGGAGGACTTCGTGGCCTCCGTGGACGCGCTGGTCCGGGTCGACCAGGCCTGGGTCCCGGATCCCGCCGGGGAGAAGAGCCTCTACCTGCGCCCGTTCATGTTCGCCTCGGAGACCTTCCTCGGGGTGCGGCCCGCCAAGCAGGTCACCTACGCCGTGATCGCCTCGCCGGCGGGTGCGTACTTCCCCGGCGGGGTCAAGCCGGTCTCGATCCTGGTGAGCGAGACCTACTCCCGTGCCGCGGCCGGCGGCATGGGCGCGGCGAAGACCGGCGGGAACTACGCCTCGTCGCTGGTGGCGCAGGCCGAGGCGATCGAGCAGGGCTATGACCAGGTGGTCTTCCTCGACGCCTTCGAGCACACCTGGGTCGAGGAGCTCGGCGGCATGAACCTGTACTTCGTCCACGACGACGGCGTCGTCGTCACCCCGTCGCTGACCGGCACGATCCTGGAGGGGGTGACCCGGGACTCGATCCTGGAGGTGTGCGGCAAGCTCGGGCACCCCGTCGAGGAGCGCCGGTTCTCCATCCACGAGTGGCGCAGCGGCGTGGAGTCCGGACGGATCCGGGAGGTCTTCGCCTGCGGGACCGCCGCCGTGGTCACCCCGGTCGGCACGCTCGGATGGAGCGGCGGCACCGTCAGCACCGGCGACGAGATCGGCCCGGTCGCCCACGAGATCCGCCAGGCGCTGGTCGACATCCAGTACGGCCGGGCCGAGGACACCTTCGGCTGGCTGCACCGGGTGCTCTGACCCCGCCCGTGCCCCGGTTCCCCGAGCAGGCGGCCCTGCTGGTCGACCGGGCGCTCGACCGCACGGTCGTGGTCGGCTACACCCGGCTCGGGCTGGCCGCCAGGCGGTCCCTTCCGGGCTGGCCGGCGGACCCGCGGCCCGACGCGCTGGCCGGCCGGTCGGTGCTGGTCACCGGTGCGGCCGGTGGCCTGGGCCTGGCCACGGCAGCCGGTCTGGCCCGCCTCGGCGCCCGGGTGCACGTGCTGGCCCGGTCCGAGCGGTCCGGCGCGCGGGCGCTGCGCGGCACCGTCGCGGCGCAGCCGGGCGCCGACGTGGTCGTGTGGCGGTGCGACCTGAGCGACCTCGACGACGTGTCCAGGTGTGCGACGGAGCTGGCCGAGGGCCTCACCCGCACGGGCGAGCGGCTGGCCGGGCTGGTGCACAACGCCGGCGTGATGCCCTCCGAGCGCACCGAGTCGGCGCAGGGGCACGAGCTGTCCATGGCCACCCACGTGCTCGGACCGCTGCTGCTCACCGAGCGGATACGGCCGGTCCTGGTCCCCGCGGCTCGCGTCGTCCTGGTGACCTCCGGCGGCATGTACGCGCACGGGCTGCCCGCCGACGACCCCGAGTACCTCCGCGCTGACTACCGGCCGGCCACGGCCTACGCACGCAGCAAGCGCACGCAGGTCGCTCTCCTGCCTCTGCTCGCCCGGCGCTGGCCGGACCTGGTGCTCGCGGCCAGCCACCCCGGCTGGGCCGCCACGCCGGGGATCACCGAGTCGCTGCCGCGGTTCGCCCGGCTCACCGGGCCGGTGCTGCGCGACGCGGAGGGCGGGGCGGACACCACCGTGTGGCTGGTGGCGGCGGAGCCGCCGGTCGCCTCGGGCGAGCTATGGCACGACCGACGGGCGCGTCCCGCGCACCTGCTCCGCCGCACCCGGCAGGCCGACGCCGACCTGCAGCGCATGTGGTCGTGGGTCGTCGGAGCGGCGCGGCTCGGGCAGGCCTGACCCCTGGCGGGCGCGCTCCCGCGGCCCACGTGGCGCGTCCGACGGCACCCTCTCTGCGGCTACCGTGTCGGGGTGAGCACCGCCCGGCCCTCCGGTCCGCCCGGCCGCGACAGCGCGGCGTCCGGTCCGGACGGCTCCCTGGGCCGCGTGGGCGGCTATGCGCTGCTGGCGCGGATCGGCGAGGGCGGCATGGGCGTGGTCTACCTGGCCCAGCGCGCCGACGGCGGCCGGGTGGCGCTGAAGCTGCTGCGGCCGCAGGTGGTGGGCGACGAGGAGGGCCGCCGGCGGCTGTCGCGCGAGGTGGCGTCGCTGGGGAAGGTCAGGTCCCCGCACGTCGCGGAGGTGCTCGACGCGGACCCGTGGGGGGTCATGCCGTACGTCGTCACGCGCTACGTCCCCGGCATCTCGCTGCACCAGCAGGTACGGGTGGCCGGACCGTTGGCCGAGGACGACCTGCGGCACGTCGGCCGGGTGCTGCTCTGCGCGGTGCGCGACGTCCATGCGGCCGACGTTCTGCACCGCGACGTCAAGCCCTCGAACGTGCTGCTCGAGGGCCGGTCCCCGGTGCTGATCGACTTCGGGCTGGCCCGCCTCGCCGAGGACCCGCGGATGACCGCCGCGGGCTGGCTGCTGGGGACCCCGGGCTACCTCGCCCCCGAGGTGGTCTGGGGCGACGACGCCTCGACCGCCGCGGACGTGCACGCGTGGGCGGCCACGCTGGTGTACGCCGCCACCGGCGCGTCGCCGTACGGCAGCGGTCACCCGATGGCGATCCTCGACCGGCTGCGCAGCGGCCTCCCGCGGCTCGCAGGGGTGCCCGCCTCCCTGCGCCCGCTGCTCGCCGACTGCCTCGCGCACGAGCCGCTGGAGCGGCCGACCACGACCGAGGCCCTTGCGGCGTTGGCCGCCCTCTCCTCGGGAGGGGCGTCGCACCGGGTCGGCGGCCAACCGGGCGTCGCCGAGGTGCCGCCGACCGCGCCCTGGCAGGTCGCCATGGCCGCGGACCTGGCCGGCGCGGCCACCCAGGTGGCGCCGGGCGACGGCGCCGGCCGGCAGGAGGACGCCCGGCCGACCACGGTCTTCCCACCGGTGACCACGCCGTACACCGTGGCGCGGCCGGCACCCGTTGAGAGCAGAGCATCGGCTCGCACCGCCCTTCCACCTGCGCCCTCCGCCACGACGCCGCGCCCGTGGCCACCGTCGGCCCCGCCGGGCTGGTCGGCGCCGCGGCCGGCACCGCCGGTCCGGTCGTTCGGCCCCGGCCGGGGCTCCCCGGTGCCCCCATCGGCCGCGCCGTCGGCCGGTCCGCAGCCGGGGTGGCAGCAGCCCGGTCAGCAGCAGCACCGGGTGCCGGCGTCCAGCGGAGCCGTGCTGCGCCGCCGGTTCACCCTGGCCGGCCTGTTCACCTCCGTGGCGGCCGGCTTCGCTGCGGCGCCAGCGGCCTGCCTGGTCGTGGTCGGGGTGGTGGTGCTGCTCGTGCGCGGGCAGTCGCGGACGGCCGAGGCGGCCTGGATGCGCCGGCTGCGGCGTGGGCGGCGCCGCTGGTACGACCCGGTGCTCACGGTGCTCGGCTACCCCTGGCACGTGCTCGGCGGCTCGGTCGGCTCGGTGGTGCTGGTGGTCGCGGCGGGCCTGGCGGCGCTGCTGGTCGCGGGTGCGCTGCTGGTGCTCGGGGTGCCGGAGGCGGCTGCGTTCGGCGCGGGAGGGGTGGCGCTGGCGTGGGCGGTCTGGTCCGGGCCGGGCTCCGGCCGGGTCCGGAGGCCGGTGCGGCGGGTCGTCGACCGGTCCAGCCGTGACCCCTGGAGCTCAGCCGTCGCGCTGGTCCTGGTGGCCACGCTGACCACGGCGCTGCTCGCCTACGCGGTGGCCCGCGGCCCTCGGCGTGACCTGTGGCCCTCGTGGCTGGGGTCCACGCTGCAGACTCCCGTGGACGTCCGCCTCGACCTCCCCGCCCCTGCTCTGTCGTCCGGGTAGCGTCGTGCGGTCGGCCGGCCCGGTTGTGGCCGATGCCCGCACGAAGTGCCTGTTGTGGCCGCAGACCGCGACGACACGCCGGGCGGCCTTGCGGTCATCGGCCACAAGCCGGCCGACCGGTCCTCGCTGCGCACCGGCCCGTCCGGCGGACCGCGGGTGGAGGATCCGGCCGAGGTCTGGCAGACTCGGCCGGGTGCACCACGACCGCATCTCGATCTCGAGGCTCGCCGGCCCGGGCCTCAACCCAGGCATTCGCCAGCGCGTCTGAGCCCTCAGACGCGCCGACCTCTCGTCCACACGAGAGGTTTTTTGTTGCCCTGACTAAATACTGACCAGCCAGCACCGAGGACCCCCGTGACCGACCACAGCGGCTTCCACGTCTACGACACCACGCTCCGCGACGGAGCGCAGCAGGAGGGGCTGAACCTCTCCGTCCTCGACAAGCTGCACATCGCGCGGCAGATCGACGGCCTGGGCGTGGGCTACATCGAGGGTGGGTGGCCCGGCGCCAACCCGAAGGACACCGAGTTCTTCCGGCGTGCCCGCGACGAGCTCCGCCTCGAGCACGCGAGGCTCGCGGCGTTCGGCGCCACCCGCCGGCCCGGAGTGAGGGCCGCCGACGACCCTCTGGTCGCGGCGCTGCGGGAGAGCGGCGCGTCGGTGGTCACTCTGGTGGCCAAGTCGCACGACCGGCACGTCGAGCTCGCGCTGCGCACGACCCTGGCGGAGAACCTCGCGATGGTCCGCGACACGGTGACCCACCTCCGTGACGAGGGCCAGACGGTGTTCCTGGACGCGGAGCACTTCTTCGACGGCTACCGGGACAACCGCGACTACGCGCTGGAGGTGGTGCGCACCGCCTACGACGCGGGCGCGGAGGTGATCGCCCTGTGCGACACCAACGGAGGGATGCTGCCAGGCTGGGTCGCCGACGTGGTCCACGACGTCGTGGACAGCACCGGCGTACGGGTCGGCATCCACTGCCACAACGACACCGGCTGTGCCGTGGCCAACACCCTGGCCGCCGTCGAGGCGGGAGCCTCGCACGTGCAGGGCACGCTCAACGGGTACGGCGAGCGCACCGGCAACGCCGACCTGGTCTCGGTGGTGGCCAACCTCGAGCTGAAGCTCGGCCGCGACGTCCTCCCGGGCAGCCGGCTGCGCGACGCCACGCGTATCGCGCACGCTGTCGCGGAGGTGACCAACGTGCCGCCCGCGGCCCGCCAGCCGTACGTCGGGGTGAGCGCGTTCACCCACAAGGCCGGCCTGCACGCCTCGGCGATCAAGGTGGACCCGAACCTCTACCAGCATCTCGACCCCGAGCTGGTCGGCAACGACATGCGGCTGCTGGTCTCCGACATGGCCGGCCGCGCGTCGATCGAGCTGAAGGGCGCAGAGCTCGGCTTCGACCTCTCCGAGGACCCCGACCTGGTCAAGCGGGTGACGGCCAGGGTCAAGGACCTGGAGGCGCGCGGGTTCACCTTCGAGGCGGCCGACGCGTCGTTCGAGCTGATGCTGGCCGAGGAGGTGACCGGCACCCGCCCGTCGTACTTCGACGTGGAGTCGTGGCGGGTGATCACCGACTCCCGGCCGGGCGGCGAGGCGGTCTCGGAGGCGACCATCAAGCTGCGGGCCGGCGGCTCGCGGATCATCTGCACCGGTGAGGGCAACGGACCGGTCAACGCCTTGGACCACGCGCTGCGCGAGGCGATCGGGCAGGCCTACCCCGAGGTCGCCAAGTTCGAGCTGATCGACTACAAGGTGCGGATCCTCGACCAGGGGCACGGCACCGACGCGGTGACGAGGGTGCTCATCGAGACCTCCGACGGCGCCTCGTCCTGGGTCACGGTCGGCGTCGGGGCCAACGTCATCGAGGCGTCCTGGGGAGCGCTGGTCGACGGCGTCACCTTCGGCCTGCGCCGGCACGGGGAGCGGCTGCTCACCGAGCGGTGACCGCCGCGCGGATCGCCGCCGCCACCACCTCGACCGCAGCGGTCTCCAGCACCACCGGCTGCTCGGTGCGCTCCCCGGTCGAGAGGGTGAACACCGCGTCCCCGTCGAAACTGGTGTGCACCGGCCGGATGGCGAGGGCGAGGCCGTCGTGGGCGACGACCGCGAGGCGGTGCGCCTGCGTGCGGGTCAGCGCGACGTCGGTCGCCACCACGACCACGGTGGTGTTCTGGGCCTCGCCCCAGGCGGGGGGGACCGGCATGCCCTCGGTGAGCAGCTGCTGCACCGAGCCGACCCCGGCGAGCACCGAGCCGTCCGCGCCGACCACGTCACCCACCGCGTTGACGACCGCGAGCGCGCCCACGACACCGCCGCCCGGGAGCACCCGGGCGTGGCTGCCGACCCCGCCGGCGACCGCCCGGTCGGGCCCGCGGACCTTCCCGACCGTCGCCCCCGTGCCGGCCCCGAAGGCGCCGCTGCCGCACGGCGAGCCGGGCTCCGCGTCCAGGCAGGCATGCCGGCCCGCCGAGGCGTCGGGGTAGACGGTGGCGGAGCCGACGCCGAGGTCGTAGACCACGGCGGCGGGAACGATCGGCACGACCGCATGCGGGGTGACCTGTCCGACGCCGCGCTCGCGTAGGTAGGCCATGACGCCGTCGGCGGCGGCCAGGCCGAAGGCCGACCCCCCGGTCACCAGCACGGCGTGCACGCGCTCGACCGTGCGTCCCGGTGCCAGCAGGTCGGTCTCGCGCGTGCCCGGTGCGGCACCGCGCACGTCGCACGAGGCGACGGCGCCCCCGGGAGCGGGGAGGACGACGGTGCAGCCGGTCCGCGCGACCTGGTCGGTCCAGTGGCCCACCCGCACGCCGGGCACGTCGGTCAGGTCGGGGCGCACCCCCCTACGGTATGCGTCGGCGGGTGGCTCAGCGTCCGACGGCCTTCTCCAGCTCGGCCTTGGTCATCGTCGAGCGGCCCTTGACGTTCTTCCGCCTGGCCTCGGCGTACAGCTGCGCCTTGGTGCGCCCGCCGGGGCCCTGATGGGAGCGGAGCCCGCCTCGGCGCCCCGAGGAGATGTCCTCGGTGGAGGTCTTGCTGGCCTGCCGGGCCTCGCCGGAGCGGGCCCGCTCCTTGTTGACCGTCCGGGCGGCGATCTCCTCGGCGGCGTCCTCGCCGCGGCCGCGCTCCTCGAGGCCCTCCTTGATGTGCTCGTACTGTCGTTCCCGCTTCTTGCTCCACGCCTTCTGAGGCATCGCTCTCACGCGCCTTCCGCTGCTGCGCCGCTTCCCGGCCGGTGCCCTCTCGACACCGTGACGGCTACCCCCGGCCGGTTTCGGCGAAACGGCGGGACCCCGCGCTCGCGCCGTCCGCCGCCGCGAGGAGGCGCTCGCAGTGCCCGAGCAGCCGCGCGCGCAGGGGGCGGGCCCGTTCGGCGAAGGACCGCTGCGCCGCGGCGTACTCCTGCTTGCCGGCGACCGTCTCGACCCGCACCGGCGAGTAGCCCAGGCCGGAGAGGTCGTACGGCGACGCGCGCATGTCCAGGACGCGGATCTCCCGGGCCAGCGCGAAGGAGTCCGCGACCAGCTCGGAGGGCACCAGCGGGGTCAACCGGTAGGCGTGCCGGTACAGGTCCATCCCCGCGTGCAGGCAGCCCGGCTGCTCGAACGCGGCTCGGTCGTGCGCGCCCGGCCGCAGCACGTTGCGGGCGCGCGCCGGCTCGGCGAAGAACCGGTAGGCGTCGAAGTGGCTGCAGGCGATCCGGTGCGACTCCACGACCGCGTCCGTCCCCTCGGAGCCCAGCCGCAGCGGCCAGGTGGCGTGCCGGAGCCCGGCCTGCGGCGTGCGGTACGCCATCGCCCACTCGTGCATCCCGAAGCAGCCGGTGTGGGCGGGCCGCGACGCGGTGGCTGCCAGCAGCGTGCCGGTGGCCTCGAGCAGCGTGCGCTGCCTCACCAGGTGGTCGGTCCCGACGGTGACCGGCTCGTCGGCGCCGTACCCCTTCATGCCCAGGTACTCCGGCGCGTCCTCCAGCGCCACGCCGTGACCGGGGTGCCAGCGCCGCAGCGCCGCCGGCCGATGCGTGTAGTAGGTGAACAGGAAGTCCTCCACCGGGTGCCGCTCGCCGCGCCCGCGCCGCTGCAGGCAAGGGGTCACCCACGCGTCGACCCGGGCCTCGTGCGCGGCCGCGCGACCACGCCAGACCTCCCGCGGCAGCGTCTCCACGGGGCCGAGGGTAGTACCGGCCCGTCCCCGGGACCGGCCGGCCCGCCTCCGGGTCCGCCCGTCCTGCCGCGGGACCGGTCGGCGCGCCCCGGCAGGAGGCCTGTGGACGGCCGGGGCCGGGGCCCGCCCCGCCGGTAGTGTCGGGGTGTGCGCATCGCGAGGTTCACCACGGGGGACGACCCGCGCTTCGGCGTGGTGAGTGGCGACGTGGACGAGCACGGCGAGCCGGCGCAGGACTCCACCGTGGTCGCGCTCTCCGGCGACCCGCTGTACGCCGGGGTGACGCCGACCGACGAGCGGCACCGGCTCGCCGACGTGCGCCTCCTGGCGCCCGTGCTGCCGCGTAGCAAGGTGGTCGGGATCGGCCGCAACTACGCCGACCATGCCGCGGAGATGGGCAGCGACCTGCCTACCGAGCCGCTGATGTTCATCAAGCCCAACACCAGCGTCGTGGGTCCGGGCGACCCGGTTTTCTACCCCCGGCAGACCCACGAGCTGCACTTCGAGGGCGAGCTCGCCGTGGTGGTCGGCCGGATCTGCCGCGACGTGCCGGCCGAGCGCGTCGCCGACGTCGTGCACGGCTACACCGTGGGCAACGACGTCACGGCCCGCGACCTGCAGCGCAGCGACGTGCAGTTCACCCGGGCCAAGGGGTTCGACTCGTTCTGTCCGCTCGGCCCGTGGGTCGAGACCGAGCTCGACCCGTCGGCGCTGTCGTTGCGCACCTACCTGAACGGCGAGCTGGTGCAAGACGGCAACACCAAGGACATGGTCTTCGACGTGCCGGCGCTGGTCGCGCACGTGAGCTCGGTGATGACCCTGCTGCCCGGTGACGTGATCCTCACCGGCACGCCGGCCGGGGTCGGTCCGATGCAGGTCGGCGACGAGGTCGAGGTCGTCGTCGAGGGCATCGGGGCGCTGACCAACCCGGTGGTGCGCCGTGACTGAGGCCGTCGCAGGAGACCGGGTGCGGGTCCGCTTCTGCCCGTCGCCGACCGGTGCGCCGCACGTCGGGCTGGCTCGGACGGCGCTGTTCAACTGGGCGTTCGCCCGGCACCACGGCGGGACCTTCGTGTTCCGGGTGGAGGACACCGACGCCGCGCGGGACTCCGCGGAGTCCTACGAGACGCTGCTGGAGGTGATGCGCTGGCTCCGGTTCGACTGGGACGAGGGGCCGGAGGTCGGCGGCCCGCATGCGCCGTACCGGCAGTCCGAGCGCTACGAGGTCTATCGCGACGTGGCCGGCCGGCTGCTCGGCTCGGGGCGCGCGTACCACTGCTACTGCACGCAGGAGGAGCTCGAGGAGCGCAACGAGCGGGCCCGAGCCGAGGGCCGCACGCCCGGCTACGACGGGCAGTGCCGCTCGCTGTCGGCCGAGCAGGTGCGGGCATTCCAGGAGCAGGGCCGCCGTCCGGTCGTGCGCTTCAGGATGCCGGACCGGCCGATCAGCTTCGACGACCTCGTGCGCGGCGAGATCACCTTCCAGCCCGAGCACGTCCCGGACTACGTGCTGGTGCGTGGCAACGGCCACCCGCTGTACCCGCTGGTCAACCCGGTCGACGACGCGCTCATGGAGATCACCCACGTGCTGCGGGGTGAGGACCTGCTCTCCTCCACACCGCGGCAGATCGCACTGTACGACGCCCTGCGCGAGATCGGCGTGGGCTCCGGCCGGGTCCCGCGCTTCGGTCACCTTCCCTACGTCATGGGGCAGGGCAACAAGAAGCTGTCCAAGCGCGACCCGGAGTCCAACCTGCTCGGCTACCGCGACCGGGGGTTCCTGCCGGAGGGGCTGCTGAACTACCTCGCCCTGCTCGGCTGGGCCATCGCCGACGACCGGGACGTGTTCACGACCGCGGAGATGGTCGAGGCGTTCGACATCGGCCGGGTGAACCCGAACCCGGCGCGCTTCGACATCAAGAAGGCCGAGGCGATCAACGCCGTGCACCTGCGCGCTCTGCCCGTCGAGGAGCTGGCCGACCGCATGGTGCCCTACCTGCAGGCGGCCGGGCTGGTCGGCGACGAGGTGACCTCGCAGCAGCGGGCCCTGCTGGTCGCCGCGGCACCGTTGGTGCAGGAGCGGATGACCACTCTCGGCGAGTGCGTGGACATGCTGGGCTTCCTGTTCGTCGACGACGCGCGGTTCACCCCGGATCCCGCGGACGCGGCGAGGCTGCTGGCCACCGACGAGGGCCGCTCGGTCGCCGATGCCGCCCTGGACGCGCTGTCCGGGCTGCCCCGCTGGGACGCCGCCGCGATAGAGGAGGCGCTGCGCTCGGCACTGGTGGAGCAGCGCGGGCTGAAGCCGCGCAACGCCTTCGGCGCCGTGCGGGTCGCGGTCACCGGGCGCCGGATCTCCCCACCGCTGTTCGAGTCGCTGGAGCTGCTCGGGCGAGACCGCTCGCTCGCCCGGCTCGGCGCGGGAGTGCCAGGAGCGGCGCCGTGAGCGGCGGTCCGCCCGACCCCGATCCGCAGCCGACGGGCTGGCCGGCACCCAGGCCCGGCGGGCCGACCCCCCCACCGCCGCCCCCGCCGGGGTGGCAGGCGCACCCGGGCTGGCGACCGCCGCCCGGATGGGGCGTCCCGCCGCCGCAGTACCCGCCGCCCCATCCGGCCCCCGACCCGCGTTCCCCCGGCGCGTACCCGCCGGGCCCTCCGCCGCCGGCGTATCCGCCGTACCCGTCCGTCCCGCCCGGCCCGGGTGACGCGTGGGTTGCCCACCCTGCGACGGGTCCGGAGCGGGGAGGCCCCCCTGCTCGGCCGTTGTTCCCCCACCCGGCGCCGCGCAGCTACGACCAGATCCTGCGGACCTGGAGCTACTCGTGGTGGAAGCCGGTGGTCGGCCTGGTCGTGGTCGCGCTCGGGCTGGTCCTCGTGGCGCCCCTTGCCATGCTCCCGGTGCTGGCCGTGGGGGTCGCCCTGGAGGGTGGCGACTTCTGGGACAGCTTCGGCGCCGCGGCGACGCTGCAGACCGTCGGACCCTCGGCCCTGCTCTACCTGAACCTCACCCTCGGGTCGATGATCCTGGTGACCTGGTTCGTGATGCGGGTCATCCACCAGATGCGGCCGCGCTGGCTCGCATCCGTCGTCCCCCGGATCCGGTGGGGCTTCCTGGCCGTCTGCCTGGGCCTGTCGCTGGTCGCGCTGGTCGCGCAGGTCCTGGTCAGCCTGCTCCTGCCCGACGCCGCCGACCCGGCCGCCGACGCGACGGTCAACGACTTCACCGCCCGGACCGCGCTGCTCGGCCTCGTGGTGCTGCTGACCACGCCGTTGCAGGCGGCGGGGGAGGAGTACGTCTTCCGCGGCTACCTGCTCCAGGCCTTCGGCGCGCTGCTGCGCCACCGCTGGCTGGCGATCACCGCGTCGGCGCTGCTGTTCGGCCTGGCCCACGGGGCGCAGAACTTCCCGCTGTTCTTCGACCGGTTCATGTTCGGGCTGGTCGCCGGGTGGCTGGTGGTCCGCACCGGCGGGCTCGAGGCCGGCATCGCCATGCACGTGCTGAACAACTTCCTGGCGTTCGGCTTCGCGCTTGCCTACAGCGACCTGTCGGAGACCCTGAACGTCTCGGAGATCAGCGGCTGGAACATCATCGTCACCTTGACCCAGTCGCTGACCTACGCAGCGCTGGTGGCCTTCGTGGCGGGCCGGATGGGGCTGCAGACCCGGACCCGGCCGCCGGCCGGCCCGCCGTACGAGCCGTCCGTGCCGGTGACCGCGGCGAGCCCGTGACCTGGCGCAGGTCAGGCCCCTGGACGGGCGGTCGTCGTCGCTCCCTGCATGCGGCACCCACCACGCGGGCGGCCGCGGCGTCACGGCATGGCATCTGTTCTCCGATGTAGCACAGCGTGCTACCTTGTGCCCGTGAGCGTCCAGCCCGAGATCAGTCAGCGCGACCTGCGGCTGCGCTCGAAGGAGATCATGGACTCGGTCGAGCGAGGGCAGGCCTTCACGGTCACCCGAGACGGACACCAGATCGGCGAGCTGGTCCCGCTCCGACACCGGCGCACGTTCCTCCCCCGCGGGAAGTTCCTGGCCACGGCCGGGACGAGCGCGGTCGACCCCGACCGGTTCCGCGCCGACCTCGACAGCATCATCGACAACGAGGTCCCCGACGCCCATGCCGGCTGAGCACACTCGCGGACTCGTCGACACCAACATCGTCATCCTGCGCGCTCGGCTCACCCCGGACGTCCTGCCCGACCACGTGGCGATCAGTGCGGTGACCCTGGCCGAGCTGTCGGCCGGGCCGCACGCCGTCGTCGGGGACGACCCACCCGCACGGGTCGAGCGCGGACGACGAACGGCGATCCTCCAGCGCACCGAGAGTGAGTTCGACCCGCTGGTGTTCGACGCGCCCGCGGCGCGCGCCTACGGCCAGCTCAGCGGCGCGGTGCGTGCGCATGGCCGCACGCCGCGCCGCCGACACGCCGATCTGCAGATCGCTGCGACCGCGGTGGCGAACGGGCTGCCCCTGTACACGACCAACCCCGACGACTACGCGGGCCTCGAGGAGTGGCTCACCGTCGTGCCCGTGCCTCAGCCGCCCCAGGCCACCAGAGCCATCTCGACGGGCCTCAGCCGATGAGGTGCTGCACCGCGAGCTGCTGCAGGCGGACGAAGCCGTAGTCGCGCTCGGCGGCCTTCGCCGGGTCGAAGTCGTCGTCGGCCGCCAGGAAGTCCGCGAGCTCCTCACCCGGGTCCAGGGTCGGGGTGGCCAGGTCGTAGACGCCTGAGTAGCGCATCGCCGCCTGCACCTCGGGGTCGGCGCGGAACGCGGCCGCCTTGTCTGCGAGCAGCAGGTAGGTCTGCATGCATGCCGCCGCCGACGCCCAGACCCCGTCCAGGTGCTCGGTGCGCGACGGCTTGTAGTCGAAGTGCCGGGGGCCGGTGTAGCGGGGAGCGTCGGGCTGGCCGGGAAACCCGTTCTCGACCAGGTCGACGGTGAAGAAGGCCGACATCAGGTCACCATGACCAAAGACCAGGTCCTGGTCGTACTTCAGGCCGCGTTGGCCGTTGAGGTCGATGTGGAACAGCTTCTCGCTCCACAGCGCCTGGGCCAGCTGGTGGGTGTAGTTCAGGTTCGCCATCTGCTCGTGGCCGGTCTCGGGGTTGACGCCGACGATGTCCCCGTGTTCCAGCTCGGCGATCAGGGCCAGGGCGTGCCCCACCGTGGGCAGGAAGATGTCCCCACGGGGTTCGTTGGGCTTCGGTTCCAGGGCGACCCTCAGGTCGTACGCCTGTGACTTGACGTACCCCGCGACGGTGTCCAGGCCTTCCTTGTACCGGTCGAAGGCGCCGTAGAGATCCTTGGAGCCGTCGTACTCCGCGCCCTCACGACCGCCCCACATGACGAAGGTGGTGGCGCCCATCTCCGCGGCGACGTCGACCGCTCGGAGCACCTTGCGGAGCCCGAAGCGGCGCACTCCGCGGTCGTTGGAGGTCAACCCGCCATCCTTGAACACCGGGTGGGTGAACGTGTTGGTGGTGACCATCTCGATCACGAGGCCGGCCGTGTCTGCGGCTGACTTGAGCCGGTCCAGCCGCTGCCGCCTGGTCGCCTCGTCGGCGTCGAAGGGGTAGACGTCATTGTCGTGGAAGGTGATTCCCCAGGCCCCGAGCTGGGCGAGCCGTTCGGCGTACTCCCATGGGTCCAGCGCGGGCCGGCTCGGGCTACCGAAGGGGTCTGTTCCGGTCCAACCGACGGTCCACAGGCCGAAGGAGAACTTGTCATCGGGGGTCGGGTGGCGGGGCATGGGTTCCTTCGCTCTCGTACAGGCCTGGTGTCTAGTACTTCTCGTGGTCCGCCTGCAGCGGGCCTGCCAGTCCGTCGAGGATCTGCTGCTCGAGCCGGAGATGCCTGGCCAGCTGCTCATGGGTGTCGTCGAGGTGGAACGCGTGGCCCTCGTACTCGGTCATGAGCACGCCTTCGAAGTCGGACCGGGCGATCGACGTGAGGAGCCGGTCAAGGGGGATCTGCGTGTCCTGGAGGTCGTCGGTGACGTGGTAGAACTTCGAGTGGAAGTAGAGCGCCCGGTGCAGGAGCGTCTCGAAGCCCTCGACGTCGGCCGGGCCGAACGAGAGAAACCCGAAGAACTCCGCGATCGCGAGCCGCTCCGGCTCGCCGCCGCCCATCTCGGCGACCTTCGCCAGCATCTGTTCCTCGCTGAGCCCGCTGTGGCGGTGCTCGATCACGAAGTCCAAGAGGGCAGGATCGGCGCCGTTGCGCACATGGCGTTCGTAGGCCGGTGGTGCTGGGCGCTCGATGAAACAGCCGAAGTCCGGGATCAGCCCCAGGTAGGGGCTGTCGAGCCGGTCCATCACCTCGAGCATGCCTTGGATGTGCGCGTCGCTCGGACGTGACGGCGCATGCACCTCGATGCCGATCCCCACGCGGTAGCGCTCGGCGAGATCGGCAGCGACCGGCAGAAGGTGGTCGGGGATGTCGGTCTCGCGGAGAAACCGGCAGCCCAGGTCACGGGCCGTCATGAGGTCTGCGGTGACATCGAAGATGACGTCGGCGTCCGTCGGGCGGTGACCGGTGACGCGTCCCTTGTCGATGTATCCGCCGTAGCTGAACGGCGTGACGCCATGCTCGTCCGCGAGGCGGAGGACCGTGTCGACCTCGCTCGACCTCGGACGGGGGTACTGGTCGAAGGCCATCGATCCCACGAGCTCGAACTTCTCCACACCGAAGTCGGAGAGCTCTGTGAACATGTCGTCGAACGAGTACTCGGGGACGTCCACGAAGCGCTGCTCGAAGCTGTACAGAGAGATGGCCTGCTCGATCGTCCCCGTCTTCACCGCTCCTCCTCCTGCAGCACGAGCTCGCGGTCCGCGGAGCCGTCGATCATGCCCCAGCTGCCCGGGGCGAGCTCCATGTAGACGCAGCGCAGGTCGAGCTCGACTGCCACGTGATGTGGTCCCTCGGCGAGGCCGCCGTTGAAGACCCGGATCCGCAGGTCTCGCTTGACTCCCCAGAACTCGGTGAAGGCGAGAGCGAGCTGCTCGGGCATGAACAGCTTCTCGTTGAGCTCGACGAGCACCAGGTGGTCGGGGACCACCTCCCCGTCGATGGTGAGCTGGAACCTCTCGACCGCCGAGAGCGGCAGACCGCGGTAGTAGTTCAGGCCGACGTCGAGGGTGAAACCGACGGCCTCGCCGTTGAGGGTCAGACTTCGCAGGGCGTCGCTCCTCAACACCTTCTGCTCATGCGGGAGCTTCATGTAGCTGGTTGGCACGGTTCTCCTAGACGGGTGTCGGGATCGCGCTGCGAGCGCCGGCGGTCACTGGTTCGAGAAGGCGGCGTCGAATGCCGCCTCGGGCAGCTTCCAGAGCAGGGAGCGGACGAACTTCGCTGCTTCACCCGCTCCGTGGAGGCGGTCCATGCCGGCGTCCTCCCACTCGACGGAGATGGGTCCGGCATACCCGATGGACGACAGCGCGCGGAACGCGTCTTCCCACGGCACGTCACCGTGACCGGTGGAGACGAAGTCCCACCCCCGTCGTGGTTCTCCCCACGGCAGGTGCGAGCCGAGCACTCCGGCGCGGCCGTTGGGGGGTCTGAGTCGAGTGTCCTTGCAGTCCACGTGGTAGATCCGGTCCCGGAAGTCCCAGATGAAGCCGACGGGGTCGATGCCTTGCCACATCATGTGGGAGGGGTCCCAGTTGAAGCCGAACGCCTCGCGGTGGTCGATGGCGTCGAGGGCGCGAACACTCGTCCAGTAGTCGTAGGCGATCTCCCCGGGATGCACTTCGTGCGCGAAGCGGACGCCTTCTGAGTCGAAGACGTCCAGGATGGGGTTCCAGCGGGCGGCGAAGTCCTCGTACCCTGCCTCGATCACGCTCGCCGGCACCGGGGGGAACTGCGCCACGAACGGCCAGATGGAGGAGCCGGTGAAGCCGACCACCGTGTCCACTCCGAGCCGGCGCGCGACGCGCGCGGCGCGCCGCATGTCGTCGGCGGCGCGTCGGCGCACGCCTTCGGGATCTCCGTCGCCCCAGGTGTACGACCGGACGATCGCCTGGTGCCGGAAGTCGATGGGGGCGTCGCACACGGCCTGACCGGTCAGATGGTTGGAGATCGCGAAGCACCCGAGCCCGTACCGGTCCAGCACCTCGCGACGCGACCTCAGGTACTCCTCGTCCTCGTCCGCCCGCCTGAGGTCGAGATGGTCCCCCGAGGCCGCGATCTCCAGGCCGTCGTAGCCCCACCCGGATGCGAGACGGGCGACCTCCTCGAACCGCAGGTCGGCCCACTGCCCGGTGAACAGCGTGACCGGCAGGCGGCTGACCGGGGGCCCCTGGTTGACCGGGGGAGGCGGCTCTTGCTCCACGGTGAGTGGCCTTTCGGTGACAGATGACGGGAGTTGCGGCGTATCTTGTTTGAAGAGTGCCTCTCCGGTCAGGGTAGTCGGCGATCCAGTCCCTGTGGAGTGGCCCAGTCCTGTGATCTGTACCACACTCCTGGCGCCGTGCTCGCATCAATGCCCTGTTCTACGTCGGCTAGACCCTTGACTTATGACGGATCCCGATCTTACGGTCGCGTTGAAGACCACGGCGAGGGGCGCCTACCACACGGTCGTGACCAAGAGGAGACGTACATGCCCAAGCTCAGGGTCGGCATCGTCGGGCTGGGGTTCATCGGTACGGCGAAGCACCTGCCCGGCCTGGCCAGCCTGCCCGACGAGGTGGAGGTGGCGGCCTTCTGCGACCTCGAGATCGAACGGGCCGAGGCGGCGCGCGCTCAGTACGGCGCCGACGGCGCCTCGGTCACCAAGGACTGGCACGACCTGGTGGGCGACGACTCGCTGGACCTCATCCACGTGTGCACGTGGAACACCTCGCACTGCGAGATCACCGTGGCCGCCCTGGAGGCTGGCAAGCACGTCATGGTCGAGAAGCCCATGGCGGTCACTGGTGAGGAAGCGCGAAAGATGGTGGAGACCGCGCAGCGAACCGGCAAGAAGCTCACGGTTGGGTATCAGTACCGGTTCCGCCAGGACAACCAGTTCCTCCGCAAGGTGGTTGACGAGGGCCGGCTCGGCGAGATCTACCACGCCAAGGCCCATGGTGTGCGCCGCCGTGGGGTTCCGATCTGGGGCTGCTTCATGGACAAGACCAAGCAGGGTGGCGGGCCGCTGATCGACCTTGGCACGCACGCCTTGGACCTGGCCCTGTGGTACATGGACAACTACGAAGTGGACACCGTCACCGGCTCTGTGTTCCACAAGCTCCGGGACAAGCCAGAGGGCAACATGGCCGGTCCTTGGGATCCCTCGGACTTCGAGGTCGAGGACTCGGCCTTCGGCTACGTGACCATGAAGAACGGCGCGACAGTCTTCCTCGAGGCGGCCTGGGCCCTCAACGTGCGGCGGTCCCGCGAGGCGTGCGTGACCCTTGCCGGTACGGAGGGCGGGGCGGACACCGAACAGTTCGGCGGCGACTACGTCGCCACGGTCAACAGCGTCGTCGGGAACCAGCTGGTCGAGACGAGCCCGGACTTCAAGGGCGCCTACTTCGGCGCGTCCGGGTCCGCCGGCAGCGGCTTCACGGTCCTAGGGGCCGCCGAGGCGGCGCAGTGGATCCGTGCGGTCAGGACCGACACAGATCCCCTGGTACTTCCGGAGCAGGCCTGCGTCGTCACCGAGGTCCTCGACGCCATCTACCGCTCCGCCGAGTCCGGCACCACCGTCCGCTTCTGAGCCGCCCCGAAGGAGGCACCGATGCCCAGCCTCGCCGACCGCGTCATCGGGTCCGACACGTTGACCGTGGACGACACCGGCGCCGGAACGGTCGAGATCCGCATCCCCTGGTACCGCAGTCTCGCGCCGTCGACCGTCGAGGTGCTCGAGGTCAGCCTGGACGGAGCCGTCGTCCCCCAAGCGGCCCTCGCGGTCGAGATCAACGGACGCAGCAGCTCCCTCGGGGCTCTCGCTCAGCGGTGGGAGGAGACCTGGTTCATCCAGGACAGCGCACTGGTCCACCTGGGCCAGCTCCCTGACCTGGCGCCGGAGGTGGAGCTGTCGGTGGACCTGACCGTCCGGATCCCGTACATCCTGGTCGGCCCTGGCGCCGCCCTGCGCCGCCACGTTCGAGAGACCCGCCGGGTTCCGGTCGTCAGGGAGGGGGACTCGAGATGACGGCGACCACGAGGTACCCGGTGTCCGCGATCGGCTCGGGCCTGACGCTGTACTCCCTGACCAACGAATGGCTGAGCGGCGGCTACGACCTGGAGTCGCTGCTGCGAGCCGTCGCGGACCAGGGCCTGGGCCCCGGGGTGGAGATCGTGGGCTTCCAGTCGCTGCGGTCCTTCCCCGACGTCGACGACGCGACCGTCGGCCACTGGCAGGGGTTGCTCGACGAGCTCGGTCTGGTCCCCACCTGCCTGGGCTCCAACGTCGACATCGCACTTCGCAGCGACCGCTTGCTCGACGATGACGAGATGGTGGAGTACCTCGCCAGGCAGCTTCACACCGCGGCCCGACTCGGGTTTTCCGTCGTGCGCATCCAGATCGGCGCCTCGCCGGAGGTCATCCGGAGGATCACCCCTCTGGCCGAGGATCTCGGGCTTCGGCTCGGTATGGAGCTGCATGCTCCGGCGGGTCCCCGCACCGAGGAGATCCTGAGGGTCCGCGACCTGTACGCCAGCATCGGCTCTCCAGTGCTGGGGTTCATTCCCGACTTCAGCGCCACCATGCACGACATCCCGCAGGCCGCGCAGCGGCAGTGGGTGGAGGCGGGACTGCCCGAGAGGCTGCTCGAACCGTTCGTCGAGAGCTGGCGCACTGCGACCGGCAGCCCCTTCCAGAAGTTCCAGGCCTTCCGTCGCTTCGCGCTGAAGGAAGGTGCGGACGAAGGTGCCGTGGGCGCCACGATGATGGCATTCACGATGCACGGCAACGAGCCCATGGAGAGCTGGTACGACATCGCCGACCAGATCTTCCACGTCCACGGCAAGTGCTACGAGTTCGACGCCGAGGGGAACGAGCCCTCCATCGACTACCCGGCCATCGCCAAGCTGCTGGTCGACATCGACTACCACGGCTACGTCTCGACCGAGTGGGAGGGGCACTCCCTCGTCGGCCTCGAGGTCGACGGGTTCGCGATGGTCAAGGCGCACCAGGCCCTGATGTCGCGGTCGCTGAGAGAGGTGGTCGCAAGCCGGGTCTGACAACGGTGGCTGGCAACGCCCCACATCTGGTCGAACCGTAACACGCATGACACATCCCCTTGGCCGCGCGACAGTCCTTCTGAGCGGCCGCGACACACAGGAGAACTCCGGTGCTCTCATCCTCGACGACCCGTCGCCGGCTCGCCGCCGCCCTCGGCGGCATCGTCCTTCTCGCGGGTGTTGCGGCCTGCGGCTCCTCGGGTGACTCCGACGACGGCGACAGCAACGGCGCAGCCGGGTCACTGAACATCGGCTACGCCGGTGCCGCGCCGCCCGGCTTCGATCCGCACTCCGGTGCGACCGGGTCGTTCCAGGCGATCTTCCCCGCCTACGACACCTTGCTGCATGTGGACGCGGAAGGAGCTCTGCAGCCGTGGCTGGCGACTGAGTGGGAGTTCGTGGACCCGAAGACGCTGGAGCTGAAGCTTCGCGACGACGTCACCTTCACCGATGGGACGAAGTTCGACGCGGAGGCGGTGAAGGCCAACCTCGAGTACGAGCGCGACAACCCGCAGGGCACCGGTTTCCAGGTGTACTTCAAGCCGGTCACCGACATTCAGGCGGTCGACGCCACCACCGTGCGTCTGAAGCTCGCCGAGCCCAACCCCGGTCTACCGTTCGACCTCTCCCAGAACCCGGGGCAGATGGTCAGCCCGAAGGCACTGGCCAATCCCGAGGGGCTGGCGTCCGCCCCGGTGGGCACCGGCCCGTACGTCGTCGACACCGCCGCGACTCGCGAGGGGACGACGCTGGCCTGGAAGCGGAACCCGGACTACTGGGCGGCTGACCAGGACGAGTTCCCGTTCGACGAGATCGTCTACACCTTCGGTCAGGACCCCACCGCGATCCGCAACGCTGCCCAGGCAGGCGACATCGACCTGCTCAGCCTGATCCCGGGCGACCCGGTTCCGGCCGGGTTCGACACGGTGGAGAGCACGTCCGGCATCAACGCCGGCTTCACCGGCATCTGGCTGGACGTCTCCGGCACGACCGAGCCTGCGCTGAAGGACGTGCGGGTTCGCCAGGCGATGAACTACGCCATCGACACCAAGACCATCGCCGACACCGTGTACGAGGGAGCGGCGACGCCGGTTGCTGCGGTTCCGATCACCGAGGACTCGCCCGCGTACAGTGACGCGCTCGCCGACAAGTACCCCTTCGACCCGGACAAGGCCAAGCAGCTGCTCGCCGAGGCCGGCGTCCCGGACGGCTTCTCCATGAAGATGCTCAGCCTGCCGATCGCGGAGGCCTTCGCCCAGGCCATCGCAGGCAACCTGCGCGACGTCGGGATCGACGCGGAGGTCAACAGCGTCGCGGGTCCCGACCTGCCCAAGCAGCTGTTCACCGGCACGTACCAGGCCGGGCTCCTTCTGCAACGTCCCACCGGCCAGCCAGGGCAGGACATCGCGGCCCTGTTCACGCCGAACGCGTTCTTCAACGTGCACAAGGCTGACGACCCCAAGATCGACCAGCAGCTGGCTGCCGCGGCCGCGGAGACCGACGAGGACGCGCGCAACACCGCTTACCAGGACCTGGCCGTGTACGCGGCCGACCAAGCCTGGTTCGCGGGCACGCTCATGGTGAACCAGATCACCGCGACCAAGACCGACGTCGTCACGGCGACGCCGCCCCCGTTCGGTGAGATCTTCATCTACCACTACTCCACGCCGAGCTGACCGCGTCCAGGGGGTAGGCCGCTCGCGCGGCCTACCCCAGGGGCCCCACCCCACCGGCGCCGGGTCCGTGCCCGGACGACCAACCGCTCTCGACCGACCGGGAGGAGCCGCAAGTGCTCGGATACGCCGCCCGCCGCCTGGCGGTAGCCGTACCTCTGGTCTTCGTCGTCGCCACCCTCACGTTCTTCCTCGTGCAGCTCGTCGGTGGAAGCCCGGCGGGGGCGATCCTCGGGACCAACGCGACCCAGCAGCAGATCTCGTCCCTGGAGGAAGAGCTAGGCCTGGACCGCCCGGTTCTGGAGCGGTACGGGGACTGGTTGACCGACGCCGCCCGCGGCGACCTGGGAGAGTCCTTCCTCGACCACCGGCCGGTCACCGACCGGCTGGTCGACGCGCTGCCGCCGACCCTCTCCCTGGCTCTGCTGGCCACCGCGTTCACCGTCGTCCTGGGGTTGGTGCTCGGGATGGTGGCGGCCGTGCGAGGCGGGCGCACGGACCGAGTCGTGCAGTGGATCTGCAACCTCGGGATGGCCGTCCCCAACTTCTGGCTCGCCACGGTCCTGATCTACGTGTTCGCCCTCAAGCTGGGCGCCTTCCCGGTCGCGGGCTACGCCGACCTCAGCACGTCTCCCGGCGACTGGCTGCGACACCTGGTGCTGCCTGCGGTGGCGCTGAGCCTGGCCAACCTGGGCCAGATCGCCTTCCAGGCGCGAGCCGCCGTCCAGGACGCGCTGAGCAGGGAGTTCGTGCGCACGCTCCACGCCACCGGCCTGCCTCGCCGGCGGATCATCTACAAGCACGTGCTTCGCAACGCTGCAGTGCCCGTGGTCACCGTCGCCGGGCTGACCTTCATCTTCACCCTGGGTGGGGTCGTGGTGCTCGAGCTGATCTTCGGCATGTCCGGGATGGGACTCCTGATGCTCAACTCCGTCCAGGGCAGCGACTACGCCGTCGTGCAGGGCGCCGTGGTGGTGTTCGCCGTCCTCGTCGTCGGAGTGAACCTGGTCGTCGATCTGGTTACCGCCTCGCTGGACCCCCGGGTGCGTGTGTGATGAACGCACCCACCGCCGCGCCACCGCCGGAGACCGCTGCCACCGCCACCCCGACCTCGGCCACCCCCCGTCCCCGCGGTGCCTTCGCCTCGGCGTTCCGCGACGCGCTGCACCGACCGAGCGTGCTCCTCGCAATCGGCTGGCTCGGGCTGGTCGTCCTCGCCAGCCTGCTGGCAGAGGTGCTGTCACGGCACGACCCGCTCCGGCAGAACCTGGCGCGCCGCTTCGAAGGACCGAGTGGCACCTACTGGCTTGGCACCGACGAGCTCGGACGCGACCTACTGGCCCGCATCCTCCACGGAGGGGGGGAGCTGCTGGTGGCGGCGCTCATCCCCCTTGCGGTCTCCTTCCTGCTGGGCGTTCCGGCCGGCCTTCTGGTGGGCTACGTCGGCGGCAAGGCCGACCAGATCGCGGACTTCGTCGTCAACGTGCTCTTCTCGATCCCGGCCCTGATCATCGTCCTGGCCGTCGCCGTCATCTCCGACAAGAACCTGATCGTGATGACCACGGTGCTCGGGGTGGTCGTCAGCGGCGGCATCTTCCGGCTGGTCCGAGCGACCACCCGGGCCTCACGCGACCTGCTGTACGTCGACGCGGCCCGGGTGAGCGGCGTGCCGAGGAGGACGATCCTGGTGCGTCACATCCTGCCCAACGTGCTAGGGCCGCTCATCGTCCAGGGGTTCCTGCTCTACAGCGGCGCCTTCCTCTTCCTGACGTCCCTGTCCTTCCTGGGGCTCGGCTTCGACCCGGAGACCCCGAGCTGGGGGCGGATGGTGTTCGACGCCAGCGCCCGGCTGACCGAGTCGCCCTGGCTGATGGTGCCCATCGGTGTGGTGCTCATCGCCACCGTCGCATCGCTGAACCACCTGGGCAACTCCCTGCTCGCCACCTTGCCCACAGCGAGGCGCTCGCGGCTGTTGACACCCCTGAGGCGGCCCGAGCTTCCGCCGGAGGCGGCCGGCGGGACGGCGCCAGAGACCGGTCGCACCCCAGTGGCACCGGAGCCCGTGGATGCCCAGATCCCGTTGGTCGTCGAGGATCTCGTCGTCTCGTTCCGCACGCCGGAGGGAGAATGGCAGCCGGTCGTGGACGGAGTCTCCTTCACGGCGCAGCGGGGTCAGACCGTCTGCCTGGTGGGTGAGTCCGGCTGCGGCAAGACCATGACTGCGCTGGCCGCGCTGGGCCTTCTTCCCGAAGGCGGCGCGGCGGCCGGGTCGGTCCGGCTCGGCGGCCGGGAGCTGCTGCGCCTGTCGGAGAAGGAGATGGCCCGGGTCCGTGGCGGCCAGATCGCGCTGATCTCCCAGGAGCCCATGGTCGCCCTCGACCCGTGCTTCTCCGTGCGCTCGCAGCTCGGAGAGGCGGTGAAGCTGCGCCGCGGCGGGTCGCGGGGGCAGGTTCGCGAGCGCGTCCACGAGCTGCTGCGCCTGGTCGGCATCCCCAACGCGGAGGCGGTGGCGAGGAGCTATCCGCACCAGCTGTCCGGCGGGATGGCCCAGCGGGTGTGCGTGGCACTGGCGCTGGCGGGGGAGCCGACCGTCCTCGTCGCCGACGAGCCGACCACCGCGCTCGACCCGACCATCCAGGCCGAGATCCTCGACCTCATGCGCGCGCTTCAGGAGGAGCTGGGGCTGGCGATCGTCCTGGTCACCCATGACCTGGGCGTGGTCGCCGACTTCGGTGACGTCGCGGCGGTGATGTACGCAGGGCAGGTCGTAGAGCTGGGCCCCGTCGAGGAGCTCCTCACGACTCCGAGGCACCCGTACTCCCAAGGCCTGCTCGACGCCATGCCGGAGGACTCGGTGCGAGGGGAGCCGCTGCCCACGGTCCCCGGCGTGGTGCCGCTGCCCAAGGACTGGCCGCCACACTGCCGGTTCGCCGCCCGTTGCCCGCTGGCCGTCGACGCCTGTCGGAAGGGACCCATCCCGCTTCTCGCCGTGGCCACTGACCGCACCAGCCGGTGCATCCGGACCGACGAGCTGGCCCGCGTCCAAGGACTCGCCGACTCCGGAGCCGCCCGATGAGCACCACGCAGCCCACCTCCGGAGAAGCCGCGCCACTGCTGACCGTCACCGACCTGCACGTCCGGTACAGGCGGCCGGGCTGGCGCACCACGCCGGTCAGGGCAGTGGACGGGGTGAGCTTCACCATGGCCGACCAGGAGACGGTCGGACTCGTCGGCGAGTCCGGCTCCGGCAAGTCCACGATCGGGCGGGCGCTGCTCGGACTCGCCCCGATCAGCGCAGGCAAGGTGGTTCTCGACGCCCACGACATCACGCACGTGAAGGCAGGCGAGCGAAAGCACATCGCGAGCGACCTGCAAGTCATCTTCCAGGACCCCTATGGCTCGCTGAACCCGGCACGGACGGTGGGCAAGACCCTCGCGGAACCGCTCGAGGCGGCCGGCGTCGACACCAGAACGGCGCTGGGCGAGATCCGTTCGCTGCTGGCCAAGGTACGGCTGCCCGAGGACGCGGTCGACCGGTACCCGCACGCGTTCAGCGGCGGCCAGCGCCAGCGGATCGCCATCGCCCGCGCACTGGCCGTCCACCCCAAGCTGATCGTCTGTGACGAGGCGATCAGCGCCCTCGACGTCGTGACCCAGGCGCAGGTGCTCAACCTCCTGCGTGAGCTGCAGCGCGAGACCGGCGTCGCATTCCTGTTCATCGCGCACAACCTGCCCGTGGTGTCGTACTTCTCCGACCGCGTTCTCGTGCTCTACCGAGGGCGGATCATGGAGTCCGGCGACGCCGCGGCGATCCACGCGCGTCCCGCCCATCCGTACACGCAGGCGCTGCGAGCCGCGGTCCCGGTGCCCGACGTGGCAGCGCAGCGGATCCTGCGCCGCCAGCGGCGAGACGTCGTCCGAGTCACGACTGCGCAGGCGAAGCCGGCGCCTGACCAGGGCTGCCCGTTCGCCCCCCGCTGTCCGCACGTCGCCGACGTCTGCTGGACCAGCCGCCCCGCCGACGCACCCTTCCAGGGCCGGCAGGTCGCCTGCCACGTCTTCAACCCTGCCTCCGGGCACCCGCAGGCCGGCGGCCCGGGGGCAGTGGCTTCCGGCAAGCTCGAGGCCACGTCGTGAGCCACCGCCGAGCCGGTTGCCGGTCATGCCGGACTTCAGACGACCGGACGCTCCGGCCCGACGGCCCGGCAGGAACCCGCCCATGACGCAGGGCGACGTTACGGCTGCGCCCCTCGAGGAGAAGGCGACCTTGCTGTCGGGCCGTGACTTCTGGTCCACCGAACCCATGGAGTCGGCCGGGATCCCGTCGGTCGTGCTCACCGATGGGCCCCACGGCGTACGTCGACAGGCTGCCGGCTTCGACCACATGGGGATTCACGGCAGCCTGCCGGCCACCTGCTTCCCACCCGCGGTCGCGGTGGGGTCGAGCTGGGACGCGGACGTCGCCGCCCGGGTCGGTGCGGCGATCGGCCGGGAGGCACGGGCGCTCGGCGTGCACGTCGTCCTGGGGCCGGGGGTGAACATCAAGCGCTCCCCACTGTGCGGCCGGAACTTCGAGTACTACTCCGAGGACCCGCTGCTGTCCGGGGTACTCGGGGCCGCCCACGTGAGCGGCCAACAGGCGCAGGGAGTCGGCGCATCGGTCAAGCACTTCGCCGCCAACAACCAGGAGACCGACCGCATGGACGTCAGCGCCGACGTCGACGAGCGGACCCTGCGAGAGATCTACCTCGCTGCCTTCGAGCGCGTCGTCACCGATGCGCGGCCGGCGACGGTGATGTGCGCGTACAACAGGGTCAACGGCGTGCACGCGTCGGAGAACCGGTGGCTGCTGACCGAGGTTCTGCGCGACGACTGGGGCTTCGAGGGTGTCGTGGTCTCCGACTGGGGCGCGGTCGACGACCGGGTCGCCGCTCTGGCCGCCGGGTTGGACCTGGAGATGCCCGGTGACGACGGCGAGAGCGCCGACCAGGTGGTCGCTGCCGTGCGCGCCGGCTCGCTCGACGAGTCACTCGTCGATGCCAGCGCGCTCAGGGTGGCGGACCTGGCCAGGCTCCTCAGGGAGCCAGCCGATGGCTTCGATGTGGAGGCACACCACGCTCTGGCCCGCGAGCTGGCCGCCGAGTGCGTCGTGCTGCTGCGCAACGAGCGCGAGACCCTGCCCCTGGCGCGGGACGCGCGGATCGCAGTCGTCGGCGAGTTCGCGCGGACGCCGCGCTACCAAGGCGCAGGCAGCTCGCACGTCAACGCCACGCAGGTCGACTCGGCGCTCGACGCGCTGCGGACGCTGGCCGAGGAGCCGGTCGCGTTCGCCTGCGGCTTCACACTCGACGGCTCCGGCGACCCCGTGACCCTGCGTGATCAGGCGGTGGCGGAGGCCCGGGAAGCCGACGTCACCGTGGTGTTCGCCGGGCTGGGTGAACGGGAGGAGTCGGAAGGCTTCGACCGGCAGACGCTGGACCTCCCGGCCGCCCAGGTCGAGGTCATCCGTGCGGTCGCGGCCGTCAGCCGTCGCACCGTCGTCGTGCTCTCGAACGGTGGAGTGATCTCGATGGAGGAGTGGCACGACGACGTGGACGCCATCCTGGAAGGCTGGCTACTCGGCCAGGCGGGCGGCACAGCCCTGGCGGACCTGCTGTTCGGCGCAGTCAGCCCGTCCGGGCACCTGGCCGAGACCATCCCGGTCCGGTTGCAGGACACCGCCAGCTACCTCAACTTCCCCGGTGAGCAAGGGCACGTCCGGTACGGGGAGGGGGTGATGGTCGGTTACCGGTTCTCCGAGACAGCCGGGGTGCCGGCCCGGTATCCGTTCGGGCACGGGCTCGGCTACACCACCTTCGAGACCCGCGACCTGGCGGTGCAGCCGACTGGCCGCGACACCGCCCGGGTCGAGGTCACCGTGACCAACACCGGCCGCCGTGAGGGCAGGCACGTGGTCCAGGTCTACCTCGCCACCGAGGCGGGACCGGTCCGCCGCCCGGCGCGGGAGCTGCGCGCCTTCACCAAGATCATGCTTCGACCGGGAGAGGCACGGCGGGTCGTCCTGGACCTGGACCGCCGGTGCTTCGCCTACTGGGACATCCTTGAGGACGGTTGGGTCGTCGCGCCGGGGGGCTACCGCATCCAGGTCTGCCGCCATGCCGCCGAAGTGGTCGCGGAGCAGACAGTCACGTTGCCCGGTGACGACCTCGTGCCCGAGCTCACTCGAGGGTCGCCTCTCGGCGTCTGGCTCAGCCACCCCGTGGCCGGCTCGGTGCTTGCCGAGAGGTTGGCCCGCGCCATTCCGGCCGGGATGGCGTCATCACCGCAGGAGCGCAGCGACATGCTCCGGTTCGCGTCCTCCATCCCTCTGCACAAGTTCGTCGCCCACCTGGGCGTGAGCCTGGCCGACGACGAGCTCGACCAGCTCGTCGAGGTGACCAGGGCAGCGCGTCTCGAGCGCGGCCCGGCACCTCGCACCTAGGGGTCGACGCGATGTCCAACCCGTTGAGGGAGCCACCGTCCAGCGCCGCGGAGCGGATCGAGGAGCTTCTCACTCGGCTCACGTGGCCGGAGAAGCTCGCGCAGTTGCAGATCGGCTACCGACCACATCCAGACGACGCCAAGGCCATGGTCCGAGGAGGCATCGGCGCGGTCTTCTGGCCTCGCAGTGCCGAGGCGACCAACGATCTGCAGCGGGTCGCGGTCGAGCAGACACGGCACGGCATCCCGCTGCTGATCGGCCTCGACGTCGTCCACGGACACCGGACGATCTTCCCGATCCCGCTCGCGCAGGCGGCCAGCTTCGACCCCTCGGTCGCGGAGAAGGATGCGCGCGTCTCGGCGGAGGAGGCGGCCTCGGGCGGTGTGACCTGGACGTTCGCGCCGATGGTCGACGTCTCTCGCGATCCTCGCTGGGGCCGTGTGGCCGAAGGCTTCGGCGAGGACGTGTACCTCACCGCAGCTTTCGGCGCGGCGAAAGTCGGTGGCTACCAGAGCAAGTCGCTCCACCACCGGGGCGCCCTTCTCGCCTGCGCCAAGCACTTCGTCGCCTACGGGGCGGCGGAGGGCGGGCGCGACTACGACGCGGTGGACGTCTCCGAGCTCCGCCTGCGCAACGTCCACCTGGAGCCCTTCCGGGTGGCGGTCGCCGCCGGCGCGGCCACTGTGATGGCTTCCTTCAACACCGTCTCGGGCCGCCCGGCTCACGCCAACCGATGGCTGCTGACCGAGATCCTCAAGGAGGAGTGGGGCCACGGGGGACTGGTCGTCGGCGACGCCGAGGGCGTGACCAACCTGGTCGCCCACGGCGTCGCGGAAGACGTCCGCGACGCGGTGGTCCAGTCGTTCACCGCCGGTCTGGATGTGGAGATGGGCGCCAACGTCGTCGACCAGGACGGGCACGCCTCTGTCACGCCGGAGGAGCTGTCCGCCGAACGTGTGGACGACGCGGTCCGGCGCCTCCTCCGCCTGAAGCACGCACTCGGGCTTTTCGACGACCCCTACGTCGATCCGGCCGGGGAGGTCCTGCGGCCGGTTCCGGTCAGCCGCGCCGCCGCGAGGGCAGCCGCAGAGCGTTCGGCGGTGCTTCTCAAGAACGACGGCACCCTGCCTCTGCCCGAGGGTCCCCTGCGAGTTCTCCTCGCCGGGCCGTACGCCGACTCCACCGACCATCTCGGCGCGTGGGTGCAGTCATTCGCCGAGCCCGCGGGCTCGATCGCGGACGCACTTCGTGCCGAGCGGCCGGACATCGACCTCACCGTCCTGCCTGGAGCGACGTTCTTCGGTCGCGACCCTGCGCTGCAGGAGGAGATCATCCGTGCGACCGACGGCCATGACGTCGTGGTCTTGGCGTTGGGGGAGCCATCCGCGCTGACGGGGGAGGCCAGCTCACGCAGCGACTTGGGCCTCCCCGGCGACCAGGTGGCGCTTGTCCGTGCCGTCGCTGCTACAGGCGTCCCATTCGCGGTCGTCCTGGTCAACGGCCGGCCGCTGGTGGTCAGCGACTGGATCGACCTCGCGCCGGCGGTGCTCGAGGCCTGGCACCTCGGCACAGAGGCCGCTCCGGCCATCAGCCGGTTGCTCACAGGGGCGGCGAACCCAGCGGGGCGTCTCCCGATGTCCTTCCCGCGGTCGGTCGGGCAGATCCCGGTGTACTACGACCACGAGAACACGGGCCGACCGGCCAGCCGCGGAGGAAGCCTCCAGCAGGCCGAGGTCGACGTCGGGCTGCTCGGCCCGGCGAATGTGGACGACCGCTTCACCTCGAAGTACCGAGACCTCCCCCTTGGACCCCAGTTCCCGTTCGGCCATGGTCTGAGCTACACGACGTTCGCCTACGGCACGCCCGCGGTGTCGAGCAAGACCATCTCCCTCGACGACCTCCTGGCCGGCACGACGATCGCCGTGTCCGTGGCGGTCAGCAACACCGGGAACCGGCTCGGTGACGAGGTCGTCCAGCTGTACGTCCGCGACCCGGTGGCCTCGCTGGCCCAGCCGGTGCGTCGGCTCCGCGGCTTCCGGCGGGTCACCCTGGAGCCCGGCTCGTCGTCCGAGGTGGAGTTCAGCCTGGGCTGCCACGACCTGGGCTTCTGGACCGGCCGGGGGGCGGAGTACGTCGTGGAGCCCGGTCGGTTCGAGGTTCACGTGGGAGGAAGCCTCACCGGAACACAACAGTGCGACATCGAAGTGAGGTGACGCCCCGCGATGGCCGAGACCGCCCACACAAGGCAGCATGAGTCGGGTCGTTCACAGCGCCCGGTGATCCCGGGGTTCCATCCCGACCCCAGCATCTGCCGGGTGGGAGAGCGGTACTACCTGGTCTGCTCGAGCTTCGAGTACGCACCGGGCGTTCCGGTCTTCCGCTCCCGAGACCTCGTCTCGTGGGAGCAGGTCGGCCACGTGCTCGACCGCCCGTCACAGCTCAACGTGGCTGGCGCTGAGCCGTCAGGCGGGATCTGCGCGCCCACCATCCGCCATCACGACGGCCGCTTCTGGATGATCACCACGAACGTCAGTGACGGAGGCGGCCAGCTCCTGGTGTGCGCCGACGATGCCGCCGGACCGTGGTCGGAACCCGTGCGGATGCCCTCCGCCCGCGGAATCGACCCCGACCTCGCTTGGGACGACGATGGCAGCTGCCTGATGACCTACGCAGGCTTCTCGGCGGACGGCGAGATGGGAATCGTGCAGTCGGCGATCGAGCCGTCCTCGGGGAGTGTGCTGTCCGAGCCTCGGCTGATCTGGGGTGGGACCGGCGGGAAGTTCCCAGAGGGACCCCACCTCTACCGCATCGAGAACTCGTGGTACCTGCTGATCGCAGAGGGCGGAACCGAGCGCGGTCATACGGTCACGGTCGCCCGTGGGACTTCTCCGTCCGGCCCGTTCGAGGGATACCCCGGCAACCCGGTTCTCACCCACAGAAGCACCGATCTGCCCGTGCAGAACACCGGTCACGCAGACCTCGTCGAGCGGCCCGACGGCAGCGGGGCGGTCGTCTACCACGGCGTCCGGCCTCGGGGCACCAGCCCGGAGTGGCACGTCCTCGGTCGTGAGACGTTCGTCGACGACGTCGTCTGGGAGGGTGGCTGGCCACGGCTGACCCGACACGTCCCGCCGATCACGGGGGCCGGCTTCACCGACACCGAGCAGCTGTCCGAGAGCCGGCTGGGTCTGCAGTGGGTCTCACCGTCCCGGTGGCCGGAGGAGGTGGTGACGCGGCGCGACCGCCACTGGGAGCTCGCGGCGGCCGACCCCGACCCTGCCTCAGGCGGCCTTGCCTTCGTCGGCCGTAGGCAGGAGCACCTCTTCTTCCGGGCTCGCGCGGAGCTCGACGCGAGCGCCGGCAGCGGTGGTCTGTCGCTTCGCATCGATCCCCGCCACCACTTCGACGTCGAGCTGTCCGGCGGGCAGGTGCGCGCGGTCTCCCAGGTCGGGTCGGTACGCCACATCGTCGGCACGGTCTCTGCGCCGGGAGACACCTCCGGGGTGGTCCTGCAGATCTCCACCGATCCAGACCCCGGTGCCGACCACGCCGCGGGACCCGACACGGTCGTCCTCGGAGTCCTCACGCCGACGGGCGTTCATGAGCTGGCACGCCTGGACGGGCGCTACGTGTCGACCGAGGTGGCCGGCGGCATGACCGGCCGGCTCGTCGGCTGCTACGCCACCGCCGGCCGGGTCGGCGTTGGCTCCTTCACCTACGCAGGCTCGGATAGCCCGATCGCGGGGACCACGCCGTGAGCGGCCGGTCGCGGTGGGGCATGGTCGGCACCGGGGGCATCAGCCGGACGACGGTGGGCGACCTGCACCGCACCGAGAACCTGGAGCTGCTCGCGGTCGGCTCACGGAGCATTCAGCGCGCCAAGGACTTCGCGAGCCAGCACGACGTGCCACGGTCGTACGGCAGCTACGACGCGCTCTTCGCCGACCCCGACGTCGAGGTCGCCTACATCTGCACACCCATTGCGACCCATGCCGAGCTGGCCCGCCGCGGGCTGCTGGCGGGCAAGCACGTGCTGGTGGAGAAGGCCTTGACGACGACCGCCGACGAGGCCCGGGAGCTGACCGCGCTCGCGGCCCAGCAGGGCCGCTTCCTCATGGAGGCGATGTGGATGCGCTTCAACCCCGTGTTCTGTCGAATGCTCGACGAGGTGGCTGACGGCGTGGTCGGCGAGATCCGGACCGTCCAGGCCGGCTTCGGGTTCCCGCCGCCACCGTCGGCGATCCACTGGCAACCCGCGCTCGGCGGCGGAGCGTTGCTCGACCTGGGTGTCTACCCGTTGACACTGGCGCAGGTGCTGCTCGGGGCTCCGGAGTCCGTCGAAGCCACCGGCGAGGTGCGCGACGACGGCCTCGATCTCACCGCCTCGGTGTTCCTCCGCTACGACGACGGTCGCTTCGCCACCGCCCTCGCGACGCTGCGCGGGTTCGTCGGTGCGGGCGCGACGGTCGGCGGCGCCGAGGGCCTCATCATGGTCGACCCGCCGTTCCATGCGGCACGCTCCTTCACCGTGCTGAACCCCCCGCTTGGAACCCCCCGCACGGTGAGCGTCCCTCGCGAGGGCAACGGCTACGTCCCCATGTTCCGCGCGGTCGGCCAAGCGGTCGTCGACGGCTTGCTCGAACACCCCTGGCGCCCACTGAGCGACACGATCGCCGTCCTGGACACGATGGACGAGGTCCGCGCACAGCTCGGCAGCGGTGCCGGGGGCGGTGCTCCGCATGAGGATGCCAACCTGAGGAGGACTCCGTGAGACCACGCCCCAACCCGCTGGTCCCTGGCTTCAACCCGGACCCCAGCGTGGTCCTGGTGAAAGGCGCGTACTACCTGGTCACGTCGTCCTTCGAGTACCTGCCCGGTCTCCCTGTGTATCGAAGCACAGATCTGGTCAGTTGGACTCATATCGGCAACGTGGCGACCCGACCGGAACAGGTCCGCGTCGAGGATGTGCCCACGTTCGGAGGAGTGTGGGCGCCCACGATCCGCTACCACGACGGCATGTTCTACGTGATCGTCACGGTCATGCTGTCTCCGCGTGGCTGTGTCGTCTTCGCCGCGACCGATCCGGCGGGACCGTGGAGCGACGGCACCAGGATCGAAGGGCTCGACGGGATCGACCCGGACCTCGCCTGGGACGACGAGGGAACGGCCTACGTCACCTACTCGGCACTCCGGCTCTCCGAGGAGCACGGCACACACATGGGCATCGAGCAGGCCCGCGTCGACCTGGACGGCGGTCGGATGCTCGAGGAGCCGCGGTCCCTGTGGTCCGGCACGGGACTGTACTCTCCGGAGGCTCCCCACCTGTACCAGCGCGGTGACTTCTGGTACCTGGTGATCGCCGAAGGCGGCACCGAACGCGGCCACGCGGTCAGCATCGCCCGCGGCCGGTCCCCCCAAGGCCCGTTCGAGGGACACCCCGCCAACCCGGTCCTCAGCGCCCGGAGCACGGGCAGTCCGGTCCAGAACACGGGGCACGGCGATCTCGTGACCACGCCGGAAGGCGGCACGGCGCTCGTGCTGCTCGGGGTCCGGCCGCTCGGTGCCACACGCGGGTTCTCCCCGCTGGGGCGAGAGACGTTCATCACCGACGTCGACTGGATCGAGGAGTGGCCGGTCCCGCGGCCGGTGGAGCTGGCCCCCGGTCCTGGCCTGGAGGAGTCCTTCGACTTCTCCGACCCGGCCACGCTCGAGGACCCGGGTTGGCTGGCGGTGCGGCGGACCCCCTCCGACGTGGCATCCATGACGGCGACACCCGGCCGGCTCACCATCCGTGCCGACGGCGCCACCCTGGAGGATCCGCGCCCGGCCTTCGTGGGCCGACGGCAGAGGCATCTCCTGGCGACCGTCTCTACCCGGGTGGACGCAGCCGAAGGTGCCGGCGGGCTCGCAGCCCGCTATGCCGAGGGGCAGTACGTCGCCTTGGATGCGCGCCGGACCAGCGCCGGCACCGAGGTCACGGCGCGCGCGACGATGGCGGGCCTCACCCAGACCTGGCGGTGCCAGCTCCCGGGGGGCGAGGTCGAGCTCGCGATGACGATGACTCCACCCCCGAAGGACCACTCGCGCGAGGCGCAGGGCGGGGACCGCATCCGCCTGACCGCCGCCGTCAGCGGGGAGGAGCACGTCCTGGCCGAGCTCGACGGGCGGCTGTGGAGCGCCGAGACGTGTGTGTCCTTCGCTGGTCGCATCCTCGGCCTGTATGCGCTCGAAGGCACGGTGACCTTCGGCCATTTCCACTACCGAGGCAGCGACAGCCCTGCCTCCGACCTGGCGACGTACGCCTCCGCGACCGCCTCGTGATGCTCCGATGGGGAGGCGACGGATGACCGCGCCCACGCTGCTGCGGGTCGAACACCTGGACCAGGCGCTCGGGATCACCGTGCCGCAGCCGCGGTTGTCCTGGCGGCTGCCCGAGGGAAGCCGGGTGCAAAGCGCTTACCAGGTGCGCATGGGGAGCTGGGACTCCGGCCGAGTCGGTTCTCGAGAGAGTGTCCTCGTCGATGTCGGCGCCCCGCCGCTACGGTCGCGGGAGGCCCGTCCGTGGCGGGTGCGGGTGTTGACCGACCAGGGGGTGAGTGACTGGTCGACGGAGGCGGTGGTCGAGGCCGGACTCATGGCGCCGTCGGACTGGTCGGCACAGTGGGTACGGCCCGCGGAGGACGTCGTGCCCCCGGCCGGGCACCGACCGGCGTACCTGCTGCGCCGGGGCTTCTCCCTCGGCGGACCCGTGGGATCGGCGCGGGCGTATGTGACGGCACAAGGCGTCTACGAGCTCTTCGTCAACGGCAGCCGGGTCGGCGACGCGGAGCTCACGCCCGGGTTCACCGACTACCGGACTCGCTTGCAGGTGCAGACGTTCGACGTCGGGTCGCTGCTGCGCAACGGGCAGAACGCCGTAGGGGCGGTGCTGTCCGACGGGTGGTTCCGGGGCGTCAACGGCATGTTCCGAGACGCCGACTGCTTCGGCCACCGCACCGCACTGCTGGTCCAGCTGCACGCCACCCTCGCGGATGGCTCGGAGGTGGTTGTCACCACCGACTCCGGCTGGCGCAGCGCGACCGGCGGCATCCGCGAGGCCGACCTCATGGGCGGCATGGTCGTGGACCACGGCCAGGAGCCGTCGGGCTGGACGAGGCCGTCCTTCGACGACGCCGCCTGGGACCCCGTGGGGACCGCCGACATCGGGTTCGATCTTCTCGGCTCCTCGCCGGCGCCGCCGGTGCGCCGGACGGAGCTCCGCCGTCCCCTGGCGATCACTCGCGCGCCGTCCGGCGCCCAGGTCGTCGACATGGGGGAGAACATCGTGGGGTGGGTTCGGCTGGCCGAGCTGGGTCCAGCGGGCCACCAGACGGTGCTGACCTACGCCGAGACGCTCTCACCCGACGGCGAAGCGAGCCAGCGCAACCTGCTGCCGGATCAGATGCCGCCCGGGGAAGCGGAGGTCTCGGCCGGCCAGGTCGACCGGGTGAGGGCGGCCGGGCTCGTCGACGAGGCCTTCGAGCCTCGGCATGCGACGAAAGGGTTTCGCTATGTCGGCGTCGAAGGGGCCGTCGCGGACCTCACGCCCGACGACGTCACGGGCGTGGTGGTCAACACGGGGTTCCGGCGGACCGGGTCGTTCCGCTGCAGCGACGCGCGGCTGAACCGGCTGCACCAGGCGGCTGAACGCAGCTTCCTCGGCAACGCGGTCGACATCCCCACCGACTGTCCCACCCGCGAACGGTCGGGGTGGACCGGCGACTGGGCGGCCTTCGTGCCGTGCGCCGCGTTCTTGTTCGACGTCGCCGGGTTCTCGGCGAAGTGGCTGAGGGACCTGGCGGCACAGCAGCTGGACGACGGCGTGGTCCCCAACTGGGTCCCCGACCACTTCGGCCCGGGCATCAGAGAGCATCCGCTTCTGGGGGCCAACCTGGGGTCGGCCGGGTGGGGGGATGCCGCGGTGATCGTGCCGTGGGAGATGTACCGCGCGTACCGCGACCGAGGGCTCCTGGCGCGGCAGTGGCCCTCGATGGTGGCCTGGGTGGAGCGGGCGATCCGCATGGCCCGGGACGGTCGCCATCCGGACCGTGCCGCGGCCCGCCCGGTGCCGCTGCCGCACGAGGAGTTCCTGTGGGACACCGGCTTCCATTTCGGGGAGTGGCTGGAGCCCGGCGTGCATCTCGGGTGGGAGGAGCTGCGGACCGCCGACTTCTCCGCGGTCGCGACTGCCTACCTGCGGCTGTCGTGTGACCTGCTGAGCAGGATCGCGGCTGTTCTCGACGACGACGGCGCAGCCGGGCGGTATCGCCGGATCAGCGAAGGTGCGCGTGCGGCCTGGCAGGCTGAGTTCGTGTCCACGAGCGGCGCGGTCACGCCCGACACCCAGGCGACCCTGGTCCGCGCGCTGGCCTTCGACCTGGTCGACGCCGAGCTCCGCCCCACACTCTCCGCGCGGCTGGTCGAGCTCATCGAGGCAGCGGGCACGCACCTGGGCACCGGCTTCCTCGCAACGCCGTACCTGTTGCCCACCCTGGCCGACACCGGTCACCTGGACGTCGCCTACGAGCTGCTGCTGCAGAGCTCTCCACCGTCCTGGCTGCACATGCTGGACCGGGGCGCCACGACGGTCTGGGAGCTGTGGGAGGCGGTCGACGCGAACGGGGTCGCCCACGAGTCGCTCAACCACTACAGCAAGGGCGCTGTCATCGGCTTCCTGCACCGGTACGTCGCCGGCCTTCGCCCGCTCGACGACGGACCCGGCTACCAGCGGTTCCGGGTGGAGCCGCGGGTGGGAGGCGGCCTGTCGTGGGCGGAGGCGACCCACGACTCCCCGTACGGCCGCATCGAGGTGGCGTGGCACCGCGACGGTGACCTGGTCCGACTCCGGGTGGTCGTGCCCCCCGGGGCGACGGCCGACGTGCTGCTCCCCGACGGCCGGCAGGCCGAGGCGCGCTCCGGAACCGCGCTGTTCGAGTTCTCCACCACGTCCGCGGAGGTCTGAACCGTGCCGATCCGCCCCGCCATCGGCGTCGCCGGTTCCACGACCGGTGCGCAGCTCGTCGTCGACGGCGCGCCCCGTCTGCTGCTCGGCGGGCAGGTCCACAACTCGACGCCGAGCAGCCCGGGGCACTTCGCCGAGGTGTGCGAGCACCTGGCGGACCAGCACGTCTCCACGGTCATCGGCAGCGCCGGCTGGGCACAGGTCGAGCCGGAGGAGGGCAGCTACGACTTCGAGACGGTCGATGCGCAGATCGCCGGCGCTCGCCGGCACGGCATGCGGCTGGTGATGATCTGGTTCGGCGCCTTCAAGAACGCCGCGTCGACGTACGCACCGCGCTGGGTCCGTGCCGACACGGAGCGGTTCCCTCGCGCGGTCCTCGGCGGGAGACCTGCCCTGTGGACCTACGCCGGGCAGACGCCGAAGCCGGTGTTGTCGGTGTTCTCCCCGGAGCTGCTGAGAGTGGAGCAGCGTGCCTTCGTCGCGCTGATGCGCCACCTGGCCCTCGCGGATCCCGAGCACACCGTGGTGCTGGTCCAGGTGGAGAACGAGGCTGGGGTGCTCGGCGACAGCCGAGACCGGTCGGCGGCGGCACTGGCGGCGTGGGAGTCTCCGGTCCCGCCCGCGCTCATCGACCACCTGACGCGTCGAGGCGACCGGCTCCGACCGGAGCTGGCAGGTGTCTGGTCGCGGCACGGTCTTCGCAGGTCGGGGACCTGGGAAGAGGTGTTCGGCGAGGGCTGGGAGGCCGACGAGCTCTTCATGGCCTGGGCGTTCGCCCGGCACGTGGAGGCGCTGGCGGCGGCCGGCAAGGCGGTCAACGCGCTGCCGATGTACGTCAATGCCTGGCTGGGGCCGCAGCCGGGGCAGCCCCGCGCCGGGGACTATCCCAGCGGTGGGCCCACCGTGCGGGTGCTGGACGTGTGGAAGGCGGCGGCGCCGTCGGTGGACCTGCTGGCGCCGGACATCTACGTGTCCGACGTCAAGTCGGTGCTGGCCGACTACGCGCGCGACGACAACCCGCTCTTCGTCCCGGAGGCTCAGTTCCGCACGGGCAGCCTCTTCTATGCCCTCGGCCACCACCGGGCCATCGGCTTCTCGGTGTTCGGAGTCGAGGACGGCCGCAGGGACGGCCAGCTGGCCCGTGCCTACACGTTGCTCACGCCCATGCAGGACCTCATCTGCGCCGCACAGGCCCAGGGCCGCGTCGAAGGCATCCTGCTCGACGAAGAGCAACCAGAGGTTGCGTTCTCCCTCGGCGGCTTCCAGGTCACCGCCCGGGGAAGCCGTGACATCCTGCGCCGCATGATGTTGGACGCTGGCGTCCCCAGCCCTCCGCCGGCACCTGCGCTGCCCAGCGAGACCGAGGGTCCCGGGGTCCTGCCGATGCCCGGCGACTCACGTGCGTTCGGGTTGCTGATCGCAGCAGAGGAGGCCGAGTTCCTCCTCGTCGGCCAGGGACTGACCCTCGACTTCTCCCACCCCGAGGACCGGGTCGAGATCGACCACGTCGAGGAGGGCCGCTTCGAGGCTGGCATGTGGCGGCCTGGGCGCGTGCTCAACGGGGACGAGCGCCTCTACGTCGTACCCCTGGACGACCTCGGCATCGTGCGGGTGCGCTTGCTCCGGACGCCCCCGCTGCACTGAGCAGGACGAGCTCAGAACGACCGCGCTCTCGGGGCCTCACCATGAGGGCCGAAGATGGTCTCGTCGAGGGCGAGCCGTGCGGCTCCCAGGACTCCGACGAGCTCGCCGTCCTTGATGGTGCCGATCCGCAGCTGCCGAGTCAGCAGCGGCTGCGTGCGACCGTAGATCGCCTCGCGGACTCCGGCGAGCAGGGGTTCTCCGACCTCCGACAGCTCTCCGCCGAGCACGATCCGGTTGGGGTTGAGCACGGACACGCAGGCGGCGAGCACTCCACCAAGGAGACGGCCTGCCTCCCGCACCGCGACGGTCGCGCGCGGGTCGCCCGCCTTGACGAGCGCGACCACGTCAGCGGTCGCCTCCGCAGGGAGCCCTTGCGCGGACAGCGTCTGCGCCAGCCCTCGGCCGCTCGCGACCGCCTCCAGGCAGCCCCGCTGCCCACACCTGCACAGGCGGTCCTCGGCCCCGGTGACCTGGATGTGGCCGATGTCGCCGGCGGCTCCCAGCGCGCCACGGACGAGGTGTCCGCCCGAGACGATGCCCGCACCGATCCCCGTCGCGACCTTGACGACCAGAAGGTCGGACTCGCCCTTCCAGGTGCTCACCAGCTCACCCACCGCCATGACGTTGACGTCATTGTCGACGAGCACCGGAACGTCGTACTCCTCCCGCAGGTAGCCCGCCACGTCGAAGTCGTCCCACCCCGGCATGATCGGCGGACTGATCGGACGACCCGTCGCGTGTTCGACCGGTCCGGGGACACCCACTCCGAGACAGACGACCTCCGAGCGCTGACGTCCCAGCTGGTCCAGCTGCTCGTTCCACGACTCGGCGGCCCGCTTCAGCACGGACACCGGACCGTCGGTGATCAGTAGGTCGGTCCGGTTGCTGGTGAGCACCTCGCCGGCGAGGTCCGTCACGGCTAGATGCCCGTGCCGGGCCCCGAGGTCGGCCACGAGCACGACGCCGGTGTCCCTGGAGAAGGAGTACAGGGTCGAGGGCCGGCCTCCGGTCGAGACCGACTCGTCGAGCGCCTTGACCAAGCCCCGCTTCGACAGCTCATCGAGCCGGAGAGAGACAGTCGACCTTGCCTGGCCGGTGAGGGCGGCCAGCTGTGACCTGGTCCGAGGGGCTCCGTCCCGGAGAATCGTCAGAATGTCCACCGACATAGGGTCGTTGTCGTTCATTCGACCCTCGCTTTCACTCGCCGGGCAGCGCTGCTGTGTGGAGTCTAGTCGGAAGCGAACGCTGTCTCACGGGTCGCGGCCGCAGGTCCGGCACGGTGAAGTGTCCCTCTGTGCCCCGCGAACGGCTAGGTCCGGTGAGCCAGGAAGGCGGTCACCATCTCGGAGAGATCAGCAAGCATCTGGTCCCAGTCCCCGAGCCCGGCCGCAGCCGGATCGCTACCGAGCCCCAACCAGCGGGCCAGCACGCTATAGACGACAGTGAAGCTCCAGCGGACCGCCCCCTCGGGGTCCGGGTGTGAGACGTCGTCGCGCCGGGCGAGGATGCCCGCACAGAACAGGTCGACGGACTGCTCGAAGCCAAGCTTCCCCACCTCGGCGATGAGCTCGTCGGTGTTGCCGAGGACCATGAACGGCGCCAGGACGGGTGCGTTGCGTCGAAGCACCTCGGCGAGAGTCCCGATGACCCTGGTCACGGTGTCCGCGAACGCCTCCCCGTCGGGTGCCGGGCGGGCGAACGCGCTTTCCTGCTCGGAGATGATGCGCGCCATCTCCCGTGCCTGGGCGGTGCGGACCAGGTCGTCCTTGCTGTCGACCCGTCCGTAGATGGAGCCGGTGGAGACGCCGGCGCGCTCGACGACCTCCGCCAAGGTGAACGAGTCCGACCGGCGTTCCACGAGCAGGGCGACGGCGGCGTCGAGGGTCTTGTCGAAGGACAGCCGGCTGCGCTCCTGCTTGGGCTGCCGGAAGGGGCTGACGTTCCGCAGAACCTGACCACTGGGAGAGCCTGCCCCGGGTGCCGTCGTCACGTCGTAGAGTCCTCGATGCGGCGTCGGCGGGCGGTCGTGGACGGCGCCTCGGCGAGCTGTCGCTCGGGCACCAGCAGCTCGCTTTCGCGCCTGGGCACGTCGAGCAGCATTCCACGGGAGATGACCACGGCACCGACGGGGGCGGTGGTGTAGCGGATGCCGAGGAACGCAGCCGAACCGGCGTGGGTGAACCCGCGCACCACCCCTCCGGCTGCCCGGACCATGGACGTGGTCATCCGTGCAATGCCTCCGGAGGCGGGACGGGTTCGGTGCGTGTCGCCCGCGGCAGGGCAAGACTCGCCAGGCCGGTGAGGAGCGCGACCGCCGCTCCGGCGAGCCAGGCCACCCGGAACCCCGCGGTGAGCGCCGTGTCCAGGGCTTCGCCGGCCTCCACCAGGGTGGCGGTATGCGCGGATGCCGTGGCGACGAACGCGGCCAGCCCCACCGCGCCGCCCACCTGACGCGACGTGTTCAGCAGCCCCGCGGCCAGCCCGTGCTGATCGGGCTGGACACCCGACGTCGCGGCCATGGTCAAGGGTAGGCCGGTCAGGCCGAGCCCGAGCATGGCAAGGAACAGCGGCACCGGCACCTGGGCGAGGTAGCTCCCGTCCGGTGTGACCCCTGCCAGCCACACGATGGCGACGCAGGACAGCACCGAACCCCCGAGCAGCAGGAGCCGGGACCCAATGCCGGCCAACAGCCACGACGCAGCCACCGACCCGGCCGCTATGCCCACTGCCGCAGGAGCCATCGCCAGGCCGGCCGCCAGCGGGCTCATGGCGAGCACCTGCTGCAGGTGCAGCGACAAGAAGAAGAACGTGGCAGGCACGACACCTGAGCCCAGCAGGGATAGTCCGTTCGCCACCGCCACTGAGCGGATGCGGAGCACGGCGAGTGGGACCAGCGGGTACGTCGCGCTGCGCTCGATCACCACGAAGGACGCGAGAAGGCCCACGGCCACCCCGAACAGCCCCCAGGTCCGGACCGAAGCCCATCCCCACTGGTCGCAACCGATGATGGCACCGACGAGACAGCCGGTTCCGAGAGTCACGGCGGCCGACCCGGCCACGTCCAGCCGTCCCCGGACCCGCTGCCGGGGGCCGCCGACCAGTGCCCACGCCCCGGCGGCGAGGAGCAGGCCTCCCAGAGGCACGTTGACGATCAGGACCCAGCGCCAGCTGAGGAGCTCGGTGAGCACCCCTCCGATGACACCTCCCATGGTCCCTCCCGCGCCGGCTACGGCGGCCCACACGCCCAGCGCACGAGCCCGCCTCGGACCGTCCGGGAACGCGAGGGTGATCATGCTGAGCGTGGCCGGAGTGAGCATGGCCGCGCCGAGACCCTGCACCGCGCGGGCCGCGACCAGCTGCCAGCCGACCTGGGCGAGACCACCGGCCAGACTGGCGAGGGTGAAGAGGGCCAGACCTGCCAGGAACACGCGCTTGAGGCCGAGCAGGTCCGCGGCGCGCCCCCCGAGCAGCAGGAAGCCGGCGAAGGTGAGCGCGTAGCCGTTGACGACCCACTGCAGGCCTCCTGGCGACAGGCCCAGGCTCGCTCGCATCGACGGAAGCGCGACGTTGACGATCGTGACGTCCAGGACGCCCATGAACTGGGCGGCGCAGGCGAGGGTCAGCACGAGCCAGGCGCGCCGTGCGACCACGGTGGCTGATGGGTGCGCACCCTCGTCGAGGGCGGCCGGCCGGGTCATCTCTACCTCAGATCAAAAACAACATGATGGTTCTGATTCAGAATAGGACCGGCGCCACCTGGCGTCAAGGCCGACCCGGTCACATCGGCCATCCACGACTGTTTTGACGCCCGCTTTAGGACTATGAACCGTTGACTTACGACTGTCGACGACATATATGCTCGCAACCGGGCTGCTCCGAGGCGCCCAGGCTGAGGAGAGAGAATGCGCAACCGCAGCAGCCGGACCGGGCGAGTCGCCGTGGTCGGCGCCGGCCCCGCCGGCATGGCGACGGCCTTGTCGGTCCACCAAGCGGGTCACGAGGTGATGCTGCTCGAGCGGTACCCTCGGGCGCGACCGGCTGGGAATATCCTCAACCTGTGGCCGCCGCCGGTCAAAGCGCTGGGGCTGCTGGGCGTCGACACGGTGGATCTGGGCGCGCCGTGCAGTACCGAGTTCCGTTCCATCACCGGACGGACGCGGGTAAGGGTCGTCCTGCCTGACGACGTCGTGCGCGACTATGGCGGCGGGTTCATCGGACTGCTGCGGCCGGACCTCTACGCGCGCATGCTCGACGCGATCCCCCTGGGCGTACTTCAGGTCAACCGGCGTGTGGACAGCTTCGAGCAGGACGAGTCGGGGGTTCGCCTGCAGATGTCCGACGGAGAGACGATCGAGACCGATGTCCTCGTCGGCGCGGACGGCATCGACTCGCTCGTGCGACGCACGCTGTGGGGCGAGACGCCCAAGAGAGAGCACAACCTGCACATCATCGGAGGGTTCACCTTCGACGAGTCGGTGACCGCCCCTCTCGGTCAGTGCATCCTCACCCACAGTAGGACCGTCCAAGGCAGCTGGACGGCGATCCGAAGCCAGGGCCGTGATGGCTTCCAGTGGTGGGTTCTCGGTGCGTACGACGCGAGCAAGGAGTTCACCGGTGACCTCCAGGCGACCGCGAGGGCGATGGCGGCGGGCTTCCCGGAGCCGCTTCCCCAGCTCATCGCCGCGACCGCCCCGGCGGACATGCAGCGATGGGTGCTGCGCGACCGGCCCGCGCTGCCGCAGTGGTCGAAAGGTCGGGCGACGATCGTGGGCGACGCCGCGCACCCGACATCGCCATATGCGGCGTACGGAGCCGGTATGGCGACTGAGGACGGCTACTTCCTGGGGCGCGGCCTCGCCGGCGTCGACCTCTCGCACTACGACGCCGTACGACAGGCCCTCGACTCCTTCGAGGCACCGCGCAGAGGCCACACCGCTGCCCAAGTCCGACAGGCGTACGTGTTGGGCAAGGTGTTCCATCACGCACCGGCGCCGCTGCGTCTGGTGAGAGACGCCGTTCTCGACCACACTCCTCTGCTACAGAAGGTTGTCGGCGAGCGGTCACCCGGTGAGATCATCGCCCAGCTCAAGGCGATCGACGACGCCGAGGAGAGGTTCCGGCGCACGCTGGGCGCGCCTTCGGGAGAGGAAGGGTTCCCTGATGAGGTCCATTGACCGCCGGTTCGACGCCGTCGTGGTCGGCTCGGGCGTCGGGGGCAGCATGGCGGTCAAGGAGCTGACCGAGCGCGGCATGGACGTTCTCCTCCTCGAGGCCGGTCGCGACCTGACCGAGGAGGACTTCGCGCCGGCGCCGCCGAAGCCGGCGCGCCCGCTCGGGATGGACGTGTGGCCACGGGCCAAGGCCATGCTGGCCGGCCAGCACGAGCAGGCACGCAGGGCGTTCTTCAGCGAGACCTCGAACCGGTTCCTGGTCAACGACCGCGAGAACCCCTACTCGACGCCCCGTGGTGCCCCGTACCTCTGGATCCGCGGCCGCATCCTCGGTGGTCGCCTGAACTCGTACGGACGCGTCCTCCAGCGGATGTCCGACGTCGACTTCAAGGCGGCGAGCCGCGACGGGTACGGCCAGGACTGGCCGGTCTCCTACGCCGACCTCGAGCCGTGGTACGAGCGCGTCGAGGGTTTCGTCGGGGTGTACGGCAACGAGGACCGGCTCCGCTACCCCCCGGACGGGAAGTACCTCGGACCGGCCAAGCTCACGGCCGTCGAGCAGGAGTTCAAGGAGAAGGTCGAGGCCCGCTGGCCGGAGCGCAGGGTGATCTCGTGGCGCTACGCCGCACCCAACCTGGGACGCGTACCGCTGGGCATCGCCGCCGCTCGACGGACCGGCCGGCTGACGACACGCACGGACGCGGTCGTCACCAAGATCACCATCGACGACAGGACGGGCCTCGCCGACGGCGCACAGTTCGTCGACCGACGCACCAGGCGCGAACACCGAGTGTTCGCCGATGTCGTCGTCCTGTGCGCGTCGACGATCGAGACGGTGCGGCTCCTGCTCAGCTCAGCGTGCAGTCGCCATCCGGATGGGCCCGGCAACTCCTCAGGGCTGCTCGGCCGGTACTTCATGGACCAGACGATGAGCCTTGCCTTCTGCTCCGTCCCCCACTTCCCCGGGTTCTCCGAGCAGGACGACTCGGCGCCGGAGGACCCGTTCTACGCTCCCGCCGGAGGGATCCTCGTCCCGCGTTTCGACAACCTGGACGCGCAGCCTGAGCAGGGTTTCGCTCGCGGCGTCTCGTTCCAGGGGACAGCGGGACGGTTTCCTGTGCCAGAGGGGCACCCAGCCCCCTTCGGGCTCGGCGGTGCCGGCGAGATGCTGCCCAGCTACGACAACCGAGTCACGCTGAGCCCCAGACGCACCGACGCCTGGGGCGTCCCGATCCCTCACATCCGCTGTGTCCTGGGAGACAACGACGTGGCGCTCGTTCGTCGCCAGGTCACAGTGCTCCGCGAGATGACGGAGCACTGCGGCTTCCAGGTCAACTTCATCGGCTCGGTCCTCGGCCTGGAGTCGAAGAAGGTCTGGCCGGACTTCGGACCGTTGCAGCGCCTCGTCTTCCGCCAGGGAATCAGGCTGAGCCTCCAGATGGGAGCGGCCATCCACGAGTGCGGTGGCGCCCGCATGGGAGACGACCCGCGAAGCTCCGTCGTCAACAGCGTCAACCAGGCATGGGACGTCCCCAACCTCTTCGTCCCCGACGGCGCCGCCTTCGTCACGAACAGCACGGTGGGCCCCGCGCTGACGATCATGGCGCTCACCGCCAGGGCATGCTCGTTCATCGCCGACGCTCACGCGACCGGAGGACTCACGAGGCACACGTAGAGCCCGGCCGTCGAGGCCGGACATCACGAACGGCAGTTTCCAGCGTTTCCGCTGGTCAGGGGACGCTGTTGGTCTACGTACCCCCGACCGGATTCGAACCGGCGCTACCGCCTTGAGAGGGCGGCGTGCTAGGCCACTACACAACGGGGGCCCCGAAACGGACGAAACTCTAGCCGAGGCCGGGGAGGCGTCCAAATCGCTGGGGTACTAGGACTCGAACCTAGACTAACGGAGCCAGAATCCGTCGGGCTGCCAATTACCCCATACCCCATGGAGAGGCCCCGCGTGCGAGGCCCGGACGAGGATACACGTGCGTCGACTCCGGGACCAAGGCGGTGCGCCGCCGTCGCGGGGCGCCGTGGCGGCCTACGACCGTGTCCGATTCCCGCTAGAACCTGTCGGTGACCCAGGGCAGGATCGACCCATGGACCCCCGCGACCGCGACGCCTGCTATCGCGCGGTGCAGAGCCGCGACCGTCGCTTCGACGGCACGTTCTACACCGGCGTGCGGACCACGGGCATCTACTGCCGGCCGTCCTGCCCCGCGCGCACCCCGCGGCTGGCCAACGTCACCTTCCACGCCACCGCGGCGGCGGCGCAGGCGGCGGGCTACCGGGCCTGCCGGCGCTGCCTGCCCGACGCGACGCCGGGGTCGCCGGACTGGGACGTCGCCGCCGACGTCGCGGGCCGGGCGATGCGGCTGATCGGTGACGGGCTGGTCGAGCGGGAGGGCGTCCCCGGCCTCGCCGCGCGGCTGGGCTACAGCCCGCGCCACCTGAACCGGGTCCTCACCGCCCAGCTCGGCGCCGGCCCGCTCGCCCTGGCCCGGGCCCGGCGAGCCCAGGTGGCGCGCACCCTGCTGGAGTCCACGGACCTGACCACCACCGACGTGGCCTACGCGGCCGGGTTCTCCAGCATCCGGCAGTTCAACCAGACGGTGCGCGAGGTGTACGGGGCCAACCCGCGGCTGCTGCGCCGGTCGCCTCGGCGCCGCGGGTCGACGCCGGTCCGCGACGCTCGGGGCGGCCCCGGGGAGCTGACGGTCCGGCTGGCGATGCGCGCGCCGTTCGCGGCAGGGGCCTGGCACGGGTTCCTCGCCGCCCGCGCAGTCCCCGGCGTCGAGGCGGTCGGCGACCGGTGGTACGCCCGCACGCTCACGCTGGCCCATGGGCCGGCCGTGGTGCGGCTGGAGCTGCCCGCCGACACCACCGGCCCGGGGACCACGTTCGTCGCCGGCCGGCTGAGGCTGGCCGACCTGCGCGACCTCGCCTCAGCGGTCGAGCGGTGTCGGCGCCTGCTCGACGCCGACTGCGACCCGGTCAGGGTCGACGAGCACCTGGGCGCCGACCGCCTCCTCCGCGACCTGGTGGCCGCCCGTCCTGGCCTGCGGGTGCCCGGCTCCGTGGACGGCCTCGAGTGCGCGGTGCGCACCGTGCTGGGCCAGCAGGTCAGCGTCGCCGCGGCGCGCGTCGCCGCGCAGCGGCTGACGGTCCGCTACGGGCGGTCGCTGCCCGAGGACCTGACGACCGACGGACTCGCCCGGCTGTTCCCGACGGCGGACGCGCTGGCGGCCGCCGACCCCGCGGAGCTGCCGATGCCGAGCACGCGGGGTCACGCCCTCGTGGCGCTCGCCCGGGCGGTGGCCGCGGGGACGCTGGCACTGGACCGCAGCCGAGAGCGTGCCGAGGTCCGCGCTCGGCTGCTCGCGCTGCCAGGAGTGGGCCCGTGGACGGCCGACCACGTCGCGCTCCGCGGCCTGGGTGACCCCGACGTGGTCCTGGCCACCGATCTCGGCTACCGCGCAGCAGTCCGCGCCGCGACGGAGCCGGTCGTGCCCGACCGCTGGCGGCCCTGGCGGTCCTACGCGCTGATGCACCTGTGGACCTCTCTCGTCCTTCCCCTCGACCCGTCTGGAGCCAGCTGACATGCCGACCCCGCCCGTCCTGCCCGCCGCGCCGGTCACGCCGCGCAAGCCCACCGTCTGGACCACGCTGGACACCCCGGTCGGAGAGCTGCGGGTCAGCGCGACCTCCGACGCCGTGACCGCCGTCGACTTCCTCGGCGACCCGCCCGACGGTGCGCCGCCGGCCTCCTCGTCCGCCGCCGTCCATGCCGCGCGAGCGCGCGGCCGCCCGCTCGGGCGGCGCGACGACGCGGACCCGCTGCTGAAGGACGCCGTCGCCCAGCTCGAGGCGTACTTCGCCCGCGAGCTGCGCGCGTTCGACCTCCCGCTGGCGCCGTACGGCTCGGCCTTCCAGCTTCGGGTGTGGAGCCAGCTGCGCACGATCGGCTACGGCGAGGTCGTCACGTACGGCGAGGTCGCCACCCGCCTCGGCCTGAGCGGCCGCGGCGCCCGTGCCGTCGGCCTGGCCAACGGCCGCAACCCCATCCCGGTGGTGATCCCCTGCCACCGAGTCGTCGGCGCCACCGGGAGCCTCACCGGCTACGGCGGCGGCCTGGCCCGCAAGAGGCTGCTCCTCGACCTCGAGGCCGACGCCCTGTTCTGATCCCCCGTGGACCCGCCGAGCCGGCGCAGGTTCCGCCGGGTGGGGGGTCGAGTCGGCGTTGGTTCCGCCGGGTGGGGGGTCGAGTCGGCGCAAGCTAC
>JBIOUF010000207.1:0-4688 GCA_044866695.1 Nocardioidaceae bacterium | reverse complement strand
GGGCGGCCAGCCTCGCGATCGCGGGCGGCTCGGCGCTCCTGTTCGTGGGGATGCCCGGCTACGCCGCCTGGCTCGTGTGGCTGCTTGCGACCGGCGTACGGCTGGTGCGCGCTCGAACAGCTGACCGTCCTGACGACGCATCGACCTCCGACGCTGCTGGAGGTAGCACGTGGGGTCGTTCTCGGCGTACTCGAGCTCTTGGGCGACGTGGTCGGCTTCGGTGGAGCCGGACGGTCCCGTGAACCAGTACGCACCGGGTCGCGGAGGTCCTCGCGCAGATCAGCGATGACGTCACGGAGCGAGAACTCGTCGCTCATGGCCGGGACACGGTCGGCGAAGGTGGCCTCGAACGCCCCGGCAAGTCTCCGAGCGCGGCCGAGAGTCGGCTGGCGACTTCATCCTCACGTTCCTGGCCCACCATCTTCGGGCTGTTGGCCGACAATGGGGTTCTCCTGTGCACCAGGCTCTCGATCAGCTCGCCCTTGTGCGTCGTCGATCGCGTCTGGGTGGTGGAGCCTGGGAGCCCCGGACCGACGTGACCGACATCGGGGGATCGTGAGGTCGGCCGCCACCCACGACGGTCGGGTCCACCACAGCAGCGCGCGTTGCGACCGGGACGTGCGCGAACGGGCAGCAATCCTGCATCTTGTCCTGCACTGCGACCAGGGGTGGGCCATCCCCCCACCAGGCATGATGGGCCCGCTCGAGCGTGAAAGAGACTCGACTGCACTCGCAGGGGCGGGCGATGGCCGTACTGGATCCGGACGCTGTTGACAAGCTGGTCGACCTGCTGAGGCTGCCGGTGGGCGGCGAGGGCGACCCCCGGGCGGAGTCCAGTGCCGATCTCATCCAGGGGGTGAGCGAGGAGCTGGGGTCGCTGGTCTTCGATGACACCAACTGGTACGACAGCCAGCCGCCAGGCGAGGTTGTGGCGTCGCTGGAGCCGTGGTTCGACGCCACCAGCGCCGCTGAGCTGGTGACCAAGGCCACCGGTCCAGATGCTCCGGAGGCCTGGCATGAGTTCCTGGCCTGGTCTCGTCAGCTGGTGTCGGGCTGGGCGCGTGTCGAGACCGGGGACATGGTTGCCGCGCAGGACGCCGAAGTCGCTCCGCTGGGGTCCGCGAACCCGCAGTTTGAACCCGACCGCGTCCCGGGGACGGAGTTCTACCGGTACGTCGACGAGGAGTACTTGTACGCGGCCATGGCGGACGCGGCGCCGGAAGAGTGGCGGACCCTGGAGGCACGCTACGAGCAGGCCGGGGCCGCCCCGGTGGACGCGGCGCCTCCGGACGTGGTGATGGGATACCGCAACGACGCGTCGGTGCTGCCGGGCACCGCCTTCTACCGGCAGCTGGACGATGGCGGCTACGTGTACGCCCCGACCGAGCGCGCCGCACCGGACGACTGGCACGCCTACGAGTACTGGGCGAACGGTACGGTGACGGAGGACACGGGAGGCCGGGACCGGTTCGCCTGGCTGGACGCCGATCCAGCGCTGCCGGTCCGCCTCGAGCGGGTGTTGTCATACCAGCCGGAGCACTACGAGGAGTACGTGGCGCCGTACCTGGACACCGCGTGGGGGACCGGCTGGGAAGAGCATCCTGACGAGCACAAGCGTGCGTGGCTGGACCAGCTGCTCACCGGGCTGGAGGAGCGGCCCCCGGCGGGCGAACTCACCGGGGCGGCGCAGGTCGATGCGACGGCGGTGATCGCCGGCGTGCTGGACGACAGCCCCGAGCTCGCCGAGCTCGGTGACGAACGGCTGCAGCAGCTCTTCGCTGAGGTCATGGCCGAGTTCGAGTCCGCAGAGCAACCAGCGGCCGGCCAGGGAGGTCAGTCGTGAGTGAGAGCGCGGTCGGGACCTCAGAGCAGCTCACCGAGCAGGACACGGGGCAGGACACGGGGCAGGACAAGGAAGCCCAGGCCAGGGACGCGTTCCGCTCGAAGCTCGCGGCACTCAAGGGGCTTCGGGCGAAGTCTGCGGCAGACTCGCAACGGCCAGAGACGGTCGTGGAGAAGGCCGAGGAGAAGAAGCCTACAAGCGCACAGCCCGACACGGCACAGCCGCTCTCCGTGCCGTTGACCGAGGAGGTGTTCTACAAGGAACCGCCGAAGGATCTCAAGGCTCACTCAGTCATCATCACTGCCTCGGAGGTCGCGGCCGCCGAGAGCGTGCTCGGGGAGATCGGCGGCGGTGACAACATCATTGTCGTCCCGGACGACGCGATGATGGGGACGATGGCGCAGAGCAACCCTGCGGTGACCATCAAGGACGGCAGCACGCTCAAGCTGTTCCAGAACCAGGTGGACGCCTTCGAGAACCGTTACGAGAGTCCACAGCTGCACCAGAAGCTCCAGGCGCGGGTCAGCCAGAACAGCATCGTGATCCGGAGGATGGTGCTGGACTTCGACGACCTGCACCGACGCGGCACCATCTGGCACGAACACGGCCACGTGCAGTACGACGCCGCCGAGTCCGGACGTGTCTTCGCCTACGAGCTGGAGCAGCTGCGAGAGCAGCTCGGAGATGACGATGCGAAGAAGTTCGTCGTCGAGCACCGCAAGAATGGTGGCTACTACACCGAGTACGCCATCAACCCGGGCCTCGAGCTACTGGAGAACCAGCTCCAGGCATTGGGCATGCTGCTCATCCGTGGGGAGAAGGCGACTCGGACGGTTGCGCGGAAGAAGCCCGGCCAAAAGGTGTTCGGCAGCTCAGCGAAGCTGAAGTCCACGCTCAAGACCGACGACGACCTTCCGCCGACGGCGTCGACTGTCGGCACACAGTTCGACTGGGCGGGATACACCTGGCAAACCGAGTCGGTGCAGACCATCTACACGCTGAAGGTGCTAGATGGCAAGGGCCGCAGGAACGCTGGGCTCCAGGTCTCGGGCAACGAGTCGAACCTCATGTCCAAGGCGGACGCGCGGGTAGGCACCCCGGAGGAGCTGCCGACGTTCAGTCCCGGCCGAAGGTTCGAGTGGGACACCACAGAGTGGGAGCTCGTCTCCCTCGAGCACGACCTCCAGCTCAAAGTGGTCAAGGACATCGGCGTGGGCTGACCCCGTCCTCTCATACTCCCGCTCAGCAGGACGCCCCGTTTCCGCCCGCCCAGCATCGCGCCGTCCTCACTGGCGTCAAGGGCCACGCCCACCGCGTGGCCTCATGCCAGCCCTGACTCCAGCTCCGGGGGACGCGCACTAGTGGGCGAGCTGACGCGGAGTGACGCACGCGAAGCGCGTGGCTCGCGCCAGCTAGGAGCCTGACGGACCGAGACTGGGCCCGCCACGGCCTTCTGTCCCGTCCGCAGGCTCTTTTCGCGACGAGTCAGGCCTTGACCGCGCGGACGACGTAGTAGCTCGGCAGGAAGTGCCGGATCGGGTTGCCGTCCCCCTCGGGCCGGCGGTCCTCGTAGAAGTCGGTGATCACGAAGCCGGCTCGGAGGATCCCGCCGAGCTGGGCCTCCATCGTGTGGCTGAAGTGCCACATCAGCCCGGCCTGGGCCCGGGAGGCCCGCGAGTCGGCGTCGAGGGTCTCGTGCTCGGCGTAGGGCAGCGGATGCCGCACCACGAACTCGCCGCGGTCGTCGAGGACCTCGGCGTCGAACACGAACTCGTCGGGGTTCAAGAACCCGGTCATCAGCACCCCGACGTCGGCCATGACCCGGTGACAGCCGCGCCACAGCGGCTCCAGGGCCGGGAGGAACAGCGTCGACGGCGGGTTGACGACCACGTCGAAGGCGCCGTCGTCGTACGCCGAGAAGTCGGTCATGTCGGCCCGGACCAGCGTGATGTCCAACCCGTCGCGTTCGGCGACGTGGCGATCTTGATCGAGCTGGCGCGCCGAGAGGTCATGGACGGTCACCCGAGCCCCCGCCGCGGCCAGGATCGGTCCCTGCTGCCCGCCCCCGGACGCGAGGCAGAGGACCCGACTGCCCCGCAGCGCCGGGAACCAGGACTGCGGCACCGGTCGGATGTCGCTGAGCCGGACCTGCCACGTCCCGGCCCGGGCCGCGGCGACCTCCTCGGCGGTGACGACCTGGGTGTACGGGTTGTTCCCGTCGGCCACGGCCCGGTCCCAGGCCTGGCGGTTGAGCTCGGTGATCGAGATCCCAGCCTGGTCCACCCACCCAGGATCGGGCGGGGGCGGAGCGCTGACAACCGGCCGACCCGGCACGGCCGAGGCGACCCGGTCTCGGCCGGCGCGCACATCCGAGCACGTGGTGGCCGAATGAGTCGAGTCGAAGGCGGCGAAGTGACCCAACCGGCGCACCGGAGTTCGGCGGCGGGCCGCCAGTACTGGGTGACCGGCCATCCCCTGGAACCGCGGAGACCTGAACCTGCTGGATCCCCGGTCCCGGTCGCTGCCAAGGACGCAGGTTCTCCGGTCGTCCGCGTTTGACCGTCCCGCAAAGGAACCCGCTTCGGCGATGTCGGCGGCGTCGCGGGCGCCATCCACCGGGCGTTCCGCATGGGATCGTCCAGCGGGACGGTGAGCGAGTCGCGTCAAGAGCCGCGCCCTCCTCGGCGGTGTGAGGTCCGCCCGCTCATTCCGACGGACCGGTGTCGCATGGCGGCGTGGACCCCTGCCGTGATCAAGACCGAGCCTGCCCTTGGCGGTCGGCTCAGCCGTTCGGGGCTTGGATTGTGCAGTTGCAGTCTTGACAGGTGGCGATCACCTCGTCGAG
>JBIOUF010000206.1:0-2614 GCA_044866695.1 Nocardioidaceae bacterium | reverse complement strand
CCTGCCGAGGGCGATCCGGGACGTGGCCGACCGGCTGGGCTTCGACGGGCGTGAGGGGCCTGCGTTCGAGGTCCGCGCACACGAGCTCGGCGCCCTTCCGGCGGAGGTCGAGCAGGTGGCCTACCGGATCGCCGGGGAGGCCCTGCACAACGTGGCCCGGCACGCGCGGGCCAGCCGCTGTGTCGTCACGGTGGGCACTGTGTGCGACGCGCTCGAGCTCTGCGTCAGCGACGACGGCGTCGGCATCGACCCGGCGTCCGGCCTGGGCGTGGGGCTGGACTCCATGCGCGGCCGGGCGCGCGCGTTCGGAGGCACCTGCACGGTGGCCTCGCGGCCGAGCACGGGGACGGTGGTCTCGGTCCGGATTCCCATGGCGACCCCATGACGATCCGTGTGGCTGTGGCCGACGACCATCCCATGTTCCTCTTCGGCGTGCGGGCCGTGTTGGAGCAGACTCCGGGGATCGAGGTGGTCGGCGAGGCCGCCGACGGCGCCGCTCTCCTCGAGCTCGTCGAGACCACATCCCCCGACGTGGTGCTCACCGACCTGGCCATGGCGGGTGTCGACGGCGTCGAAGTGATCCAGGCCCTGGCCCGGACCCACCCGGGCGTGCCGGTCGTCGCCCTGACGATGCATGCCGACGCGGCGCGCGTGCGCGCCGCCCTGCGTGCGGGAGCGGCGGGCTACCTGCTCAAGGGCGCCGACGCCCAGGCGATCGCCCGCGCGGTCCAGGCCGCCGCGAGCGGTCACCTGGTCCTGGACCACCAGGTCGGCGGCGGCGTGGTCGCGCCCTTTGCCGGCCGGGACCAGGTGGCGACGGCGGCGTTCCCCGAGCTCACCCCGCGGGAGGGCGACGTTCTCGGCCTGATCGCCCTGGGCTGCCGCAACCACGAGATCGCCCGGCGCCTGGGCCTCGCGGAGAAGACGGTGAGGAACCTGACGTCGTCGGTCCTGGTCAAGCTGGGCGTGCCCGACCGCACCGCGGCGGCGCTGCGGGCCAAGGAGGCCGGCCTGGGCGAGTCCGCCGCGAGGTGACGCGCGCCTCGACATGCCGGTCTTCACGCGAACGGGTCGGTGATCTCGCGCAGCGACGTCAGGGCCCGCCTGAGCTGCCCGGTCCGCACCGGCCCCAGATGCCTCTCCCAGGCCGCTTCGATCTCGAGGACCACCGGACGGCTGAGCCTGACCAGCTCGCGACCGAGGTCGGTCACGGTGACCAGCCGGGCCCGGGCGTCCGACGGGTCGGGAACCCGCGATACGTAGCCGGCCTCCTCCAGCCGGTCGACGATCGAGCCCACCGTCTGCTTGCTCAGCTGCGACGCGGCAGCCAGGTCGGCGAGGCGAGACCCCCCAGGAGCGATGCGCTGGAAGACGCGAGCCTGGTTGAGCCCGATCTCATGCCCGTGCGACCTGAGCTCGGTCAGCACGGCTGACTCCATGAACCGGTAGGGGATGAACAGCAGGAGGCCCAGATTCATCTCGGCGGCCAAGTCGCGAGTCACGGCATCAGAGTGGCAGAAGTACGAATCCCGGACTACTATGATCCGAACTTCGGACTAAGGTTTGCTGTGGATGACGAGTACTGGACCGGTGTCCGCACGATGCGGCTCCGCGTCGCCGATCTGCTAGAGAGTCTCGGCCCGGCCGAGTGGGACGCCCCGTCGCTCTGTGAGGGCTGGCGGGTCCGCGACGTGGCCGGCCATCTCTCCCTCGTCCCGACCATCACCACGTGGGAGCTGGTCGCCGCCGCGCCGCGGGCCCGGTTCGACCTGAACCGCGTGAACACCCTCCTGGCGCGGCGCTACGGGTCGCTGCCGGCGCAGACCATCGTGCACCGCCTGCGGGAGCACGCCGGCGCGCGCACGACGGCGCGAGTGCTGAACACCCGCGACTCGCTGTTCGACGTGATCGTGCACAGCCAGGACATCGCGGTGCCACTGGGCCGCGACGTCCCGGTCCCGGTGGAGCTCACCCGCCGCGGTCTGGACCGGGTGTGGGCGATGGGGTGGCCGTTCCGGGCCCGTCGCCGGCTGGACGGCCTGACGCTCCGGGCGACCGACACCGCCTGGTCCGTGGGAGCCGGACCCGAGGTGGAAGGCCCGGCGCTCGCTCTCCTGCTCCTCATGACCGGGCGCACCGAGACGGTCAGGGCATCATTGGGCGGATCGGGCGTCGCCGTCCTCCCGGGCTGAGGCCTACGGGACCGAGGCGACGTCCTCGCCGTTGAAGCCCACGTCGAACCCGGCCCCGCCGCGCAGGAAGTCGAAGCCGGGGCCGCCGTCGAGGTTGTCGTTCCCCGCCTTGCCGAGCAGCACGTCGTCGCCGTCCCCGCCGGTCTCCAGGTCGTCCCCGGCGTCGCCCACGAGCTGGTCGTTGCCGAGGCCACCGTCGAGCACGTCGTCGCCGCCCTCGCCGAGGAGCAGGTCGTTGCCGTCGGCCCCGACCAGCCGGTTGCCGGCGTCGTCGCCGTCCAGCCGGTCGTCGCCAGGCCCGCCGTCGAGCGTGACCTCGGCCAGCAGGCCGATGCCCACTCCGACGCTGAGGACGTCGTTGGCGCCGCCGCCGCGCACCTCGACCCGCTCCGACGCCGCGTCGACCGTGAACAGGCCTGTGC
>JBIOUF010000205.1:0-15569 GCA_044866695.1 Nocardioidaceae bacterium | reverse complement strand
CGTGAGACAGTTCGGTCCCTATCCGCCGCGCGCGTAGGAAACTTGAGAAAGGCTGTCCCTAGTACGAGAGGACCGGGATGGACGAACCTCTGGTGTGCCAGTTGTCCTGCCAAGGGCACGGCTGGTTGGCTACGTTCGGGAGTGATAACCGCTGAAAGCATCTAAGCGGGAAGCATGTTTCAAGATGAGGTTTCCCACCGGGTCAACCGGGTAAGGCCCCCAGCAGAACACTGGGTTGATAGGCCGGAGGTCGAAGGTAGTGATACACGGAGCCGACCGGTACTAATAGGCCGAGGGCTTGTCTTTCTTCTCGACTCGCGTCCACTGTGCGGTTCCCGAGCTATGGTCGGGCCAGCGCTCGAGCAGCGCGCCCCGGCGATAACTCCACAGAGTTTCGGCGACCATGGCGGAGGGGAAACACCCGGCTCCATTCCGAACCCGGAAGTTAAGCCCTTCAGCGCCGATGGTACTGCAAGCGGGAGCTTGTGGGAGAGTAGGACGTCGCCGGACAAGCCTTGACGTAGGGGCCGCCTGTCGCAGGTGGCCCCTACGCGCTTTCGCACCACGGCTTTGCGTTCGCGGCTTTCGTCGACAGCTTGGAGAACCCGGAGGGCGGCGCTGATGGCTGGTCGCGGCGGGCACGGCGGAGGTGGCCCCCGGGAGCACGATCCGAGGCAGCCGTCCGGTCGCCGCGAGCAGGGCGGCCGGCCGCCGCAGAAGCGCCCCGCGGCACGTACGCGCGGTCCGGTGGCGAGAGGCGGAGCCGCGCGCGAGGCGCGCACGCCCGAGCAGAGCCGCTACGACGGTCCACCGCTTCCCGACGACATCACCGGACGAGAGCTCGACCCCGGCGTCCAGGCTCAGCTGCGTACCCTGCCCGAGCGCCTGGCGCTGCGGGTCGCCCGGCACCTGGTGGCGGCCGGCCGGCTCCTCGACGACGATCCCGCCACCGCCTACGAGCATGCCAAGGCCGCCCGGGCTCGCGCGGCCCGGGTCGCCGTCGTCCGCGAGGCGTGCGGCGAGGCGGCGTACGTCGCGGGCCGGTACGCCGAGGCACTCGCCGAGCTGCGCGCCGCCCGCCGGATGAACGGGTCGCCGGACTACCTCCCGGTGATGGCCGACTGCGAGCGGGCGCTCGGCCGCCCCGACCGCGCCCTGGAGCTGGCCAGGAACCCCGCGGTGGAGCAGCTCGGCCGCGAGCTGCGCGCCGAGATGACCATCGTCGAGGCGGGCGCGCGGCGGGACCGCGGCGAGCTGGACGCGGCGCTGCGCATCCTCGAGGCCGCGCCGCTGGGTTCTCGGACCCGCGCGGACTGGGTGGTCCGGCTGCGCTACGCCTACGCCGACACCCTGCTGGCGGCCGGGCGCACCGAGGACGCGGTGGCCTGGTTCCACCGCACCGCCGGCATCGACCGGGACCTGGTCACCGATGCCGCGGAGCGGCTCGGCGAGCTCGAGGACCTGCCCGTGGCGGACCCGGCCGAAGGTGACGACGGACATCGCGGTTGAGCCCGGCCAGGAAGGCCGGTTCCCTGCCTCCGCCGTCCACAGGCCCGGGTTGTGCACACCCTCTCGCCTCCCGCTGCGGCGCCGGCCGCGGGTGCGGCAGCCTGCTCTGTGAGGAGGTGAGGGCGGATGCCGGGACCACGACAGACGTCCGAAGCGGACCGTCCCCAGACGGCGCCGGACGCGGTGAACGTGGTGACCCTGCGCGGTCGGGTCACCACGGCGCCAACAGACCGGACGCTCCCGAGCGGGACCGCGATCGTCTCGGTGCGGCTGTCGCTGCCGCGCGGGCGCACGGCGATGACGGCCGGGTCCAAGGCCCGCAGCGACTGGGTCGACTGCGTCGGGTGGACCGGACGGGTCCGCCGGGCGATGCGGTCGTGGCAGGTCGGCGACACCGTAGAGGTGTCCGGCGCGCTGCGCCGGCGCTTCTTCCGGACCACTTCCGGGCCCACCAGCCTCGTCGAGGTCGAGGCGCTCAGCGTGACCCGGGTGCGTCGCGACGCGGACCGGGCATGAGGGAGCGGGAGCGAGCCGACACCGGACGCTGGTCGAGGAGCCGGAGCGCTAGCGGAGGCGTCTCGACTCGGGCTGAGGAGCGAGCTTGCGAGCGTCACGAAGCCAACCAGCGGCCACCCTGGCACAGTCCCAGCCCGGGGTACCGGTGGTTTCGAGACGCTCGCAAGCTCGCTCCTCGGGCCGCCGGTGGCTCGCAGGCTCGCTCCTCGGGCCGCCGGCGGGGGTCAGGCGTCGCGCAGGTCGCGCATGACCAGTCCCATGCGGGGCTTGGGCTCGAACGACGTCGACTTGCGCGGCAGGGTGATCCCCGCGGCGGCCGAGCGGAGCACCTGGTCGACGGCGGGGGCGGCCATCGTCACCGCGATGCCGGTCCGGCGGGTCAGCGACCGGAGCGCCTGGGCGAGGCTGTGGTGGTAGCCCAGCTGCCCCTCCGCCACGTGCCACCCGGGCAGGACGTCGCGGTGCAGCACGGTCGTGTCGACCGGGTCGGTGCGCGGCACCGAGAGGACCCACCAGGTCCTCCCGTCGGTGATGCCGAACCTGGCCGGCCGGCCGGGCACCGCGTCACCGAGCCGGAGCAGCGCCTCCCGCTGCGAGCCGACCCGGTCCAGCCGCTGTCGGTGGTGGCGGGCGAGGTCGGCGACATCGGTCCCGGTCAGCCCCTCGACGGTGCGGTGGATCGGGCGCACCTGGAGGGGGAACGCCCGCTGGTCCACCAGCATCGCCAGCCCGTAGTCCCACGGTGACCGCCTGGTGCCGGCGCCCGCCGCCTCCGCCTGCAGCCGCAGGTACGCCGCGTACCGGTGGTGGCCGTCGGCGATCAGCGCCTGGCCGGGGGCGAGCTCCAGCGCGACGCGTGCCAACCCGCCGGGGTCGTCGAGAAGCCAGAGCCGGTGCCGGACGCCGTCGTAGGCCACCACCTCCGTCGCCGGCGGCCCCTCGGAGGTCTCGGCCAGGTGCCTGCGCAGCCAGGGGGGACCGTCGTGCACCAGCAGGATCGGCTCGAGGTTGGTCCTGGTGGTCCGCATCAGCGCGACCCGGTCCTCGACCGGCCCCGGGCTCACCTCCTCGTGGGGCAGCACCACGCGCTCGTCGGGCGCCCGGAGCCCGACCAGCCCGACCAGGCCTCGCACCACCGTGGGTCCCGCGGTGTACTCGTACAGGTAGAGCGCGGGCCGGGGGTCCGGCCGCAGCGCGCCCTCCGCCCGCCACCGGTCCAGGCGGTCCAGGACCGCCCGGTAGGGGGTCTCGAACCGTCGCGACAGGATCAGCCGCACCACGTTGCGCGGGTTGGCCGACTCCAGCTCCCGGACCAGGTCGGCGTCCAAGACGTCGTACGGCGGAGACACCGCGGTGCCGAGGTCGCCAATCGTGTCGGGGTCGAACCGCAGCCCCCGGAACGCCGCCAGCTCCAGCGGGCGTCTGGTGCCGGCCACGACCGGCTCCGTCCCGCTCACCGGGGCATCCTATGGGCCGTCACGGGCCCGGTGGCCGACCGCAATGGGCCGGAGCGGGCCGGGCGCTCCTGCCCGCCACGCCCACCGCGGCACGCCCATCGCGGCACGCCCTAGGGTGGCCGGCGTGGCAGGAGACGCGTCCGCGGGACCCGGGGCAGGCCTGAAGGAGTGCGAGGAGCCGCTCTGGCACCGCTACGACCTGGCGATGCTGGACCTCGACGGCGTGGTCTACATCGGCCCCGATGCGGTGCCCGGGGTGCCGGCGCACCTCGCGGCGGCGGAGCGCGCGGGGATGCACCTGGCCTACGTCACCAACAACGCCTCCCGCCCCCCGGACGCGGTCGCCGAGCACCTGGTCCGGCTCGGGGTCGACGCGCGTGCCGACGACGTGGTGACCTCGGCCCAGGCGGCGGCCCGGCTGGTCGCCGAACGGGTCCCGCCCGGCTCCGCGGTCTACGTGATCGGCGGTGCCGGGCTGTTCGTCGCGCTCGCCGAGCTGGGGCTGGTCCCGGTGCAGCGGATCGACGACCAGCCGGTCGCCGTGGTGTCGGGGTTCGCGCCGGACCTGCGCTGGCAGACGGTGATCGACGGGGCGATCCTGGTGCGGCGTGGGCTGCCCTGGGTGGCCTCCAACACCGACGCCACGGTGCCGACCGCACACGGCCCCGGGCTCGGCAACGGTGTGCTGGTCGGCGTCGTGGCCGCCTTCGCGGCTCGCCAGCCGGTCGTCGCCGGCAAGCCGCAGCCGCCGCTGCTGCGGGAGACCGTGCGGCGGGTCGGCGGGTCGCGGCCGCTGGTCGTCGGCGACCGGCTGGACACCGACATCTCGGGCGCGGTGGGCGGGGGCTACGACAGCCTCCTGGTGATGACCGGGGTCACCGGGGTCGAGGAGCTGGTCGGCGCCCCGCCCGGGCTGCGCCCCAGCTACGTCGGGTCGACGCTGGCCGCGCTCGGCACGGCGCATCCGGTGCCGGACGGCGACGCGGACCCGGTGCGCCTCGGGGGGTGGCGCGCCGGCGTGGAGGACGGCCGGCTCGTGGTGACCGGGCACGGCCCGGTCGACGACTGGTGGCGGGTCGTCGCGGTGGCCGGGTGGCGTCATCTGGACGATTCGGGGGCCGCTGCCCATGGTGCAGACCTGGTACCGCCCGGTAACGTGACCCTGCCACCCCGTGCCGACGCGGCCCAGCAGAAGGGGAGCCCATGACCGACTTCGTCCTGCCCTACCAGCGCTCCTGGAGTGGGAACCCCGATGTGGACGAGGCGTTGGCTCGGCTGCATTCCCTGGACGAGCTGCCGGTCACGTCCCATGCGGAGGTCTACGAGGACATCCACGAGACGCTGCGGTCGGCCCTCGACGACGCCGGCGTCGGACCCGGACCCCGCCCTGCGACGTCGTAGTACCCCGGCCCCGCGCCGGTGACCCCGTCGCGTCCGCGGCGACAGCGCCTCGACGCAGAGCTGGTGCGCAGAGGGCTGGCCCGTTCGCGCGACCACGCCGCCGAGCTGGTCGCCGCCGGGCGGGTCACCGTCGCCGGCGTGCGCGCGGTGAAGCCGGCGACGGCGGTGACCACAGCCGCGGCGGTCGTCGTCAGGGGTGACCCAGCCGGTCCGGACTACGTCTCGCGGGGCGCGCACAAGCTGGCCGGCGCGCTGGCGGCCTGGGCGCCGTCGGGCCTCGAGGTGCGCGGCCGGCGCTGCCTGGACGCCGGCGCGTCCACCGGGGGGTTCACCCAGGTCCTGCTCGAGGCGGGGGCCGCCGAGGTGGTGGCCGTGGACGTCGGGTACGGACAGCTGGCCTGGCCGTTGCGGGGCGACCCTCGGGTCCTGGTCCTGGACCGGACCAACGTCCGAGACCTCACCGTGGAGCTGGTGGGTGGGGAGCCGGTAGACCTGGTCGTGGCGGACCTGTCCTTCATCTCGCTGCGGCTGGTGCTCGACCCTCTGCTGGCCGTCGTCGCCCGCGACGCGGACCTGCTGCTCATGGTGAAGCCGCAGTTCGAGGTCGGGAGGGGGCGGGTGGGCAAGGGCGGGGTGGTCCGCGACCCGGGGCTGCGGGCAGAGGCGGTGTCCTCGGTGGCCGCGGCCGCTGCCCGGCGTGGCTGGGGCGCCCGGGCGGTGACCACCAGCCCGCTGCCCGGTCCCGCCGGCAACGTCGAGTACTTCGTGTGGCTGCGCCCCGGCCCGGCGACGGTCACCGACCAGGACGTCCGCAGGGAGGTGTGCCGCACCCCGGACCCGTCCCTCGCGGATGAGAAAGTGGAGCGGTGAACGAGCCCGACGGACGGCGGATCTTCGTCGTCGCGCATGCGGGGCGCGCCGACGCCCGCACCGTGGCCCGGCAGTTCTGCCGCGCGCTCAGCGTGCACGGCCTGGGCCTGCGGCTGCTGGACCACGAGGCGGCCGAGCTCGACCTCGACCTGCCCGACCTGGAGCTGGTGACCGCCGGGCCGAGGGCGTCGGCGGGCTGCGAGCTGATGGTGGTCATCGGCGGCGACGGCACCATCCTGCGTGCCGCGGAGCTGGTCAGGCAGGCCGGGACGCCGGTGCTCGGCGTCAACCTGGGCCACGTCGGCTTCCTCGCCGAGGCCGAGCACGAGGACATCGCGTTGAGCATCGACGCGATCGTCGGACGGCACTACACCTCCGAGGAGCGGCTCACCGTCGACGTCACCGTCTACCGCGGCAAGCAGGTCGTCGCGACGACCTGGGCGCTCAACGAGGCCAGCGTGGAGAAGGCGGCCCGGCAGCGCATGCTCGAGCTCGTGGTGGAGGTCGACGGGCGGCCGCTGTCGCGCTGGGGCTGCGACGGCGTCGTCTGCGCGACGCCGACCGGTTCCACGGCGTACAGCTTCTCCGCCGGCGGACCGGTGGTGTGGCCGGGGGTGGAGGCGCTGCTGGTCGTGCCGATCTCCGCGCACGCGCTCTTCGCCCGCGCGATGGTGGTCGCGCCCAGCTCGGCGGTGGCCGTAGAGGTGCTGGCCGAGACCGAGGGGGCCGGGGTGCTCTGGTGCGACGGGCGGCGCACCGTCGACCTGCCACCCGGCGCGCGCATCGAGGTGCGCAGGGGGACGTCGCCGATCCGGCTGGCGCGGCTGCACCGGGCGCCCTTCACCGACCGGCTGGTCGCCAAGTTCGGCCTGCCGGTCGGCGGCTGGCGGGGGAGTGCCGAGCTCCGCCGCCGCGAACGCGCGCGGCTGACCCTGGTGGAAGACCTGGACTGATGCTGACCGAGCTGCGGATCACCAGCCTGGGCGTGATCGAGGAGTCGGTGCTCGAGCTCGGCCCGGGGTTCACCGCGATCACCGGGGAGACCGGGGCCGGCAAGACGATGGTGGTCAGCGCGCTGGGCCTGCTGCTGGGCGGCCGGGCCGCCGCCGACGTCGTCCGCACCGGCGCGCGCACCGCACGCGTGGAAGGGGTGGTCCGCGCGGACCGGGCCCTCGCCGAGGCGGTCGACCGGGTCGGCGGCGAGGTCGAGGACGGTCAGGTGCTGCTGGTCAGGCAGGTGTCGGCAGAGGGCCGGTCCCGGGCGTACGCCGGCGGCGCCGCCGTGCCGGCCGCGACGTTGGCGACGCTGGCCGACCCCCTCGTCACCGTTCACGGCCAGTCCGACCAGCACCGGCTGCTGCGTCCGGGCGCCCAGCGCGACGCGCTGGACCGCTACGCCGGCACCGACGCGCTCGACCTGCGCGCGGAGGTCGCGGACCTCTACTCGACCCTGCGGTCGGTGGAGACCGAGCTGGCCGAGGTCGCGGCCAGCCGCCGCGAGCGGGCCCGCGAGGCGGACCTGCTCCGGTTCGGGCTGGACCAGGTCGGCCAGGTCGCCCCGCTGGCGGGCGAGGACGCCGCCCTGGCCGAAGAGGAGCAGCGGCTGGGCCACGCCGACTCGCTGCGGACCGCCGCGCTCTCCGCCCGCGAGGCGCTGTCCGCGACGGAGGGCGGTCCGGACGCGGTGGGCGCCGTCGCCGCCGCCCGCACGCTGCTGGACGGCGTCCGGGGCCACGACCCGGGAGCCGCGGCCCTGGCCGACCGGGTCGCCGACGCCGGGTACCTGGTCGCCGACCTGGCGGCCGACGTCGCGTCGTACGCCGCCGGCCTGGAGTCCGACCCGCGCCGGCTGGCCGAGGTGTCGCAGCGCCGCGCCGCCGTGCTCGGCCTGACCCGGCGGTACGGCGACACGGTCGACGACGTCCTGGCCTGGGCCGAGCAGGCGGCGGCGCGGCTGTCGCAGCTCGACGACACCGACGGGCACATCGACGCGCTGGCCGCCCGCCGCGCGGAGCTGCGGACGCGGCTGGCACGGCTGTCCACCGCCTTGTCGCAGGTCCGCACCGCGGCCGCGGAGACCCTCGCCGCCGCGGTCACGACGGAGCTGCGTGCGCTGGCGATGCCGCACGCGTCGGTCCGGGTGGTGGTGCGGCAGAGCCAGGTCGGTGAGGAGGCCGCCGAGGAGGGGGCCCTCGAGGTCGCGGCCGGCCGGGTCCGCTTCGGCCCTACCGGCGTCGACGACGTGGACTTCCTGCTCTCGGCCACCGCGGGGGGCGAGGCGCGGCCGCTGCAGCGCACCGCGTCGGGCGGCGAGCTGTCCCGGGTGATGCTCGCGCTCGAGGTCGTGCTCGCCGGGACCGCTCCGGTGCCGACCATGGTGTTCGACGAGGTGGACGCCGGGGTGGGCGGACGGGCCGCGGTCGAGGTCGGCCGGCGGCTGGCCGGCCTTGCCGAGCACGCTCAGGTGGTCGTGGTCACCCACCTGCCGCAGGTCGCCGCGTTCGCCGACCGGCACGTCGTGGTGGTCAGGAGCGACGAGGGCACCGTGACCACCTCCGGCCTGCGGACGCTGGACGACGCGGCGCGGGTCACCGAGCTCTCCCGGATGCTGGCCGGACTGGAGGACTCCACGACCGCCCTCGCCCACGCCCGGGAGCTCCTGGACGCCGCACGCGGGAGCCGGCGGGCCGCCTCGGCCGCGACCCGCTGAGCCGCAGCGGGTCCGCGGTCCGGTGTGACCGGCGTGTGACCATGGGCCGGTCATGAGGCTTCCGTCGCGCTCCCAGACCCTCGACGCCCCGACCGGCCGGACCGGCACGCTCCGGGTGGACCGCCGGACCCCCGCACTGCTGCGCCGCCTGCAGCCCGGCGACATCGCCGTGCTGGACGAGGTCGACCTGGACCGGCGCACCGCCGAGGCGCTGCTGGACCGCGGCGTCGCGGCGGTGGTGAACTGCGCGCCGTTCATCTCCGGCCGCTTCCCCAACCTCGGCCCCGAGCTGCTGGCCAAGGCCGGCGTGGTCCTGGTCGACGGCGTGGGCCCCGACGCGTTCTCCCGGGTGCGCGACGGGGCCGCGGCCCGGGTCAGCCACGGCACCGTGTACGCCGGCGACCAGGCGGTCCTCACCGGGACCCCGCTCGACCTGGACGAGGTCGTGGTCCGCATGGACCGGGCCCGCGCCGGGCTGGCGACGCAGCTGGAGAGCCTGACCCACCAGGCCACCGAGTTCCTGCGCCGGGAGCAGGAGCTGGTGCTGCACGGCCTGGGTGCCCCGGACCTGCGCACGAGCCTGGCCGGTCGGCCGGCAGTGGTGGTGGTGGGCGACTTCGACCACCGCGAGGACCTCCGTGCGCTGAGACGGTTCATCCGCGAGCAGCATCCGGTGCTCGTGGCGGTGGACGACGGCGCCGACGCGCTCCTCCACGCCGGACACCGCCCGGACGTGCTGGTCGTGGGCCCCCAGGGCCTGACGGTGCCGGGCGGCGACGCCGGGCAGGTGGTGTCCGAACGCGGCCTGCGCGCGGCTCGCGAGCTGGTGCTGCACACCGACGGCGGCGCGGCCCGGGGCGCGGAGGCCCTCGAGCGCCTGGGGATTCGCGCCCACGTGATGCCCGCGGCGGGGACGACCGGTGACGTGGCGGTGCTGCTGGCCGACCTCCGGGGCGCCGCGCCGATCATCACCGTGGGCGCCCATGCCTCGCTGGACCAGCTCCTCGACGGCCAGCGCGCCGGTCTCGGCGGCACCCTCCTCACCCGGATGCGCGTCGGTCCCCGCCTCGTGGACGCGAAGGCGGTCCCCGCGCTCTACACCGGCCGGGTCCGCACCTGGCAGCTGCTGGTGGTGCTCCTGGCCGGCCTGGCCGCGCTGGCCGCCGCGGTGGTCGCGACCCCGGCGGGGGCCGACTGGTGGGTCCAGTGGGGCTCCCAGTGGTGGGAGCAGAGCCGCGAGGCCGCCATGGCCTGGACGGACGACGCGGCCGCATGGCTCCGGGGGGTGGTGTCGTGATCAGCTTCCGCTACCACGTCGCCTCGCTGGTCGCCGTACTGCTGGCGCTGGCCACCGGCATCGTCCTGGGCAACGGACCGCTGCAGGACGCCGGCACCACGCAGCCGCTGGCGTCGCGAGCCGACGGCGCCGACGCGGCCCGGCAGGCGGCCCGCCTGGACGCCGCGCTGTCCCTGGACGACGCGTTCGCCGCCGCGGCGGCGCCCGGGATGGTGGCCGGAGCGCTGCGCGGGCACGCGGTCACGGTGCTGGCCCTGCCGGGCGCCTCGCCGGACACCGTCCAGGCGACCGCCGACCTGGTCGGCACGGCCGGCGGGACCATGGTCGGCACCGTCGTGGCCTCCTCGAGCCTGCTCGACCCGGGCAGCCGGCAGCTGGTCGACGAGCTCGGCGCGCAGCTGGCCAGGTCGGCGCCGGACGCCGAGGCCAGGACTGCCACGACGACCGACGCCTACGCCCGGGCGGCCGCCCTGCTCGCCTACGCGGTGGCCACCACGCGGTCCGGCGGCTCGGCGGTGCCGCGCCGGGCGGGCGGCGTGCTGGCCGGGCTCACCGCCGCCGGGCTGGTGAGCGTGCCCGAGCCGCCCAGCCGGCGAGGCGACCTGGTCCTGGTGGTCACCGGCCCGCCGCAGGGGGACCAGGAGTCGCGCCGCGGGGCGGGGGCGATCGTGGCGGCGCTGGCCACCGAGCTGGACCGGAGGACCCGGGGTGTCGTCGTAGCCGGCCCGGCCGCCGCCGGCGCCGACCAGGGCGTGGTGGCCCAGCTGCGGACCGACCCCGGTGCCCGCGAGGTCTCCACGGTGGACTCCGTGGAGCGGGCCGCCGGTCGCGCCGTGGCGGTGCTGGCACTGGCCGAGCAGGCCGACGGCGACGCGGGAGCGTACGGCGCCGTGGGCCAGGCCCGTGCGGCGCTTCCCTGAGCCCGCTGGGCGCCGGCCGACGAGCCGCGCCGTGCCGCGCCGGCGCGGGGTCGCCGGTGTAGCCTAGAACCCCGTGGACGGGCGGGGCCTCTCGCCGCACACCGACCCCACGGGAGTCCTGTTGGCCTCTGTGCAGCCCACCAAGCACGTGTTCGTCACCGGCGGCGTCGCCTCCTCGCTGGGCAAGGGCCTCACCGCCTCCTCGCTGGGCAACCTGCTCACGGCGCGCGGGCTGCGGGTCACCATGCAGAAGCTGGACCCCTACCTCAACGTCGACCCCGGCACGATGAACCCGTTCCAGCACGGCGAGGTCTTCGTGACCAACGACGGCGCGGAGACCGACCTGGACGTCGGCCACTACGAGCGCTTCCTCGACACCGACCTGTCCGGCATCGCCAACGTCACCACGGGACAGGTCTACAGCCACGTCATCGCCAAGGAGCGTCGCGGCGACTACCTCGGCGACACCGTCCAGGTGATCCCGCACATCACCAACGAGATCAAGGACCGCGTGAGGGCGATGGCCGGCGCGGGCACCGAGGACGGGCCGGTCGACGTGGTGATCACCGAGATCGGCGGCACGGTCGGCGACATCGAGTCCCTGCCGTTCCTCGAGGCGGCCCGTCAGGTCCGCCACGACATCGGGCGTGACCACTGCTTCTTCCTGCACGTGTCCCTGGTGCCGTGGATCGGGCCGTCGCAGGAGCTGAAGACCAAGCCCACGCAGCACTCCGTGGCCGCGCTGCGCAGCATCGGCATCCAGCCCGACGCGATCGTCTGCCGGGCGGACCGGCCGATCCCCGACGGGGTCAAGCGCAAGATCAGCCTGATGTGCGACGTCGACCAGGAGGCCGTGGTGACCGCGGTCGACGCGCCGTCGATCTACGACATCCCCAAGGTGCTGCACCGCGAGGGGTTGGACGCCTACGTCGTACGGCGCCTGAACCTGCCCTTCCGCGACGTCGACTGGACCCGGTGGGACGACCTGCTCGGCCGGGTGCACCACCCCAGCGAGGAGGTCACCGTCGCGCTGGTCGGCAAGTACGTCGACCTGCCCGACGCCTACCTGTCGGTCGTCGAGGCGCTGCGCGCCGGCGGGTTCGCGCACGAGGCCAAGGTGCGCGTCGCCTGGGTGCCGTCGGACGAGTGCGCCACCCGCGAGGGGGCGGCTCGGCACCTCGCCGACGTGGACGCGGTGCTGGTCCCGGGCGGGTTCGGCGTGCGCGGCATCGACGGCAAGATCGGCGCGCTCGGCTACGCCCGGACCCACGGCATCCCGACCCTCGGACTGTGCCTGGGCCTGCAATGCATGGTGATCGAGTACTCCCGGTCGGTGCTCGGCCTTGCGCAGGCCGGATCCACGGAGTTCGACGTGGGCACGCCGGAACCGGTGATCGCGACGATGGCCGAGCAGCAGGCCTACGTCGAGGGCGCGGGCGACCTCGGCGGCACGATGCGGCTCGGCCTCTACCCGGCCGACCTGCACGAGGGCACCATCGTGCGGGAGCAGTACGGCGCGGCTCGGGTCGAGGAGCAGCACCGGCACCGCTACGAGGTCAACAACGCCTACCGCGGCCGGCTGGAGGAGGCCGGCATGGTGTTCTCCGGGACCAGCCCCGACGACAACCTGGTCGAGTTCGTCGAGCTGCCCCGGCGCACCCACCCCTACTACGTCGGCACGCAGGCCCACCCGGAGCTGCGCAGCAGGCCGACCACGCCCCATCCCCTCTTCACCGGGCTGGTCGGCGCGGCCATCGCGCGGCAGAAGGAGCTGCAGTTCCCCATCGACGACGCCGCGCTGCGCCGGCGGGTGGACCCCGACGTCGACCAGATCGTCGACGCCGTGGCCGACGCGGGGCCGGGCAGGCGACCCGAGCCGGCCGAGGCGCGGGCCCAGGCGTGAGGCTCGCCGACCGGCCCGAGGCGTGGCCGGTCCAGGCCACGGAGGTGGCCTGGCGCGGCTCCGCCCCGTTCTGGCTGCGGCAGGACCTCCTCTCCGCGCCCGGCCGGCCCGACCAGACCTTCACGCGGCTGGCCGTGGTGCACCCCGGAGCGGTCGTGGTGCTGGCCGTCGACGACGACGAGCGGGCGCTGGTACTCCAGCAGTACCGGCACGCCGCCCGCACCCGGTTCGTGGAGCTGCCGGCCGGGCTGCTCGACGTCGACGGAGAGGACCCGGTCGTGGCCGCCCGCCGGGAGCTGCTCGAGGAGGGCGCGCTGGTCGCGGCGCAGTGGACCCACCTCCTCACGTCGTACTCCTCACCGGGGGTCAGCCAGGAGCGGGTCGAGACCTACCTGGCCCGCGACCTCACTGCCGTGCCGGACCGGGGCGGGTTCGCCCTCGAGCACGAGGAGGCCGACATGACCTCGGCCTGGGTGCCGGTCGTGGACCTCCTCGACGGCGTGCTCGGCGGCCGGCTGACCGATGCGCCGCTGGCCCTCGCGGTGATGGCCTACGCGCTGCGCCGCACCGGCCGCTCCCCCTCCGCGGTCCAGGCCGGGGGGCCGCGGACCGCATAGACTCCGGTTCGTCGCGTCGGCGAAAGGGGTCGCAGGTCCATGAGGGTCGGGGTTCCGAAGGAAGTCAAGAACAACGAGTACCGCGTCGCGATCACCCCTAGCGGGGTGCACGAGCTGGCCCGCCAAGGCCACGACGTGTACGTCGAGGCCGACGCCGGGGTGGGCTCCTCCATCCCCGACCAGGAGTACGTCGCCGCCGGCGCGAAGATCCTGCCGACCGCCGACGAGGTGTGGCAGGCCGGCGACCTGGTCCTCAAGGTGAAGGAGCCCGTCGCCGAGGAGTACCACCGGATGCGCGAGGACCAGGTTGTGTTCACCTACCTGCACCTGGCCGCCGACAAGCCGCTCACCGAGGAGCTGGTCGCCCGGAAGGTGACCGGCATCGCCTACGAGACCGTCCAGACCCCCAACGGCGCGCTGCCGCTGCTGGCCCCGATGAGCGAGGTGGCCGGCCGGATCGCCCCGCAGGCCGGCGCCTACCACCTGATGCGCGGCGGCGGCGGCCGCGGGGTGCTGCTCGGCGGCGTGTCGGGGGTCTATGCCGGCAAGGTCGTGGTCATCGGGGGTGGCGTGTCGGGGATGAACGCCGCCGCGATCGCCCTCGGGATGCAGGCCGAGGTGCTGCTGCTGGACCGCAACATCGACGTCCTGCGGGCCGCGGACCGGATCTACCAGGGCCACGTGCAGACCGTCGCGTCCAACGCCTACGAGATCGAGCGGGCGGTCATCGACGCCGACCTGGTGATCGGCGCGGTGCTCGTACCGGGCGCGAAGGCGCCCACGCTGATCTCCAACGACCTGGTGTCGCGGATGAAGCCGGGGTCGGTGCTGGTGGACATCTCCATCGACCAGGGCGGCTGCTTCGAGGACTCCCGGCCGACCACGCACGACGAGCCGACCTACCAGGTCCACGGGTCGATCTTCTACTGCGTCGCGAACATGCCCGGAGCGGTGCCGCACACCTCGACGTACGCCCTGACCAACGTGACCCTGCCCTACGCCGTGGCGCTGGCCGACAAGGGCTGGCGCCAGGCCTGCCTCGACGACCACTCGCTGGCACTGGGGCTGAACACGCACGCCGGCGCGGTCACCTACCCTCCGGTGGCGCATGCCCACGGGATGGAGAGCGCCTCGCTCGACGAGGCCCTGGGGCGGGGTGCCTGACCCCTCGGCGGACGGCCGGCCCACCGCGCTGCAGCGGGCGGTCCGCACCTACCTCGACCACCTGGCCGTCGAGCGGGGTCTCGCGGCGAACACGCTGTCGTCGTACCGCCGCGACCTGCGCCGGTACGTCGCCTTCCTGGCCGGCCGCGGGGTCGCCGACGTCGGCGCGGTCGACGAGGCGGCGGTGACCGCGTTCCTGCGGGCGCTGCGCGAGGGTGACTCCGACCACCGGCGGCTGTCGGCGACCAGCGCCGGACGCGCGGTGGTCGCCGTGCGCGGGTTCCACCGCTTCGCCCTGCGAGACGGCCTGGCCGGCGCCGACCCCGCAGCCGCCGTGCGGCCACCGGCCACCGCCCGGCGGCTGCCCAAGGCGCTGCCGCTGGACGCCGTCGAGCGGATCCTGGACGCGGCCGGCGCGCCCGGCACCGCCCTCGCCCTGCGAGACCGGGCCCTGCTTGAGATGCTCTACGCCACCGGTGCCCGGATCTCCGAGACCGTGGGCCTGGACCTCGACGACGTCGACCGCGGGGACCGCACAGTGCTGCTGCGCGGCAAGGGTGGCAAGCAGCGGGTCGTGCCGTTCGGGTCGCTGGCGGACCAGGCGCTGGACGCCTACCTGGTCCGCGGCCGCCCGGCCCTGCTGGCCGCGGGCCGCGGCACGCCTGCCGTCTTCCTCAACGCCCAGGGCGGCCGGCTGTCGCGGCAGAGCGCCTGGACCGTGCTCACCCGCGCCGCCGACCGGGCCGGGGTCACCCAGGAGGTCTCGCCGCACACCCTGCGGCACTCCTTCGCCACCCACCTGCTGGACGGCGGGGCGGACGTCCGCGTCGTCCAGGAGCTCCTCGGGCACGCCTCGGTGACCACGACCCAGATCTACACCCTGGTCACCGTCGACTCGTTGCGCGAGGTCTACGCCACCGCCCACCCGCGTGCCCTCGGCTGACGCCGGTCCGCCCGGCTGAGGGGTCGGGCCCGTCCGACTCGCCCGTCGAGCCGGCCCGTCTGTGGCCGGGTGGGGCGACACCTGGAATGAAGGGATCGCCCTCGCCCATCGCCCAAAGCCGCGGGTCCCCGGCCTCGACAGCTCGGCGTGCGTCTGCCACCGGGTCAGCCATCTCGTAGTGCAGGGCAGCTTCAAGATAATTGCTGGGCGAGGGAATTACCTCGTAGCCTCGAACGGCGGCGTCAAGCATACGGGTAGAGGG
>JBIOUF010000204.1:0-29351 GCA_044866695.1 Nocardioidaceae bacterium | reverse complement strand
GTCCTTGGCGTCCCGGTGCTGGTCCCGCCGCCCGGTGAGTACGTCGCCGACGGCGCCGCCCGGCAGGCCGCCTGGGTGCTGTCCGGCGCGGAGCATCCGCCGCCGTGGGAGAGCACCGAGACGAAGGGCTACCACGCCGAGCCGACGCCGCACGTGCGGGACCGGTACGCCGAAGTCAGCCACCTCACCGCCGACCGAACCTGAGCTCGGCGACGCGCGCCCACGCCAACACCACCTAGTCCGCCCACAGCCCCACTGCGAGAGAATCACCACCACTTCTGACGACCATCAATGGAAGATATGTCTATCCACTCGAAAGTGGGGTAGGGTCGCTAGCGGAACCTGACCAGTGAGGCGCTCCCCGCGGGCGTGAGAAGGAGGCTGCGCATGGCCGGCTACCAGCTGTCGCCCAACATCGAGCTGCTCTTCGTCGAGGCCGGCCCGGACTACACTCAGCGGGTCCGCGCGGCGGCCGCCGCCGGCTTCGACGCGATCGAGATGTGGACCACCCTGGACAAGGACATCAGCGCCCTCGCAGGCGTCCTCGACAGCACCGGGGTAGCGGTGACGGCCGTCCTCGCCGAGCCGCGGACCAACTTCACGCTTCCCGGGACCGACCTCGGGCCGTTCTTCGACGGCCTCGAGCGCGGGCTCGAGAACGCGGCAGCCCTGGGGTCCCCTCGGCTGGTCCTCGGCTCGGGCATCGGGTTTCCCGGCGCGAAGCGGGCGGCGAACCTGGACTGCTTGGTCGACGTGTTCGCTCAGGCGGTGGAGCGCGCAGCCGGGTCCGGTGTGACACTCGTGCTCGAGCCGGTGAACACCCGCGTCGACCACCCCGGGGCCCTGCTGGACCGCACGGCGGACGCGGTGCAGGTCGTGCGAGACGTCGGGTCGCCTGGCCTTCGCGTGCTGTACGACCTCTACCACTCGGTCACCGAGGGTGAGGACCCGTCAGCAGTGCTCGCGTCGGCGGCCGACGTCATCGACTACGTGCAGATCGCCGACGTCCCCGGCCGCGGGGAGCCCGGCAGCGGAGGCATCGACTGGGACGCCTCGCTTTCTCTCCTGCGCTCCGCCGGGTACGCCGGCCCGATCGGGCTCGAGTTCTTTCCCACCACCGGCACCGTCGAAGCGGTCGCCACCATCCAGCGCGTCGCGGCGAACGCCTGACCGAGCCGTTCCAAGAGAGGTTCTGCCATGACCTGGACGAAGTGGTCCTACATGGACCACTGGGTGACCGAGACACCGCAAGGGCCGCAGCCACCGTCGTTCAACCGCTCCTACATGGACCGCTACGTCAAGCAGCTGTCCGCGCTCGGCTTCACCGGATTCGACACCTTCTTCTTCTACCTCCCCATGTTGAAGGCGATGTACGGCTCGGTCCCGGCGTTCGAGCACTTCCTGCAGGACAACGGCTTCGAGAAGATCACCGGGATCTTCTCGGCGTACCCCTATGCGACGCCGTACACCGCGCCGCACGTGCCCCAGACGCACGACAGGATCGTCGAGGACTGCCTCGCGACGCTCCGCGCGGTCGAGGGGCTGTCCGTCGAGAACTTCATCGTGATGCCGACGACGACGCACTTCCAGGTCGAGCCGGTGACCGCCGAGAAGATCAAGATCATGGCCGACCTGTGGAACCGTGTCGGCCGGCTGACCCTGGAGCAGGGGCTCAGAACGACCTGCCACTTCGAGTTCTGGGGAGCGATCCGCACTCGCGAGCAGCTGGAGCTCTTCTTCGACTACACCGACCCGGCCTACGTCTACTTCTTCTGCGACACCGCCCAGCACACGATCGCCGGCGTCGACCCGGTGCGGCTCTTCCTCGACTTCAAGGACCGCTGCACGGGCTTCCACTTCAAGGACACCCACACCGTCGACACCGATGAGGCGTACCGGACGCCCCCCGACCCGGAGCTCATGGCCCCCGGGGTGACGCGGTGGTTCTACGAGATGGGCACCGACGGGGGTCTGGTCGACTTCCCGAGCCTCATGCGGGAGATCGTCCAGTCCGGGTACGACGGGTGGCTGACCGTCGAGCACGACAAGGCGGAGCTCGGCGGCGGCAGCTACGCCGAGGCGACGTGCGTGGCCAAGTGGTACATCGACCACGTCCTAGCCACCGTTGCCGCAGGTGAGACGGGTGCGCGATGAGGGACACGCTGCGCTGGGCCTACGCGCTGAACCAGTGGAACCTCCGCTTGGACGTCTTCGTCCGCCACGAGGACCAGCTTCGCGCGCTCAAGACGCTCGCGGCCCTGGGCTTCGACCACGTCGAGCTCGCGGCCGGGACCGGCCGCTGGGACAACCTGGGCCGGCCCGAGACGATCCTCCTCAACCACGGCAGCCCCGAAGGGTTCCGGGCCTTCCTGCAGTCGGCGTCGATCCACGGCGTCAGCAGCATGTTCTGGGATCCCGGCCAGCCCGTCGAGGAGGAGGGCTGGGCCTTCCGCTCGACCCGCAACCCGGCCGACCACGACGCCATCGTCGCTTCGGCCGAGCGGTTCGTGGAGTTCCTCGCCGCCATCGGTGCCGACCAGCTCGTCGTGCGGCCCACCGGGTCGGCGTGGCACTCGCCGCCCTTGGCCGTGGACGAGCCGGCGGTCATCGGCGACGTCTGGAACCGCGTGGGTGAACGCGCCGCTCGGGTCGGCGTCGGCGTGTCGCTGCACTACGACTGCCTGGGAGCCGTGCACTCCGCCGACCAGCTCCGGGCGTTGCTGGAGGCGACCGACCCTCGGTATGTGGGCCTGGCCGTGGACACCGCCGAGATGACGATCGCCGGACTCGACCCGGTCGCGGTCCTCGACGAGTGGACCGAGCGGGTGACGCACGTCCAGCTCAAGCAGACCAGGTACGCCGACTCCGGCGAGGAGTACCTCATGCCGGGCGCCGAGACCACCATGCTCCGCGGCGGAGCCGGGCGGCGCCTCGAGCGGTGGTTCTACGAGCTCGGCACCGAGGGCGGCCTGGCCGACGTCGACTCCTTCGTCGCCGCTCTCCGCCGGCACGGCTACGCCGGCTGGGTGGTCGTCGAGAGCGACCACGGGGGCAACCCGGCGGAGCTGGCGATGCTCAACAGCTGGTACCTGCAGCGCAGGCTGTCCGTCCCTCGGACGTGACAGCCATCAACGACCCGCGAGGCGTCCTCCCCGGGCGCAGAGGTGAGGAGTGGTGCGAGCGATGACCAAGAGGAAGAAGCCGCTTCGGGTGGCCATGGTGGGCTACGGGTTCATGGGCGCCGCCCACTCGCACGCCTGGGGCTCCGCCGCCCGGTTCTTCGACCTGCCGCTGGAACCAGAGATGGCGGCGATCGTCGGACGGAACCGGGAACGGACGGAGGCCGCGGCACACCGGCTCGGGTGGGCCTCGGTCGAGACGGACTGGCGGCGCGTCGTGGACCGCGACGACATCGACCTGATCGACATCTGCTCTCCCGGCAACACGCACGCCGAGATCGCCATTGCCGCACTCGAAGCCGGCAAGCACGTGCTCTGCGAGAAGCCGCTCGCCAACTCGGTACCCGACGCAAGGGCGATGACAGAGGCGGCCGTCAAGGCGAGGGCCGAGGGCGTCCGGTCGATGGTCGGGTTCAGCTATCGCCGCGTCCCGGCCGTCGGCCTGGCGCGCTGGCTCGTCGAGCGAGGGCGGATCGGGGAGCTCAGGCACGTCCGAGCGCACTACCTCCAGGACTGGATCGCCGACCCCGAGGCGCCGCTCTCCTGGCGGCTGCAGAAGGACAAGGCCGGCTCCGGCGCGCTCGGGGACATCGGCGCGCACGCGATCGACCTCGCCCACTACCTCACCGGTGAGCGCATCGAGGAGCTCGGAGGGGCGCTGACCACCTTCGTCGCCGAGCGTCCTTTGGCCTCCGACCACCTGGGCCTGTCCGGCACGGCGACGAGCAGCGAGCGGGGCCCCGTGACCGTCGACGACGCGGCCGCGTTCCTGGCCCGGCTGAGCGGGGGAGCGGTGGGCGTGTTCGAGGCGACCCGCTTCGCCAGCGGACACAAGAACGGCCTGCGGATCGAGCTCAACGGCTCGAAGGGCAGCTTGATCTTCGACTTCGCCGACCTCAACTACCTGACCTACTACGACGCGACCGAGGGTTCTGATACGGCCGGCTTCCATCGGATCCCCGCATCCGAGCCCGACCACCCCTACGTCGCCGCATGGTGGCCGCCGGGTCACTGGCTTGGCTACGAGCACACGTTCACGCACGAGGTCGTGGACCTCGTCTCCGGGATCGGCGAGGGCACCGACCCGAGCCCCTCCTTCGAGGACGGCCTCTACGTGCAGCACGTGCTGGAGACCGTCGAAGACAGTGCGTCCGCCCACGAGTGGCGGAGCGTCCCAACCGAGTCCACGAAGGGGTGACGATGTCCCGACCGATCACGCTGTTCACCGGCCAGTGGGCGGACCTGCCGTTCGAGGAGGTGGCCCGGCTCGCCTCGGAGTGGGGGTACGACGGGCTGGAGATCGCCTGCTGGGGCGACCACCTCGACCCCTGGCGCGCGGCCGAGGACGACGGCTACGTGCAGGAGAGGCTGGACCTCCTCGACCGGTACGGGCTCGAGGTCTTCGCGATCTCCAACCACCTCAAGGGTCAGGCGGTCTGCGACGACCCCATCGACGCTCGGCACGAGGCCATCCTCTCCGCCCGCGTGTGGGGCGACGGCGACCCTGAGGGCGTCCGTCAGCGCGCCGCCGAGGAGATGAAGCTGACCGCGCGCGCCGCCCAGCGGCTGGGGGTGTCGACGGTGGTCGGCTTCACCGGATCGGCGATCTGGAAGTACGTGGCGATGTTCCCGCCGGTCTCCGACGACATGGTCGCGGCCGGCTACCAGGACTTCGCCGACCGCTGGAACCCCATCCTCGACGTCTTCGACGAGTGCGGCGTGCGATTCGCGCACGAGGTGCACCCGTCCGAGATCGCCTACGACTACTGGACGACGGTACGCACGATGGAGGCCATCGGCCACCGCGAGGCCTTCGGCCTGAACTGGGACCCGAGCCACTTCGTCTGGCAGGACCTGGACCCGGTCGGCTTTCTCTGGGACTTCAAGGACCGGATCTACCACGTCGACTGCAAGGACGCGAAGCGCCAGGTCGGCAACGGCCGCAATGGCCGGCTCGGGTCCCACCTCCCGTGGGCCGACCCCCGGCGCGGGTGGGACTTCGTCTCCACCGGGCACGGGGACGTCCCCTGGGAGCAGTGCTTCCGGATGCTCAACACCATCGGGTACGACGGCCCGGTCTCCATCGAGTGGGAGGACGCCGGCATGGACCGGCTGGTGGGCGCTCCTGAGGCGCTGTCCTTCGTCCGCAGCCTGGCGTTCGACGCGCCGGTGGCGGCGTTCGACGCCGCGTTCTCGACCTCGTCGGACTCCTGAGAGCCAGACCCCCGATCATCCACTTTCTAGTCAGGAGTACCTCCATGCAGAACCTCGATCGCCGGTTCGACGTTCTTGTCATCGGCTCCGGCCCCGCAGGGAGCATCGCGGTCAAGGAGCTCACCGAGCGCGGGCTGGACGTCCTGCTGCTCGAGGCGGGACGCGACATCACCGACGCCGACTTCGAGCCCTTCCCCCCCAAGAAGCCCAAGCCCCTCGGCCTGGATCTGGGCCCGCGGGCGAAGGCCATGCTCGCCGGGCAGCACGTCCAGGCCCGCCGCTCGTTCTTCAGCGAGTCGTCGAACAGGTTCCTCGTCAACGACCGCGAGAACCCGTACTCCACTCCACGCGGTGAGCCGTTCAACTGGATGCGCAGCCGGATCCTCGGGGGCAGGCTGCACGCCTACGGCCGGGTTCTCCAGCGCATGTCGGACGTCGACTTCCGGGCCGCCAGCCGCGACGGCGTCGGCGAGGACTGGCCGGTCGACTACGCCGAGATGGAGCCGTGGTACGACCACGTCGAGGAGTTCGTCGGCGTCTACGGCAACAGGGACGGCCTCGTGCATCCGCCCGACGGCAGGTACGTCGGTCAGGCGAACCTGACTGCGGTCGAGAAGCACTTCCGGGACAAGGTCGCCGAGCGCTGGCCGGAGCGGAAGGTCATCCCGTGGCGCTACGAGCAGCCCAACCCGGGTCGTGTCCCGCGCGGCATCGTCGCCGCGCGGGAGACCGGTCGGCTCACCACACGGACGGACGCCGTGGTCAGCCGGGTCACCGTCAACGAGCGCACGGGCCTCGCCGACGGCGCGGTGTTCGTCGACCGGGTGACCAAGCGCGAGCACCGGGTGTACGCCGACGTCGTCGTCATGTGCGCGTCGGCCATCGAGACGATCCGCCTGATGTTGAGCTCCGCCTGCCGCAGCCACCCCGACGGCCTGGGGAACGCCAACGGTCTGCTCGGGCGTTACTTCATGGACCAGACGATCAGCATGACGTTCTGCGACGTACCGCAGTTCCCCGGCTACTCCGAGTCACCCGACTCCGCGCCGCGCGACACCTTCTACCACCCGACCGGCGGGATGCTCATTCCTCGCTACGAGAACATGGGCCCGGAGCCGGAGGAGGGCTTCGCGCGGGGCATCTCGTTCCAGGGCGCCGGGGGGCGGTTCCCGGTCCCGGAGGACTACCCGACGTCGCTCGGGTTAGGGGGCGTGGGCGAGATGCTGCCCGCCTACGACAACCGGGTGACGCTGAACCGCAGGCGCACGGACAGGTGGGGCATCCCGATCGCGCACATCCGGTGCGTGATGAGCGACAACGACCGGATCCTCGTGGACCACCAGGTCACGGCGCTACGGGAGATGACCGAGCATGCCGGCTACCGCATCAACTTCGTCGGGTCGGTCCTGGGCCTGGACTCCGGCAAGGTCTGGCCGTCCATGAACCCGGTGCAGCGCATGCTCTTCCGCAGGGGCTTCGGCCTGAGCCTGCGCATCGGGTCGGCGATCCACGAGTGCGGCGGCGCGCGCATGGGGGCCGATCCGGGGACCTCGACGGTGAACGGCCGCAACCAGGTCTGGGACGTCCCGAACATGTTCGTCACCGACGGCGCGAGCTTCACCTCGGGCAGCACGGTGGGACCAGCCCTGACCGTCATGGCGCTGAGTGCCCGCGCGGCGGCGTACATCGCCGAGGCGCACGCCAGCGGCGAGCTGCACAGGCTGCCGGCGAAGCGCTGACCGCCGTCAGGCGAGCCCGAAGATCCTGTCCTGCACGAGGCGCGATGCGCCGATGACACCGGCGAGGTGAATGCGCTCGGCGGCAACGATGCGCAGCTCCCTCGTCGCCAGGGGCAGCGAACGCCGGTAGACGACCTCACGGATCCCGGCCAGCAACGGCTCGCCCGCGAGCGCAATCTCCCCCCCGAGCACGATGATGCCCGGGTTGAGGATGCACACCGCGGCCGCGAGGACCGATCCGATCGCGCGCCCCGCCTCGCGCACTGCTCGGGTCGCCTCGAGGTTCCCGGCTCTCACGAGGGCCACCACCGCGCCTCCGTCGGGTGCGTCGAGCCCCCGCTCACGTAGGGTGCGTGCGATGCCGGTTCCGCTGGCGACGGACTCCAGGCACCCCACCTGGCCGCACCGGCACAGTCGCTCGCCGGAGTCGGGAACCTGGATGTGGCCGATGTCGCCACCGGCGCCCTGCGCACCTCTGATGAGAGCACCTCCGGCGATGACGCCCGCACCGATGCCGGTCGCCACCTTGACCATGAGCAGGTCACGCTCGTCGGGCCAGACCGTGACATGCTCGCCGATGGCCATGATGTTCACGTCGTTGTCGACGACGACGTGCGCGTCGAACGTCTTCTGCAGATAGCCGGCCACGTCGAAGCGGTCCCAGCCGGGCATGATCGGAGGGCTGACCGGCTGGCCCGTCTGGTGCTCGACAGGACCGGGGAGGCCCACGCCGACGCCGATCACCTTGTCAGGTGAGTGCCCCAGCTTGTCCAGTAGGCCCAGGGCGCTCGCGGTGACGCGGTCGAGAACGTTGGTCGGTCCGTCGCTGATCTCCACGACGATGTCCTCGTCCTCCAGGACGCCACCCGCGAGGTCCGTCACGGCAATCGTCCCGTGCCTAGCTCCGAGCTCGATGGCCACGACCACCCGGGACTTGGTGCCCAGGGTGTACAGGGTGGACGGCCGGCCCTTCGTCGCCAGCGTCTCCGCCAGCTGGACGACCAGGCCGGCGGACACGAGCTCGTCGAGACGTGCGGACACCGTGGAACGAGCGCGCGCGGTGATCTCGGCGAGCTCGGACTTCGTGCGGGGGACACCGTCGCGGAGGACCTCGATAACGTCCGGCGTGGGACCTGACACCGTCATAAGTGGCGCTCGCTTCCGATCGGACTTCCGCATTCTGTTGAACGTCGTCATTGTAAGTGCAGTCGATGCTCGCCGCGCTCACACGCCGCAGCGTCGCGGGTAGTTTCCTCGTCAATCGGCGAAAGTTGACTCTATCTAACATTGATCTATGTCGCCAGCCGGCGTATCATGGGTGACGTGCCACTCCAACCGGCCGTCACCGAGGTGCTCGAGTCCATCCACCGCTCCGCCGAGTCGAACCAGCTGGTGACCCTCTGACCGGCCGAGGCGTCGCGAGGCCGCTCAGTCCCGGGATCGCGCCCCTGTTCGCCACCCTGGTGTTCGTCAGCCTGCTGGGGGCGATGAACGTCACGATCGTCGGCGCGTCCCTGGCGACGATCGTCGGTGAGCTCGGTGGTCTGGAGAACATCGCCTGGACCGTCACGGCGTTCACGCTGGCGGGAACCGTCGCGATGCCGATCTTCGGTCAGCTCGGCGACCTCTGGGGCCGCCGCGGCCTCTTCCTCGGGGCCTTGGTCATCTTCGCAGCCGGGTCGATGCTCTGCGGAGTCTCGACGACGATGACCCAGCTGTCGCTGGCACGAGCGGTGCAGGGCGTGGGCGGAGCCGGCGTGTCCCTCCTGGCCCAGACGATCCTGGCCGACGTCATCCCGGCCCGGGACCGCACCAAGTACGCCAGCCTCCTCGGCTCGGTCTTCGGGGTCGCGACGGTGGCCGGTCCGGTGGCTGGCGGCATCCTCACCGACACGGTCGGCTGGCGGTGGATCTTCCTGGCCAACGTCCCGCTCGGCCTCCTCGCCCTGGCCCTGGCGTGGCGGACGATCCCGGGACTGCCGCCCCGCGGGTCCGATGGGCGGTTCGATGCCGCCGGGGCGGTCCTGCTCGGCCTCGGCATCACCGGACTGGTGCTCACCGTCACCTTCGCCGGGTCCCGATGGGCCTGGGGCTCCCCGGAGACAGTGCTTCTCGTGTGCGGTACGGCGGCGGCGACGGTCGCCTTCGTGGCCGTCGAACGGGTGGTCCCCCGTCCCATCGTGCCGTTCGTCATGTTCCGCGACCCGGGCGTGGCGCCGGCCATGGTCCTGGGGTTCGTCACCGGGGCGGGCATGCTCAGCGTGGTCTCCTACCTCCCGGCCTTCGTGCAGATGCGCTACGCCAGCTCCGCCACCGTGGCCGGAGCCGTTCCCATCGCCATCGTCGCCGGCATGATCGTCGCCTCCAACTACACCGGCGTCCGGATCGGCCGGACGGGTCGCTACCGCGTCTATCCCATCGTCGGGACGGTCGTCGCCACCGTGGCGCTCCTGGCCCTCGCAGCCCTCCTTCGCGAGCTCTCCCTTCCCGCGCTCGCGGCGCTCTTCGCGGTCCTCGGCCTGGGCACCGGAGCCTTCATGCAGCTGGTCACCGTGCTGATCCAGAACGGTGCACCGGACGCGTTCGTAGGGGTGGCCACCTCCACGACGAACCTGGTGCGCCAGGTCGGTGCGACGCTGGGCTCGGCGGCCATCGGGGCGTATCTCGGCGGCACGGTGGTCGGGTTGCTCGCGAACGTCGGACTCCCAGGCGACGTCAGCGCCGAGTCCCTCACCCCTGAGGTGCTGGCGCGGGCGGGAGCCGATGTGCGCGCGGCGGTGGCCGACGCGTACGCCGAGGCGATGACGCCCGTTCTGCTGGGCCTGGCGGTCGTCTACGCCATCGGCATCCTCGCCGCCGTCCGGGTTCCCGCACTCGAGCTCGGTGAGCAAGCGCGGCCAAGCGTCTCGCCCGCTCCGGCCACGAGCGGCACCGAGTAGTGGTCGTCGACGGAGGTTCTTCGAGGGTCAGCGTGGTCCCAACGCGGCGAGGTGCGTGCCTGGGCCGCGCCGACCCCGAAGAACTAGTGGCCCTCGCCGTGCCAGCGGCCCGACGACATGCGGCCCTCCTCGACGGAGTCGACCTCGACGATGCCGTCCTCGCTGGAGAAGTCGAGCCCTACCCCCTGACCCACGAGCAGGAACCGGTCCGCCGACTCGGCGACGACGAGCCCGAAGGGCCGGGTGTCTGCGGGCGTCGGCCCCCCGGGGGCTGACGAACCAGCCGCATGTTGCGGTCTCGTGCCTCCGCGACCTGCGCGTCCACGGTGCCGAAGTCGAAGGACCCCTCCTCGGGCTCCACCTGAGCCCAGCTGACGTTGCCGATGACCGAACGGATGCCCGTGGCCGCCAGACCCTCCCACACCGGTCGCATGTGGGTAGGGCTGGAGGGACTGGAGTTGTGCAGCTGGCCACCGAGGAGGAGGACGGCGTCCCCATCGACGATGAGCTGCCGACCCGACGGCGTCCGGCGTAGGAACGGCGTGGGGCGGGCTGGATGGACCGGCATGACACTTCCCTTCATCACGACTCCAGCTCACCGGACCAGTCGTTGTCCAGGATCACCCGGCACCGGGTCTCCACTCTCAGCTCCGGTCGTCCCATCATTGGCCCTCTCGGCTGCGCGGAGGGCCTTCGCGGCATGGCGCGGGCACCCCTACCCCACGTGGATGTCGACGGACTCGGTGCGGTCGGAGCTGGGCCCGACGTGAAGCTCGAACCGGCCCGGCTCCACCACGAACTCCGAGCCGTTCCCGGTCCAGTAGCCCAGGTCGTCCCGACCGACGGTGAACGTGACGATCGTGGACTCGCCCTCGACGAGGGAGACGCGCCGGAAGCCGCGGAGCCGGCGTACCGGCTGGGCCAGTGTCGCCACCGGGTCACGGACGTACAGCTGGACCACCTCGTCGCCGGCAAGCCGACCCGTGTTGGTGACGCGCACGGACACCTTGAAACACGCGCCCGCCTCGAGAGCGTCGACCGCAAGGCCGGAGGAGGACACCGAGGGCGCTCCGTAGCCGAAGGTCGTGTAGCTGAGCCCGTGCCCGAAGGCGAACTGAGGCCCGAGCTCGAGGTCGCGGTACTTGGACGTGTAGCGGTCGTCCACGTTGCCAGGCCCCTGCAGGCCGATGTCGATCTCCTCGGCCTGCAGGCTGCCTCCGGTCGTGGGCGGCCGGCCCGTGTTCTCGTGGTCGTAGTAGACCGGCACCTGGCCGACGGACCGCGGGAACGACATCGGCAACCGCCCAGCCGGGTTCACCGCGCCGGTCAGGACCCGCGCGATCGCGGGGGCCGCCTCGGTGCCCAGGTGCCAGGCCTCCAGCACCGCCGGGGCAAGGTCGATCCAGTCCGCCGTCACCAAGGGCCGGCCGTTCATCAGGACGACCGCGAAGGGGATGCCGGTCGCGGCGACGGCCCGGACCAGAGCCTCCTGGTCCCCCGGCAGCCGCAGGTCGCTGCGCGAGCTGGCCTCTCCGGTCAGCGAGGACGGCTCGCCGACCGCGACGAGCACGAGGTCGTGCTCGCCGGCGGCCCGGGCAGCGGCAGCCTGCAAGCCGGCGTCGTCGCCGAAGAACGACGCGCCGGGCAGGACGGTCAGGGCGACGTCCGGACGCTCGGCGCGCAGGGCGTCGGCAAGGGTCCCCGCGGGTGCGCCGGTCGCCTGCACCCAGGCGCCGAGGTGGTCGGTGCTCTCGGCGTACGGACCGACGAGCAGCACGCGCCGCACTCCGTCGGCGAGGGGCAGGGTCCCGTCGTTCTTGAGAAGCACGACCGACCGCTCGGCGGCGGCTCGGGTGGCGGCCCGGCCCTGCTGGGTGGGAGTAGTGATCTCCGCCGCGGGGTCGACGTAGGGGTCGTCGAAGAGCCCGAGGGCCGTCTTGAGCCGCAGCACGCGTCGCACGGCGTCGTCCACGCGCTCGACGGACAGCCGGTCCGGCGTGACCGTCGTGTGCCCAGCAGGGTCGACCACGTTGCCGCCCATCTCCACGTCCAGGCCTGCGCTGAACGCCTGCACGAGCGCGTCGGAGAGGTCCTCCGCGACTCCGTGGGCGACGAGGTTGGCCACTCCGTCGGCGTCCCCGACGACGCAGCCGCGGTGTCCCCACTCGTCCTTGAGGACGTCGGTGAGGAGTCGCCGGTTCGCGTGGACCGGTCGTCCGGCGATGGTGTTGAAGGAGGCCATCACGGTGGCCGCGCCGGCCAACACGGCGGCGCGGAAGGGCTCCAGGTACACGTTACGCAGCCGCTGCTCGGACAGGTCGACGGTGTTGTAGTCGCGGCCGCCCTCCGCAGCGCCGTAACCGACGTAGTGCTTCGCGCACGCCAGCACCGACCCACCGTCGGAGAGGGACGCGCCCTGGTAGCCGCGGACCTTCGCCGCCCCGAGCACCGAGGTGAGGTGGGTGTCCTCTCCGAACCCCTCGACCACCCGTCCCCACCGCGGGTCCCGACAGACGTCGACCATGGGCGCGAAGGTCCACCTGACGCCGGCGGAGGCGGCCTCCGCGGCGGAGGTCCGGGCGTCGGACTCCGGTACGGCGGGGTCGAAGCTCGCGGCCTGAGCGAGCGGCACGGGAAAGACCGTCCGGTGGCCGTGGACGACGTCCAGCGCCACGAGGATGGGGATGCTGTGAGGGGTCTCCTCCACCGCCACCCGCTGCAGGTCGTTCGCGGCCTCGGCGCTGCGCGGCCAGAAGACCGCGCCGATCCCGCCGCGCACGAGCTCGCGCGCGTCCTCCTGGCGTGGCCGGTAGGCGATCTGCAGCTGGGCGAGCTTCTCCTGCCAGGTCATCGCCGACAGGAGCGTGTCGACCCGGTCCTCCTGCGCGGGGTCGAGGTGCAGGGCCATCACGCCGACTGCAGCGACCGCAGCAGCGCGTGCTGTCGCCGCACCTGGTCGCGCCCGCGGTACGGCTCGCGGCGGCCCTCGTACTCACTGGACAACCAGCCCGACCAGCCGGCCTCGAGGAGCGTGGGGACGATGTCGGCCCACGGGACGTGCAGGTCGCGCAGGTCCCCGTCGACGGAGGCGATCTCGAAGAACTTCGTCTGGATGAAGTGCGTGTGTGGCAGCACCTCGGCCAGGTCGGACATCGGCACACGCAGCGGTCGCATCGGCGCGGGCACGTCCTCGTCGTCATCTCCCTCGATCTCCTCCGCGGACTCGCGGACGACCGCCGTCTGGAAGATGCCGGTGTCGATGAGCAGCTTGAAGTGCTCGGTGCCAGTGCGTTCGATGAAGTCGACGTACCCCTGCGTCACCGGATGCTTGATCGGCGTCGGAGCGTGGATCTCCGGGCAGATCACGATGTCCAGCTCGGCGGCCAGGTCCAGGGAGCGCTCGACCGCCTCCTCCCAGATCGGGTGCGGGTCGAGCTCCCAGGATGTCACGCCGAACTTGGGCCGCACCGAGGTGAAGCCGAGCCGGCTCGCGAGTCGCAGATCCAGGCGGATCTGCTCGGCTCCCTCCTCTGCTGTCAGGTCCCGGTCCCGCCACCGCGTGGTGTCCACCCACGACCCGTAGTTGGTGGCGGTGAGGCCGTACGCCTCCAGCAGCCCGTGCCAGCTGTCGATCCAGGCCGGGTCCGGGGACGGGTAGCCGGGGACGTTCCCCTCGCCGAGGATCTCGATCCCGGTGGCACCGAGGTCGGCGATGTCCGCGAAGACGTCCTCGAGCGTCATCGAGGTGTAGATGTCACCGGTGTAGCTGTACGTCGAGACGCCGTACCGCAGGCCTCCCTCGGGAACCTCGGGCACGATCACGCCCGTGCCCGTCACCGTGAACGGAGTGCGGGCAATCGGCGGTGGGAAGTAGGACCGGCGTAGGTGCACTACGACCTCAAGGCGGTGTACGCCGACGGCCAGGCCACCGGGCCTGGGCACGGTGATCGTCGCCGGCTCGTCGAGCTGCCACCGCACGTCGGTCGACGTACGCAGCTCGTCGGTGGTGAAGGTCCTGCCCTGCAGAGTCCACAACGGGACGTGGTCGGGAACCCGCTCCCCGTCCACGGTGACCTCGATGCCGTCGAGCAGGCTGGCGGCGGTCCCGCGGTAGTTGGGGTTGCGCAGGAGGAACTGGAAGCCGGTGACCCGACCGTCCTCCGACACGTTGCGGAACCCACGTCCCTGGATGATGGCGAAGTCGAGCATGCGTCAGTCCTTTCCCGTGGTCCCTGTGATGGCCTCATAGTCGATCGCGTCGGGGTCGTCGGACCCGCAGTAGTCGAAGGAGCGGACGACCACGTGCCCCCGTGCGCACGCGATGCCGACCATCCGGCCGGTCATGCCGCCGGCGACCTCGGTCGAGAGGTAGCGGCCGTCGACGTTGCCCAGCTCGACGAAGCCGTCCGGCACCACGACCCCCGCGACCACCCGGTCGGGTCCGCGGGGTTCCCACCCCACCCCGGGCGCGGGCTCCATGCGCAGCTCCAGGACCGCCTCGCCGCCGACCGCCCGCTCGCCCAACACGTGGCGTGCGTCGCCCACGGCCCACACCGCGCGCACGCGGTCTCCCGAGCACTCGAGGTCGAGAGCGTGCCGCGGGTCGATCCGCACCGAGAGCCCTCCGAGGCCGCGGACCTCCAGCCTCGCCTGCACGCGTGCGTGCAGGTGCTCCTGCCGGCGGCCGAGGAACGCGGGCCCTCGCACCGACCAGGCGCTCTCGGCGTAGGAGGCGACCTCGGACGGGAACGCGCACGCGGCGACCCACGCGGCCGGCAGGTCCGGACCGGTCAGCGACTCGCGGAACACGTCGCCGGCTGGTAGGGCGGGCTCGACGTGCTCCGTGAGCACCGGCCAGCCGTCCTCCCAGGCCACCCGGTCGGCGAACGTCTCCCGTCCGAGCACGTGCCACTCCGGGCTGGAGCCCCGCGCCCGGACGCCGTGGTAGACCAGCGTCCAGTCGCCGTCCGGTCCCTCGACGAGGTCGGCGTGCCCGGTGCTCTGCACCGGCTCGTCGGTGCCCCGGCGGGTGAGGATCGGGTTTGCCGGGTTGCCTTCGAACGGCCCGTACGGCGAGCGCGAGCGGGCGATCGTCACCGCATGCCCACGCTCGGTGCCGCCCTCGGCGATGAGCAGGTACCACCACCCACCAGCCCGGTAGAGGTGCGGGCCCTCGGGGAACTTGCCGCCCGTCCCGGACCACAGCCAGCGCCGCTCGGTGAGCACGGACCCCGTCTCCGGGTCGATGGCCGACTGGACGATGCCCTCGCCGCCTGTGGGGCCGAAGCCGGCGTACGTCATCAGGCAGCTGCCGTCGTCGGTCCAGGTCAGGTCGGGGTCGATGCCCATGGCCGAGGGGATGCGCACCGGGTCCGACCACGGACCGGCTGGGTCCTCCGCCTGCACGATGAGCTGGCCGCCGTCGTCGGACCAGTTCGTCGTGATCAGCCAGAAGCGACCGGCGTGGTGACGCAGGGTCGGCGCCATGATCCCCCCGGACCCACCGGCCGCTGACACGTCCAGCTGTGCGGGGCGGTCGAGCGCGTGGCCGACCTGCTCCCATGACCTCAGGTCGGTCGAGCGGAACACCGGCACGCCGGGCGCGTACTCGAAGGTCGAGTTGACAAGAAAGTAGTCCGTCCCGACCCGGCACACGCTCGGGTCAGGGTGGAAGCCGGGGATCACCGGTCGCTGAGTGGTCTGCTGACTCACCGGGTCACCGCCACGCGTTCGCCGGCCACGACCTCGGCGATGAGGTCGAGAGCCTGACCGACGGGCTCGAGCTCGGCCGGCTGGTTCAGGAACCCGTGCAGGACACCGCGGACTAGAACCTGGCGTACGTCGACGCCGGCGAGTGCGAGCGCAGCAGCGAACGCCTCGCCGGAGGCGCGGAGGCGGTCGTACTCGGCGTTGACGACGAGGGTCGGACAGAGCCCGTCGAGCGCGGCCGCAGCGGGCATCGCGTAGCCGTCCGCGGAGCTGAGCGGCCCGCCGAGGTAGTTGACGCTCAGGAAGTCGTCGTCCCTGCCCGCCGCCGGCGCGAGCAGCGACGGGAGCTCGGTGAGCGCAGCCGCCAGCCCCGGTGATGCCGGCGGTAGCACCGCGTGGGCGACGCCGTAGACGAACACCAACGCCGCGGGCAGCCACGCGTCGCGGTCCCGCAGCTTGAGCGCGGCGCCGGCGGTGAGGTTCGCGCCGGCGCTGGCACCGCCGATCGCGAGGCGCGTCCCGTCGATGCCCAAGGTGGCGGCGTTGTCCCGGACCCAGGAGACCGCGGCCACGGTGTCGTCGTGAGGCACCGGGTAGCAGACCCCGTCGACGGCGAGCCGGTAGTCGACGCTCACCACGACCGCGCCGGCCCTGGCGCAGACCTCGCGCGCGGTCCAGTCGGCCTCCCGCATGTCCAGGTCGCCGCCGACGAACCCGCCGCCGTGCAGCCAGACCACGCCGGGATGGTTCGATCCGCCCGCGGCGGGCTCGTAGATCCGCACCGGGACGGGACCGTGCGGGCCTGGCGCGGTGTCCTCGCGCACGTCGACCACGGGCGGCCCCGCCTCGGGCTCCCAGGTCTCGAACGCGCGGATCTGCGCGTGGCCTGCGGGAGTCGCGTAGGCCTCGCGGACCGACGTCAGCCCGTCCAGGTGGTGGAACCGGGCAGCGATCTGCGGATGGACGGGCACGGGCTCTCCTCCTACGCCACGAACGTGAGCCGCTTGCTGTCACGGCCTCCGCCGGGCACCGGCATGTAAGAGATGCGCAGGCGTACCGCGACGGCCACCACGTGGTCCCCGGGCGCCAGCGGCTCGTCGGTCTCGAAGGCCAGCTCGGCGCGCTCTCCCATCTCCCACCGGTCGTCGGTGACCGCCGGAAGCCGCTCGAAGGTGTAGGTGTTGCCGTGCACGGTGAAGGTGGTGCGGTCCGCGGGCACAGGGCTGCCGTCGATGGTCAGGTCGACCGCCTCCACCATCGACAGCGTCAACCCCCGGTAGTAGGGCATCCGCACCTCGAGCACGCCGCCCGGGCGGCCGTCGTCACGAGCGCGGAGGCTGTCCTCGCAGACGATGTACTTGTCGAACATGTCAGCTCCTCCCGTCGGTGGTGCCGCTGAGGGTGCTGCTGTCGGGCTCGCCCAGCAGGCGGGCGAACATGGCGTGCTGCCGGCGGACCTGCTCGACGCTGTCCACCTCGTAGGCGTCCTGGATGTGACGGTTGCCCTCGTACTCGCTGGAGAGGTAGCCGTCGAAGCCGCCCTCGAGGAGGACGGGGACGATCTCGTCGTACGGGATGGAGTACTCCGACTCGTCTTCGAGCATCTCGTAGAACTTGGCCTGGATGTGCCCGATGAGCGGCATGTGCTCGAGCATCGTCTTCGGGTCGATCCAGATGTAGTGCGTCGCCTGTCGCGCCAGGCCGAGCTCCAAGGGGCCGCCGCCGCGGTAGTGCACGATGTCGGCGAGCGCGTGCGTGTCGCCCTGGTCGTCGTACGTCTTGACGATCAGATCGACAAGATCAGGGTTCGCGCCGTCGCGAAGCGCCCGCTCGCTGACGACTCGCGGGAATCGCCTCACGAAGGTCCCCATGTCCGGCATGAGGCCGAGAGCCGGTGAACCGGTCCGGTGCATGACCTCGAGGTGCTGCACGATCCAGGGGTGCTCGTAGTGGAACGGCGCGTGCACCTCCAGCAGCAGCCGGACGGCCTTCTCCTCGGCGTAGGGCGCCGCGCCCTCCATGACCTCGGGGGAGGTGTTGATGATGGCGCGGATGACCCCCGCCCCCAGCCGCACCGCGATGTCGATGTCGCGGTGGACGGAGGCGACCTGCTCCTCCAGCGTCAGCCAGCGGTGGGGATAGAGCTTGGTGTCGATGAACAGGTCGGTCGCCACCGGCGTGGTGCCGTATGTCTGCATCCAGCCGAACCAGGACTCGACGAACTCGTCGGTCAGGTGGGGGAAGCCGGGTATCGACTGCTCGGGGATGATCTCGATCCCCTTCGCGCCGATCTCGCCGGCGACGCGGATGCAGTCCTCCACTGTCATGGTGCGGAGGAAGTACTCCTCCTGGAACGAGTAAAGGCTGACGCCCCGCTTGATGCTGTGACTCATCGGGTGCTCCTTCGAGGGTCGGTCCAGCCCGGCAGGTCCCACGGACGGGCCAGGGCGTCCCGCAGCCGCGTGGCCAGGTCCTCGGCGCCGGGCAGCGGTGAGAGCCGGCCGTCGAGCCGGGTGTAGGTCCGGCAGGTGAGCGCCGGCGCCGCGTCCGTGGGGAACAGGTCCGCGCCACCGACGGCGAACGTCGGGGAGCCCGGGAAGCCTCGTTGGTGGGCGTCGTCGCGGGACCGAATCTCACGGCGTACGACGGGCACCTCGCCACGGCCGAGGTCGGCCAGGGTCTTGGTGAGCAGTTCCTCCGCCTCGCCGTGCGTCGGACAGCCCTCCCACCACAGCAGCTCGACCCGCCACTTGACCGAGCATCCGGAGGGTGAGGTCGCAGGTCGGGCGACCTCGCGGCCGGCGAGCACGTCGTCGAGGGCGTCCCGCAGCCAGCGGGCGTCCTGTGCCGGGTCGTCGTGGTCGGCGTCGGGCGCGCCGTGGTAACGGACGATCCCCTCGTGGTCGACCACGAAGACCTCGGGAGTGGCTGTGGCCCCGTACCCGCGGGCCGCGGACTGCTCGGCGTCACGCAGGAACGGTCCGGCCAGCTCTCCGGCCGCGACGCGGGCGGCCATCGCCCCGGCAGAGTCCTCCGGATGGTGGGTCTCGTCGTTGCTGACGATCTGCAGGACCACCACATCGCGGTCGGCATAGTCGCGCGCGACCGCCTGCAGCCGGCCGTGCCACGCGCGGGCGTAGGGGCAGCCGTTGGCGGTGAAGACGACGACCGTGGCGGCGTGCTCCGGCGGGTCGAGCCTGGCCGGCGAGCCAGCGGTGTCCGGCAGCTCGAAGACCGGCGCCCGGTCCCCCACGCCGAGGCGACGACTGGTCATGGGGCGGCTCCTTCGGCGCATGGCTCTGCCACGCTGGTGCGTGGACGAGCGCGACGTGTGCTCATGGGTCTCCTCGAGAGGTGCGTCTCAGCCGGCGAGGCCGGCCGCCGAGCGACGGATCAGGTCGTGCTGCCGGCGGACGAGGAGCAGCGGGTCGACCTCGCCCTTGGCCGCGAACGCGTGTCCCTCCCACTCGCTGGAGAAGAAGCCGCGATAGCCGCCCCCGGCGAAGATCCGCGTCAGCGCGGGGTAGTCGATGGCCGGCTCGTCACCGTCCTCGTCGATGTCGTAGAACTTCGCGTGCACGTGCAGAATCTGCGGCATGATGTCGAGCCAGTCCTCGGCCGGCACGTTGCCCTGCATGTTGAACGCCAGCCGCTGGAACGGCCCCAGGGTGCCCGGGTCGATGCCGCGGCCCCGCAGGTAGGCGAGGAACTCCTCGTTCCGCTCGTGCATCGGCGCGTCGGTGCGCCAGATCTCTTGCATGGTCGCGACAGCCTGGTCGTCGAGCCCCATCCGGCGTACGGCGCGCAGCAGCGTCGGAGCCATCCCCTTCATGGTCGAGGAGAAGTCGGCGACGAAGCCGAGCAGCGGCGAGTCGACCTCGGCGTACACGTCGCGGACCTTCCGGATCACCTCCGTGTTGGGGCCGTGCGGCGCGTGAATCTCGTAGGCCATCTTGAGCTCGAGCTCCTCGGCCAACGGAACGAGTCGTCGGAGCAGCCCCTCCTTCGCACTCTGGATCCGGACCAGGGGGAAGCCGAGCCGCTTGGCCGAGCGGAACAACCGCTCGGTGAACTCGAACTCCTCGTCCTCCGTCATGTCGCGGTCCCGGCGACGGCCCATGTCGAGGTTCGCGCCGAAGGAGCTGGCCTCGAAGCCGTGCCGGTCGAACGCGTCGCGCCAGGTGCGCTCGAACTCGTCGTCGACGTCGGGGTAGGTGCGGAGGGTCTGGGAGGCGACGATCTCGATGCCGGGGCCGACGCCGAGCACGGCGACCCGGTCCAGGAGGCTGGCCATGTCGTACTCCCCGGCGGCCCATTCCGCGGTCGCGGAGTACAGCGTGAGCCCGAGCTTGAAGGGGAGCGCGTCGTCGGCGGGGACCGGGCCCGGGTGGTCGGCCGCCTGTACCGGTGTGGCGGTGACAGCGGTGGGGGCGTGCTCCTGCACGATGAGGTCTCGCTCCATCGTGACCACGTTGGGGACGTACAGCTGAGGCTTGATCTGCATGTAGACGATGCTCAGGTCGCTGGTCACCCTGACGTGCACGCTCGTGCCGGCCGGGATCGGCTGGTCGAGCTTGGCGACGAGAAGCGCCTTGTCCTGCAGGAACCACAGCGTCTCGGCCTGGTCCCGCAGCTCCTCGATGGAGTATGCGATGCCACCGAGCTCGAAGCTCAGCCGCTCGGTCGGCACCGCCGTGCCGTCCAGAGTCAAGGCGACGCCGTTGACGGCGGACAGCCACAGGCTGCGGTACCACGGCAGGCCGAGGCGCAGCGCCACGCCCTCGGGGTGGGCGAGGAGGCTGTGGTCGTCGATGAGCGAGTCGAATGTGGCCATGAGAAGTCCTTCGAACGAGACGGTGAGGAAGGCGGGGGAAGGGAGCCGGCCGCTGGGTCAGCTCTTGATGCCGCCGGCGAAGCCTTGGATGAAGCGCTTCTGGGCGAACAGGTAGAACGCGAGGATGGGCACCATGGAGACGAGCACCACCGCGAAGATGTAGTTCCACTGCGAGACCAGCGAGCCGATGTAGTTGTACATGACCACCGGCAGGGTGGGCTGGTCGGTGCCGTCGAGGAAGACCAGCGGCGTGAAGAAGTCGTTCCAGACGATCAGGCCGGTCATGATCGCCACGGTGCCGGTGGCCGGAGCGAGCAGGGGGAAGACCACGCGAGCGAAGACCTGCCAGCGGCTCGCCCCATCGATGGTCGCGGCCTCCTCGTACTCCCGCGGGATGCCTCGGCAGAACCCGGAGTAGAGGAAGACGGCCAGTGGCATCAGCATCATCGAGTAGATCACGATCATGCCCCACCGGTTCCCGACCAGTCCGACGTTGCGGGCGGCGACGTAGATGGGCACCAGGCCCAGCTGCGCCGGTACGACGATCCCGGCCACGGCCAGGAGGAACAGGGTGGTGCTGAGCTTGCCGAGCCGCCGGCTGAGCACGTAGGACGCGGTCGAGCCGAACCCGATGAGCAGCAGGATCGTGCCTGCGGTGATGATGACGCTGTTGACCAGGCCGGTCACCAGGCTGGAGTTGCCCTCGTTGCTGAAGATGGTGGCGAAGTTGTCCAGCGTCGCGTTCGGCGACGGCGTAAGGGGTCCGGTGGTGAGAACCTCCTCCACCGGCTTCAGCGCGGTGACGATCAGGATGTAGAAGGGCGAGAGCATCACCAAGGCGGCGAGGATCACAAGGATCTCGCGAACCAGCGACCACTTCGTGTAGCGGAACATCACGCCTCTGTTCGGTTGCGGGTCACGTAGAGCTGGAGCAGGGCGGCGACCAGCACGATGGCGGTCAGGACGAGGGAGAGGGCCGCGCCATATCCGTAGCGGGCATTGGCGAAGGTCTCGCGATAGATCACCGTCGCCAAGGTGTCTGTGGCTCCCATCGGCCCTCCGCCGGTCATGGCCATCACCTGGTCGAACACTCGTAGCCCGGAGATGAGCATCAGGGTGGTGGCGATAGCGACCGATGGTTGGATCAGCGGCAGGACGATGTGCCTGAACCGGCTGGCAACGCCGGCGCCGTCGATGGCCGCGGCCTCCTCGATCTCCACGGGCACGGTGGCCAGTCCGGCCAGGTAGATCACCATGGTCAGACCGGTGTTCTGCCACACCATGACGACAAGGATCGTCCACAGCGACCAGGTCGGGTCGGCCAGCCAGGTGCGCTGCCAGCCGTCAAGGCCGAGGCCGCCCAGGATGGTGTTCAGCGGCCCGTTCACCTCGAAGATGAACTTGAACACGTAGCTGACCGCCAGCGGGCTGAGGACGACCGGCGCGAACAGCAGCGTGCGCAGCAGGTACCTGCTCTTCAGCGTGCGGTTCAGCGCCAGGGCGAAGCCCAGGCCGAGCGCGTTGCCGATCACCAGGTACCCCACGGCCAGGACCAGCGTGTTCCACAGGGCGCCGAGGTTGTTCTGGTTCCCGAGGATCGTCCGGAAGTTCTCCAGGCCGATCCAGCTGAAGTCGCCCAGGCCGGTCCAGTCGGTGAAGGCGTACATCGCCCCGAGACCGGTGGCCACATAGTGGACGAGCAGGATGGCCGCGAAGGCCGGCAGCGCCCACCACCACGAGCCGTACTGGTGCAGCTTGGACTTCGCTCGTCCCTCGCCGCGGCCGCGAGCCGGAGCCGTGGGCCTGGCGGCCGGGATGGTGGGCGTGCTCATCGCGTCTCGCTCCTCCTCAGCGGCATCCCGTCACTGTGCCGCGGCGTCCCAGGCCTCGTCCATCGAGGCCAGCACGTCCTCCGGCTTGGCCTGACCGGTGAGCAGGCCCTGGATGCCCTTCCCCATCGCGTCGTAGACCGCTCCGCTGGTCCAGGTCTGGTTCGCGAGCGGAATGTAGTGGCCTTCCTCGAGGAAGGACTCGACGTCGGCGTACTGGTCCGGCAGGGTCGCGTCCTCCAAGCCACTGGTCGGAACTCCACCGGAGACCTCGGCGAAGGCCAGCGCCTGCTTGGGCTGCGCCATCCAGTCCACGAAGTCCTGGGCCCCCTCCGGGTTGTCGGCGTCTGCGTTGATCGACAGGGCGTCGTTGGCGCTGGCGACGAGGATCGTGTCCTTCTCGGTCTGGCCCGGGAAGGGCTGGATGGTGAACGTCGACCCCGGGATGCCGTTCATCAGGTCGGCCGCCGCCCCACCGGGGGTCAGTGCCACGTACGACGTTCCCTGGCCGAGGCCGTTGGTGATCGCGTCGAACTGAGCCCCCTCCGCGCCCTTCTGGAAGCAGCCGGCCTCGTTCATCTCCAGGACCTGGTCCATGGACCGCTGCCACCCCTCGGAGTCGGCGAAGGTGACCGTTCCCGCGGCACGCTGCTGGTTCCAGTCCGGCTCGGGCTGGTAGACGCTTTCGGCGGCCAGGATCATCCCGAGCTGCCCGGTGTTCGGCGCCATGGCACCGGCCAGCGCGATCCAGGACTTGTTCTTGCCGGCCAGGTCCTTGCAGAGGGAGAGCATGTCGTCGTACGTCGTGGGGTATGTGATGCCGGCCTCGTCGGCGGCGCCCTGGTTGAAGACCGGGCCTGAGGTGTCCAGGTCGACGGGCAGCCCGAACAGGTCGTCCTTGACGTAGAACGCGTCGTGCTGGTTCTCGGGGACGGCGGCGGCGGCGGCCTTGCTGGTGATCGGTGCCAGCTCACCCGCCTCGGCGTAGGGGATGGTCGCCTGGGGGTTGCCCGAGCCGCCGGTGGTGTAGAACACGTCGGGGGCGCTGCCTGACTGCAGCTGGGTGCGGATCGCCTGGGGGAGGCTGTCCCCCGGGTACTCTCGTACCTCGACCTTCGTGCCGGTCTCCTTCTGGTACTGCTCGGCCAGGGTCTTGTAGGGGCTGGTGCCGGTCTGCTGCTGAGGAACGCCGAAGGCGATTCCGTCGCCCCCCGAGCCTCCGTTCCCGCCGCCAGTGTCGTCACCGCCGCACGCGGCCAGGCTCAGGCTGGCCACCCCGAGGACGGCGGCGCTCGCCAGCGAACGGCGGAAAGCGGTCTGGTCGAACATGGTGGACACCTCTCAGCTGTGGCTACGGCGCTGTCTTCTGGACCAACACTGACAGAAGTTCTGTTGGTTAGCAACATAAGTGTGGGGTGGACCAGCATAAGCAGTGGTGATGCAGCAGGGCTTGACGAGTCATCGGGCGGACTCGTAGGGCCGGTTGCCCCGGCCTTCGCTTCAGAACATCGGGTGTGGGTTGGCCGACCGTGTCGGCATCGGCTGGATCACGTCCCAGTGCTCCACGATGCGCCTGCCCTGGACTCGGTAGAGATCCACGATCGCGCCTCCCGGGTCCGGCTCGCGACGGCCGTGCAGGTGGATCGCGAACATGTCGCCGTCGATCAGCACGCGTTTGACGTCGGTGCGGAAGGCCGGGTCCGCGAACATGGCGGACAGCATCGTCACCGCCGCGGCACGCCCGTCCGGCAGGCCGGGGTTGTGCTGCACGTAGTCCTCGGCCACGAACTCCTCGAACGCCCGGCGCACGTCGTGCTCGACGTACATCACCTCGACGAACCGGCCCACCCATGCACGGCGCTCCTCAGGCGACACGACGCGGCTCCTCTCCGTGCGGTGCTTGCACCAGTGGACCACCACTGGACCGCCACTGGACCGCGGTGCCCCGGTCGGGGGCGCCCGTTCGGGACCGAGAGTGCGCCGTGCCTGGGCGAGTCGAGCCTCGTGCCCCGGACCCGCCGTGGTCACCGGCTCCGCGGTTCACCGAAGGTGCCCGCTGCCGCGGTCTGGGCGACCCATTCTCGCCACTAGACCACCAGCGTCACGGGGCCGCGAAGCCCGGCGGGAGCATAGGCCGCGTCCGGAAGGTACGGAGACGCCTCGTTCCGGCGAGCCCGAGCGACGAGCTCGTTGCGCCATGGAGCGGTCACCTGCACCTCCACCCGGTGGGCACCTTGGTCCAGGGTGACCGGGACTCGGTAAGGGGCGGTCCACGCGATGCCGACCTCCTGCCGGTCGAGGAACACGCGCGCCACCCCGTGGACGATCCCGAGGTCCAGCCAGCCATCGACGACGCGTCGGCGACCCGTCGCAACCGTCATCGTCGCAACGTAGGAGACCGGGCCAGTTCGTCCGGCCAGGTCGGCGAGCTCGGTCCAGGGCTTCAGCGCGGCCAGCCGCTGGTCCGGACGACCTGGCACGCTCAGTGCCCAGTCCTCGAAGGTGACTGAAGCCGCCCGCTCCGCCTCGACGGGGCCGCACGGCGGCTGTCCCGTGACCACGAAGCCCGAACCGTACGGGGCCAACGACACCTCCACGGCGATCATCGACCCGTCCGGCGAGGCACGCAGATCATGCCGCCGCGCGGTCACCGGGTCCCACCATGACGCATGCGTGGCGTCGGTTTCGCCGGGGGCGACGCTCACCACGGCCTGCACGGGCACAGGCGTCGGGTTCCGCAGCAAGTACAGCCGGCCGTGAGGCAGTGCTCGGCCGACGAGGTCCAGGGGTTCGGGAGCCACCCAGTCGGGTGCCAGGTCCGGCAGCTCGCCTGCGCCGCCGAGCCGGCCGGCCCGGGCGCCGGCGTCATGCGCACCCCACAGCCGCTCGACCAGCGCCGTCCACGTCGTGGGGTCGTCGGCCAAGCTCGGGCTGGACTCCGGGTGGTCCCCGATGACCATGACGCCTGCCGCCGCCAGCCGCACCAACCGGGTCAGCATGCCGACGGTGAGCCGGTGACTCGAACCGCCAAGGAGGATGACCTCGTAGACGGCACCTCCGGGGCTGCGCGCGCTCCCGTGGCCCGTGGGAACGAGCCGGTCGAGCCCCACCCCGTCGATGTAGTCGTACTCGATGCCTCGAGGCACGTCGGTCTGGAAGCGGTCGCCGAACAGGCCCGTGACAGGGGCCTCCTGCCCGGGGAGGTAGGCCACCCGCGAGAGCGGCCTCCCGACATTGAGCAGCAAGCAGCAACGGGCCAGGTAGTCCACCCACGGCCCCGCGAGCTCTGCCCACGTCTCGTTCCGGGAGAAGGTCTGGCCGAGGACGCTCGCCATCGCCACTCCCGGTCCACGGACCGACGCGGGTTGGTGGGGCGAGGTGTGGATGCAGAACCGGGTCACTCCGAGGCACAGCTGCAGGTCTGCGACAGGCTTGAGATCGGCGGGGACGTGTGCCCAGGGCCGGCCGTACGTGGTGAACGCCTCGCTCGCCGTGTGGCTCTTGCCGTGCACATGGGACACCGAGGAGGCGCCCTTGAGATCGGCGACGTACGTCGGCAACGGCCCGGACTCGGGATCGTGGGTCCACATCGCGCCCATCGGAATGTCGGCCGCGGTCCGCATCGCCAGGTCGTCCCCCAGCTGGGGGCGCCGGTCCTCCAACGCTTCGGCGTAGAGGGCCAGGCCGTGCTCGTGGGCAACCGTTCGCAGCGTCGCGTAGTACTCCTCGGCGTACAAGCCCCCGATCACGGCGCGGAAGTCCCAGAGGAACCGGTCCGACTCCTCGGCGCTGCCGACCACCCAGCCCGTGAGCGCTGGCAGCCACGGGGTCAGACCGTAGCCCGTGCGCCTTCGGAACTCGGTCGGCATGGCGTCGGTCCAGTTCTGTGACCCTGCTTCGATGCTGTCGGACAGCAACGCCGTGAAATGTCCGAGGTCCTCGCCGCCCAGGGCGTCGCGATACTGTCCCAACCACCCGTCCAAGTAGGCGCGCACACGGCCCGAGTCGAGCTTGTCGACCTCCAGCCCCGTCTCCTCCGGTAGCGCCGGACCGTTGGTGGCACCGGTCAGGGACGTGCCCAGCCGCAGGACCCGCCACCTCCCAGCAGGTGCTTCCCAGTCCAGGTTCCCCTCGCCGTCGTTGTGCGAGGTGAGGTCGTGCACGGTCGCTGGGTCGACGGCTGAGACGACGGCCGCTGCCGGCGTGTCCAGCGCGTAGTAGTCCGGGGCGGCGGCGTACCCCGCCTTCTCCTCGGCTGCCGAGATCCGACCGTCCGCCCACAGCTGCAGCTCGGAGACGCGGAAGCTCACGGGCTGCGCGGACAGGGCTGGTGCTACTCCGTCGGCAAGCGGCGGCATGGCAGCCGTGACCGGATCCCCGCGCAAGAAGAGCCGGAAGGCCGTGCCCGTGACAGGCGCGAAGGACCGGGAGCGGACCGGCGACGTCGTGGGGGTCAGCTCGACCACCTGTGCGAACGTGTCACCATCGGCGCGTGCCTCGAGCGTGGCCGTCGCGGGCGGAGGGCTGCCGAACCCTACCGGGGACGGCAGGCCGACGGTGACCGCTCGAACGGTGACCGGCGAGTCGTACCGCACCGTCACCCACGCCTCGGAGGCCGCATCGGGCTCGCGAGGCAGCTCCAGCCACTCACCGAACCGGCCGTCATGGAGAACCGCCTCGTTCGGGACCGAGTGGCTGAGCTCCAGCCGCTCCCAGCCCAACGGCTCATGATGCGGCGCGTCGGGGAAGGCCACGACCGCGACGTCACGGCCGAGCTCGGCCTTGGTCCGGTGGCCCCCGCGGACGTCCTGGTACGGACCTGTGGTCACCGGCAGGCGCGGCAACGGCACCTGCACCCGCCGGCCGCCGTTCACCACGGTCGCGCCGAAGACCAGCTTGTTCATGGCGTCCTCGGGCCGGACCCACGGCGCCCCGGTCGCGCTCCAGCCGGCCGAGGTCGCCATGGCTAGCTCCAGGCCGAGTCGACGGGCAGTCGTCGAGGCGGTTCTGACCGCCTCGCGCCACGCAGGCGACCCGAGCCGCACCGGCTCCGGAACGTGACGGTGTCCCTCGATCGAGCCGGTGAACATCATCGCGCCGGCTATCCCGACCCTGGCCATCCACTCCAGGTCCAGCCGCACACCCTCCGGGTCGATGTTGCCGTCCATCCAGTGCCACCACACCCGTGGCCGGGCGTGGTCGGGGGGCTCCGCGAACAACGTCCAGAGATCGGTCCTAGGTGACCTCGATGCCGGCAGCAACGAACACCTCCCGCAGCCACTGGTGCGCGCGATCGTCCGTGTATGCCGGATGCCACCACATCGCCTCGACCAACGGGTCAGCCGGGAACGGGCACGGCACGGCGCGAACTTCGCCGTTCGCGGAGAGAAGACGGCCGAGGCGCTCCTGCACCAACGCCACCCGCTCGGTGCCGGCAACCAGGACTCCAAGTGTGAGGTAGTCCTCGGTGACTACCTCGATCCGGGGCTCGACCCCTCGCATGCGCAGCTGTTGGACGGCTGTGGTGAAGGCGGTCTGCTCGTGGAAGGTCGTCGCCCAAGGACGCTGCGCCAGATCCTCCATCGTGAGGACGGCACTCGGGGCGGTCTCACTGGAGACGAGGCAGACCCAGTTGTCCTCGTAGAGGTCTCGATGCTCCAACCCGGTGAGGAAGCCGTGCGGCATCACCAGCAGGTCCCGCGAGCGCAGCGAGTCGGGGGCGGTGTCGACCACCTGCGGCGCGAGCGCCTGGATGACGAGGCGCGAGCCCGGCGACGCGACGTGCAGTCTCCTGGACACCACGGGCCCCAGAACCGCCGTTGCATAGTCCGACATGACCACGGTGAAGTCGCGTTCGCTGGTCGAGGGATCGAACTGCCCCTCATGATCGAACACCCGGCGGACCGCCATGAGTGCCGCGTCGGTCGGTCCGAGGAGCTGCCGGGCGAGCGGCGTCAGCTCGTAGACGTTGCCAGTCCTGGCCAGCAGGGGGTCCTGGAAATGCCGGCGTAGCTTCGCCAGGGAAGCGCTCATGGCCGGTTGGCTCACTCCCAGCCGCGCGGCCGCCCGGGTCACGCTTCTCTCCTCCAGCAGGGCCTGCAACGGTCCCAAGAGGTTGAGGTCGACGTGGCGCGGCATGGATCCTCGACTACGCAGTGACTTCGGCTGAATGCTGTGACTCTCGCGGCACCTGGCCTTGCCGATGCTCCAACCCGGCAGGGGGGTGACGCAACCCATCCGGGGTCTCGGCTACCGGCCGCCGTCTGGGCATGCGTGGCATCGGCAGGGTGGTCAGGGGTGCTCGCGGGTGGGCCAGCCCGTGTACTGCTCGGCCAAGTAGACGCGACCGGCCCGGGTCCCCACGACGTTGTCGAGCTCGCCCACCTGACGGCGAACGTCGAACGAGCTGCTCCCGGGGGCGACGTGGAGGAGCTGCGTCATCCAGTACGAGAAGCTTCGAGCCCGCCAGACTCGTCGAAGGGCCCGCGGCTGGTACATGCGCTGGACCTTCTCGGTCCGCTGGCTGATCAGGGCGAACCCGTGGTCGGAGTGGGCGTCTGTAGCGTTTTCCGTCAGGCGGAAGGGTCCGACGCCGACGCATGGCAACCCGCCGCCACGCTCACGCCCGGCGCAGCACGCAGGCGAAGGGCAGGATGGCCTCATGGGCGGTCCGCTGCTGGAGACCAAGCTTCGCCTCCCGCGGCGGCGACGCAACGAGGTGCCGCGGCCGCGGCTGATCGAGCAGCTCAACCGTGGTCTGGAGTCGCCGCTGACGTTGGTCTCCGCGCCAGCCGGCTTCGGGAAGACCACGGTGCTGGGCGAGTGGCTCTCCAACAGCTCACGCGAGCCCGTGCGTGCGGCGTGGCTCTCGCTGGACCAGGGCGACAACGACCCGACGCTCTTCTGGA
>JBIOUF010000203.1:0-3146 GCA_044866695.1 Nocardioidaceae bacterium | reverse complement strand
CGGCGTACGGGCACCCGCCCAGGCCGCCGGCGCTGGCGTCGAAGGTGGTGACGCCGTGGCGGAGCGCGGCGTGGGCGTTCGCGAGGGCCTGGCCGTAGGTGTCGTGGAAGTGCACCGCGAGGAGGTCGTCGGGGACGCCGGCGGCGTTGAACGCGTCCAGCAGCGCCGTCACGTGGCCGGGCGTGCCGACGCCGATGGTGTCGCCGAGAGAGAGCCGGGACACGCCCAGCTCGAGCAGCCGGGTGCCCGCCCGGACCACCTGGGCCACTGGGACGTCGCCCTCCCAGGGGTCTCCGAAGCACATCGAGACGTAGCCGCGGACGTCCAGGCCGTGCGCGCGGGCCCGCTCGACGGTGGGGGCGAACATCGAGTACTGCTCCTCCATCGACCGGTTCAGGTTGCGGCGGGCGAAGCTCTCAGTGGCGCTGCCGAAGACCGCGACGTGCCGGCAGCCGAGCTCCAGGGCACGGTCGAGGCCGCGCTCGTTCGGCACCAGCACCGGCAGGTCCAGCGCCGCATCGCCGAGCCGGTCGCGCAGCAGGCCGACCAGGTCGGCGGCGTCGGCCAGCTGCGGCACCCAGCGCGGGTGCACGAAGCTGGTCGCCTCCACCATGGGCAGCCCGGCGGCGAGCAGCCGCTGCACCAGCTCGGCCTTGGTCTCCACGGCGATGACGGCCTTCTCGTTCTGCAGCCCGTCGCGGGGGCCGACCTCGTAGATCGTCGCCCGCGGCGGCAGCGACGGGTCCCGGACCACCTGGGGCGACCTCATGGCGCGTCGCCCTCGTCGGATGGCTCTTCCACGCGCGGTGGTTCCACGTGGAACAGCGCGGCGCCGAGAACGACCTGGTCGCCCGCCGCCGCGTCGACGGAGGCGACCCGGCCGGCGAAGGGGGCGGCCAGCGACAGCTCCATCTTCATCGCCTCCATCGTGCCCAGGGTCTCGCCCTCCTCGACCTGCTGCCCCGGCTCCACCCGCACCGACAGCACGGTCCCCGGCATAGGCGCCGTGACCGACCCGTCGGAATGCGGCCGCGCGCCGGCCGGGCCGAACGCGTCCGGACGGCCCAGGACGAAGGTGTTGCCGAGGTGGGCCACCTCGACCTGGTGCGGCCCGACCTGCACCGTGGCCTCGTGGACCAGTCCGTCGATCTCCAGCCGCACGACCCCGGTCTCCGAGGCCACCGGGTGGACCGTCCAGGCCGCGCCGCCACCCACCCGGGTCACCGTCTCCGCGCCGACCGCGAAGCAGCGGGGCTCCCCCTCCACGTCCAGCTCGACGACCACCGGCGCCGGGGGGCCGCCAGAGCGCCAGCCGTCCCCGGTGCCGAACGGGTCTCCCGACTCCTCCTCGCCCACCGACCGGCCCACAGACTGGGCAACAGTCCGGCCCACAGACTGGGCAACCGCCCACGCCGCGACGACGGCCGCGACCTCGGGCGAGGGACGCGGCAGGACGTGCTCGTCCAGCCACGCGGTGTCCACCTCGCAGGCGGCGAACGGCTCCGAGGCGACCAGGGCCCGCAGGAAGCCCAGGTTCGTGGTCAGCCCGAGCACGGCGGTGTCGTCCAGCGCGTCCACCAACGCGCGCCGGGCGGCCTCGCGGGTCGGTCCGTGGACGATGATCTTGCCGAGCATCGGGTCGTAGGCGGTGCCGACCTCGGCACCGGTCTCCAGCGCGGCGTCCACGCGCGCCCGGGGAGGCCACCGCACGTACGTCGCGGTGCCGGCCTGGGGCAGGAAGCCCCCGAAGGCGTCCTCGGCGTACACCCTCGCCTCCAGGGCGTGCCCGTGCACCGCGACGTCGTCCTGCCCCAGCGGCAGCGGCCGGCCGGCGGCGACCAGCAGCTGGAGCTGCACCAGGTCCAGCCCGGTCACCAGCTCGGTGACCGGGTGCTCGACCTGCAGCCGGGTGTTCATCTCCAAGAAGTAGGCCTCCTCGCCCGCGACGAGGAACTCCACCGTGCCCGCGTTGGTGTAGCCGACCTGCTTGGCCAGGGCCACCGCGGCCGTGGTGACCAGCTCACGGACCTCCCTGGAGATCGTCGGGGCCGGCGCCTCCTCGACCACCTTCTGGTGCCGGCGCTGCGCGGAGCAGTCCCGCTCGAACAGGTGCAGCACCGTGCCATGGTGGTCTGCCAGCACCTGCACCTCCACGTGCCGGCCGTGCTCGACGTACCGCTCCAGCAGCACCGTGTCGTCGCCGAACGCGCTCGCCGCCTCGCGCCGCGCCGCGGCCACCGCCTCGTCGAGGTCGGCCGGGCGGCGGACGACGCGCATGCCCTTGCCGCCGCCCCCGGCGGCGGCCTTGACCAGCAGCGGGTACGGGACGTCGACCGCGGCGGAGCCGGCCTCGACCGCCGGGACCACCGGCACGCCCGCCGCGACCGCGACCTCGCGGGCAGCGTCCTTGCGGCCCATCAGGTCGATGACGTCGGCCGGCGGGCCGACGAAGGTCAGCCCGGCGTCGGTGACGGCACGGGCCAGCTCCGCCCGCTCGGAGAGGAACCCGTAGCCCGGGTGCACGGCGTCGGCACCCGTGCGCCGGGCCGCGTCGAGCACCGCGTCGACGCGCAGGTACGACGCCGCAGCCGGGGTCGGCCCGAGCCGGACGGCGGTGTCGGCCGCCCGCACGTGCGGCGCCCCCCGGTCGGCGTCGGAGTACACCGCGACGGTGCGGATGCCCAGGCCCCGGGCGGCCCGGATCACCCGCAGCGCGATCTCGCCGCGGTTGGCGACCAGCAGGGTGGAGACCTGCGCGCTCACTGGTCTGCCTTCCTGGTGTGACGGGCGTCGGGCTGGGCGGTCAAGCGTCGCCGGGCCTGTGGTCGCCGGCGCCGCGGTGCGGTGACCCGTGGCCGAGTCCGCAGCGTCCCTGGCTCGCTCCGCTCGCTTCTCATGCCCGTGGTCCGCCTCCGCAACGTCGTCGGCATCACGTCACATCCGGAACACGCCGTAGGAGGGGGCGGGCACCGGGGCATGGGCGGCCGCCGCCAGGCCCATGCCGAGCACGCGTCTGGTGTCGGCCGGGTCGATCACGCCGTCGTCCCAGAGCCTGGCCGTGGAGTAGTACGGCGAGCCCTGGGCGTCGTACTGGCGCCGGATCGGCTCCTTGAACGCCTCCTCCTCCGCAGGGTCCCACGAGCCGC
>JBIOUF010000202.1:0-2080 GCA_044866695.1 Nocardioidaceae bacterium | reverse complement strand
TTGGCGGACTCGTCCGGGTCGACGAAGACGTTTGTGGTCCTGACGAGCGAGCTCATGAGTGTTGACCTGCGCGTAGACCGCCCGGCCGCGCCCGGAGAGCGCCGGGACGACCTAGGAGGGTGCTGAACAATCGCGCGCCTTCTGGGGTTGCTGTGTTGCGGCTGAGACAGTTGGGGTGTGCAGGGACGCTCGCAGGATCAGCGCGATTTGTTGGACGTGGAGTCGGTGGCTGGGCATCTGTTGCCGGAGGGCAGCGTGTTCGGTCTGCTGGCCGAGCACCGTGGACGGTTGTTCCCGGCGGCGATGTTCGAGGACTTGTTCCCGTCGGGTCGGGGCCGGCCCTCGGTGCCGCCCGATGTGGTCGCCGCGGTGATTGTGCTGCAGACGCTGCATGGGTTGTCAGATCGGGAGGCCGCCGAGGCGGTCACGTTCGATCTGCGCTGGAAGGCTGCCTGCGGCGTGGCGGTTGATGCCGGCTCGTTCCACCCGTCGACGTTGACGTATTGGCGGCGCCGGCTGGCTGGGTCGGCGCGGCCGCACCGGATCTTCGAGGTGGTGCGCCAGGTGATTATCGAGACCGGGGCGGTCGCGGGCCGCACCCGGCGGGCATTGGATTCGACGGTGCTCGATGATGCGGTGGCCCGCCAAGACACCGTCACTCAGCTGATCGCCGCGATCCGGCGGGTGGCCCGCGATGTGCCCGGCGCCGCCGACATCGTCGCCGCCTGTTGCACCGGCCATGACTACACCCAGCCGGGTAAGCCACGGATCGCCTGGGATGACGAGGCGGCGCGGGAGGATCTGGTGTCGGCGCTGGTCAATGATGCGTTGGTGCTGCTTGCCAGGTTGGACGTCGAGGCGATCAGCGCAGCTGGCGGGGCGGCGGCCGAAGCGGTGGTGTTGCTGGCGCTGATCGCCGGGCAGGACGTGGAACCTGCCGAGGGCTCTGATGGCACGGACGGACGGTGGCGGATCGCCCGCAAGGTCGCCCCGGATCGGGTGATCTCCACGGTGGACCCGGAGGCCCGCCATGCCCACAAGAGCCGGGAACGCCGCCAGGACGGGTTCAAGGCCCACGTGGTCGTCGAACCCGACAGCGGGCTGACCACCGCGGTGCGGCTGACCAAGACCAACGGGCCCGAGAACAGCGATGCCGCCGTCGGCGCGACGCTGCTGGACAGCGACGCGACCGTGTCAACCGCGGCCAACTCGCCGATGGCTGGCGGCGTCGCCCAGGACGGGCCGCCGGCCCAGGACGCGGCACCGATTGAGGTGTTGGGTGACTCCGCCTACGGCACCGGACAGATGTTGGATGCGCTGGATCGCGCTGGCCGTCAGGCCACGATCAAGCCACGGCCGACTCCGCCGGCTGTCCCGGGCGGATTCACCGCCGATGACTTCACCTACGACGACCAAGCTGGCACGCTGACCTGCCCGAACGGACTGACCCGCCCGTTGTCGGCCAAGCGACGGGTGACCTTCGGCGCGGCCTGTCGCGACTGCCCGCTGCGGGACCGGTGCACCACCTCAGCGCGCGGCCGCAAGATCACCGTCCACCAGCACGAGAAGCTGCTACGGCGCCACCGGCAACACGCCCAAGACCAGGCCTTCCGCGAGACCTACCGAGCGAAACGGCCACTGGTCGAACGCAGCATCGCCTGGCTGGTCCACCGCAACCGGCGAGTCCCATACCGAGGCGTCGCGAAGAACAACGCCTGGCTGCACCACCGGGTCGCCGGCCTCAACCTGCGCCGCCTGCTCGCCCTCGGGTTGACCTTCAACCAAGGCCGGTGGCGACTGGCCTGACCTCAGCCGAGAACACCTCTGAAGGCCACCACGGGTCATGTTCGAGTTAAGGTCCCTCGCGAGCAGGATTGTCCCGCATCGGCCTTCGACAGTTCGTGCCGACCGGTCATCGCAAGACCCACCCGAGCCGACAACCCCACACCCCGTTTGTTCAGCGGCCTCCCAGGTATGGCCTCCCGATGCCCTGGCCTCACTCCGCCGGGTGCACTGGGACCATGCGAGTTCTCTTCAGCGCCTGTCCGGCATACGGGCACATCCTGCCCCTCGTGCCGCT
>JBIOUF010000201.1:0-32827 GCA_044866695.1 Nocardioidaceae bacterium | reverse complement strand
CCTAGCGGCTCGCCCTCCTCAACCACCGGTGGGGGCGCGCGTCCCGGCTGGTCGAGGAGCCGGAGCGGTAGCGGAGGCGTGTCGAGACCCGGTGGCTCGGGCTCAGCCGGCGGGCAGCTGGCGAGCGGTCGCGGCGACCAGGGTGCCGAGGGCGGCGAAGCGGTCCTCGGTGACCCGGTCCGCGGGGCCCCAGACGCTCAGGACCGCTCGCAGCCGGCCGGCGCCGTCCAGGACGGGCGCGGAGACGCCGTACGCCGAGGTCTCGTACTCGCCGCCGCACACCGCGTACCCGCGCCGGCGGGTCGCCTCCAGCTCGGCGCGCAGCAGCGCCGGGTCGGTGACCGTCGTCGCGGTGTACGCCCTGAGGCCGGCCTCGAGGAGGGCGACCAGGACGGCGTCGCCGGAGAAGGCGAGCAGCACCTTCCCCGTCGACGTCGCGTGCAGCGGAACGGAACGGCCGCGCCAGGCGGCCGCGACGACGGCGGCGGGGGCCACCTCGTCGACGTAGGTGAGGCCGGCCGGCCCGTCCACCGCGAGAGCGGCGGTCTCGCCCGTGGCCGCGGCCAGGTGCTCGAGGGTGGGCCGAGCGGCGGCCACCAAAGCGGCCACGTGGGACCCCCCGGTCAGGTCGGCGACGCCCGGGCCGACGGTGTAGCGGCCGGTCTCGGCGTCCACCGCCACGAGCCGCTGGGACTCCAGCGTGACCAGCAGCCGCCAGGCGGTCGCCCGGTTGAGCCCGCACCGCGCGGCGAGCTCGGTCGCGGTCGCCCCGGGCCCGGAGGCGGCGGCGACCGCCCGCAGCAGCCGGACCGCCCGCTCCACCGACTGGACCGTGACCGGCCGGCGCGACCTAGTACCCCGCGCCACGTCCGCGGGCGCGACCCGGTGTCCCTCGCGACCGAGCGGTTGCGCCGACATCGGCGAGTCCTCCTTGACCTCCTCGAACCCCCGAGCCTATGTTCGCATCGTTCGAAGGGGGTTCGCATGGCGAACGACGAACCACCCCGCGCAGCCCGCACCGCCGTGGAGACCTCCGCCGTCACCCGTCGGGAGGCGCTGCGGTTCGGCGCCTTCGCCGCCCTCGGCGTGGCCGGAGCGGGTGGGCTCGCCGGCTGCGGCGCGGTGCCGCCCAAGCCGGACCCCGACGCGCCGCAGAAGGCCGGGGGAGTGTTCAGCCACGGCGCCACCGGCGGCGGGCTCAAGGACACCCTCGACCCGCACTTCCCGGTGACGAACCCCGACATCGCGCGGTGCAACAACCTCTACGAGCCGCTGCTGTTCTGGGACGAGGACTACACGATCCAGCCCGCACTGGCCACCTCGGTGCGCCCGAACCGGGACGCGACGCAGTGGACCGTCCGGCTGCGCGAGGACGTCGTGTTCCACCACGGGAAGACGATGACCGCCGAGGACGTGATGTTCACCCTGTCGCGGGTCACCGACCCGGACAACACCTCGCCCGGCGGCGTGCCGATCGCCGAGGTGCTCGACCTCAAGGCGTCCAGGGTGCTGGACCCGTACACGATCCGGCTCCAGCTCACCTCGCCGTACGCCGTCCTGGACCAGCTGCTCGCCGAGTACACCGTCGGCGTCGTCCCCACCGACTTCGACCTGGCGAAGCCGGTGGGCACCGGCGCCTTCAAGTACGAGGCGTTCCTGCCCGGCCAGCTGAGCCGCTTCGCGCGTCACGACGACTACTGGGGACAGCCGGCGTGGGTCGACGAGCTGGTCATCTACGACTTCGCCGACGCCGCGGCCAAGGTCAACGCACTGCTCGCGGGTCAGGTGCAGAGCGTCGACAACCTGCCCACCTACCTGGTCGACTCGATCGGCAGCCAGGGCTCGTCGGCGCTGGTCTCGGAGACCGGGGCGTGGATCCCGTTCACGATGCGCGTCGACGCCGGGGTGTTCAAGGACGTGCGGGTCCGCCAGGCGCTGCGGATGGTGGTCGACCGCCAGCAGATGATCGACCAGGCCCTGAACGGCTACGGCTTCCTCGGCAACGACCTCTACGCGCCCTTCGACCCCGCCTACGCCAAGGACCTGCCGCAACGAGAGCAGGACCTCGACCAGGTGCGTTCGCTGCTCAAGCAGGCCGGGCAGCCGGACCTGCAGGTCGAGCTGGTCACCTCGGACGCGGTCGGCGCGGGCGGCGTGGAGGCCGCCAACCTGTTCGTCGAACAGGCCCGGAAAGGCGGCATCGACGTGCGGCTCACCAAGGCGGACCCCAACACCTTCTACGGCGACCAGTACCTGTCCTGGCCGTTCGCGCAGGACTTCTGGAACACCCGCAACTACCTCCCACAGGTGGCCGCCAGCTCGCAGAAGAGCTCGCCGTACAACGAGACCCACTTCGACGACCCGCAGTTCAACGCGCTGGTCGCCAAGGCCCGTCGAGAGCCCGACGACCAGCGTCGCAGCGCGCTGCTGCATGCCGCGCAGGTGATCGAGTTCGAGCGCGGCGGCTTCATCATCTGGGGCTTCAAGCGTCAGGTCGACGGATACTCCAACCTGGTCCAGGGCTTCGTGCCCCACCGCTACCTGCCCTGCTCGTCGTTCAAGTTCCAGCGGGTCTCCTTCGTGGAGGGGGCGTCCTGATGAGCGAGATCGTCACCCCCACGGAGGCGGGTCCGGTCACTGTGAAGGTCGGCTCGCCCGAGCCGCCCCGCGGCCGCTCGGCGGCGATGGCATGGACGTGGTGGCTGCTCCGCCGCATCGGTACGGCGCTGCTCACGCTGTTCCTGGTCTCGGTGCTGGTGTTCTTCGCGACCGCCGCACTCGGCGACCCGATCCGCGCCATCCTCGGCAAGGACTACGCGGCGAGCCCGGGCCGGGTCGCCATCCTGACCGAGCAGCTCAACCTCGACCAGCCGCTCATCCAGCGCTACTTCGACTGGCTGGGCGGGCTGCTCACCGGCGACCTCGGCATCTCCACCGCGAACCAGCAGGAGGTGTCCACGCTGATCGGCGACCGCGTGGTCAACAGCGCCGTCCTGGTGCTCGTCTCCGCGGTCGTGATGATCCCGCTGGCCTTCGGCGTCGCGCTGCTGACCGTGAACGCGCGCGGCAAGCGGCTCGACCAGGTCATTCAGGTGGTGCTGCTCGGGCTCGCCGGGCTGCCCGAGTTCGTGATCGGCATCCTGCTGGTCGCCCTGTTCTCCACGACCGTCTTCCACGTCCTGCCCGCGGTCACCATCAGCGCCGGCGGCGAGGGGCCCTGGCACAACCCCGCCTCGATGATCCTGCCGGTGGCGACGCTGGTGCTGGCCGTGTCGCCGTACGTGATCCGGATCCTGCGCAGCACGCTGCTGGAGGTGATCGACAGCGACTACGTCGAGCTGGCCCGGCTCAAGGGCATCCCGGAACGGGTGGTGATGCGCAAGCACGCGCTGCTCAACGCCATCGTCCCGGGCATCCAGGTGATCGCCCTGCAGCTGGCGTGGCTGGCCGGCGGCGTGGTCATCGTGGAGTACCTGTTCTCCTACCCGGGGATCGGCGCCAGCCTCGTGGACAGCGTGCGCAACAGCGACTTCCCGATGGTGCAGGCGTTGAGCATGATCATCGCCGCGGTGTACGTCGGGGTGAACCTGGTCGCCGACATCCTGTCCATACTGTTCACCCCCCGCGCGCGGACGGCGGTCACCTCATGACCGAGCCGACACCGGCGCGCCGGCGGGGAGGAAGGCCGACGAGATGAGCACGGCCACCACGAGCACGGTCGGGCGGGTCACCCGCGAGCGCAGGCTGCTGGTCGGCCTGGTGATCACGCTTGCGGTGGTGGTCTTCGCGATCGTCGGCCCGTGGGTCGCTCCGTACGGCGAGCACGAGATCGTCGGCAAGCCGTTCACGATGGAGGGGTCGTTCCTCGGCACCGACTACCTCGGCCAGGACGTGTGGAGCCGGGTGCTCTGGGGAGGTCGCTCGATCCTGGTCATCTCCTTCCTGGCAACGCTGCTCGGCATGGTCCTGGGCATCCTCATCGGGGTCGTGGCGGCGTACGCCGGCGGGTGGGCCGACGAGGTCATCATGCGGCTCAACGACGTGATGCTGGCGTTCCCGCAGATCCTGCTCGCGCTGCTCGTGCTGTCGTCGGTGGACCAGCCCCAGTGGTGGATGATCGTCCTGCTGGTCGGCGTGTCCCATGCGCCACGCGTCGCCCGCATGGCCCGCGGCGTGGCGCTCGGCCTGGTCTCGCGCGACTTCGTCGCCTCCGCGGAGGCGCTGGGCGAGAGCCGGCTGCGGATCATCCTGGCCGAGGTGCTGCCCAACATGAACGCGCCGCTGCTCGCCGAGGCCGGCCTGCGGCTCACCTACTCCATCGGCATGGTCGCCGGCATCGGCTTCCTGGGCTTCGCCACCGACCCCGGCGCGGCCGACTGGGGCGTGATGATCAACGAGAACCGCCTGGGGCTGCTAGTCCAGCCGTGGGGCGTCCTGGCCCCGGTCATCGTCATCGGCATCTTCACCATCGGCACGAACCTGATGGCCGACGGCATCACCCAGCTCGCGGCGAAGGGGGGCGAACGGTGACCACGACCCCGGCGGCTCCGGCCGCGACCGGGGACGCCGCCTGCACCGTCGAGGACCTGCGGGTCGGGCTCACCGGCCGGCACGTCGACGTCGTCGACGACATCGACCTCGTCCTCAGGCCCGGCGAGGTCGTCGGCCTGGTCGGCGAGTCCGGGTCCGGCAAGACCACCGTCGGCACCGCCCTGCTCGGGTACGCCCGCGAGGGGGCCGAGATCGAGAGCGGCCGGGTGCTGTTCGGCGGCCGCGACGTGCTGACCCTGAGCGTGAAGGAGGTGCGGCAGCTCCGCGGCGAGGAGATCGCCTACATGCCGCAGGACCCCGCCTCGGCCCTGAACCCGAGCATCCGCATCGGCCGCCAGCTGGTCGAGCTGCTCGAGCTGCGCTCCATCGGCACCGCGGCAGAGCGCGACCGGCGGGCCCGCGCCGGACTGCAGGAGGTCGGGCTGCCCAGCGACGACGAGTTCCTGCGGCGCTACCCCCACCAGCTCTCGGGCGGCCAGGTGCAGCGGGTCGCGCTGGCCATGGCGTTCCTGCCGCGGCCCAAGGTGCTGGTGCTGGACGAGCCGACGACCGGGCTGGACGTCACCACCCAGGGCATGGTGCTGGACACCATGGGCACTTTGTGTCGTTCTCACAACGTCGCCGCCCTGTACGTCACCCACGACCTCGCGGTGATCGCCAACATCGCGGACCGCGTCGCGGTCATGTACGCCGGGCGGGTCGTCGAGCTCGGCCCCCGCGAGTCGATCTTCGCCGAGCCGGCGCACCCGTACACCCGTGCGCTGCTCGACGCCATCCCGCACCTGAAGCAGGCTCGCGCGCTCAGCGGCATACCCGGCCGCACTCCCGGCCCGGGGCGGCGTCCGGAGGGCTGCCGCTTCCACGACCGGTGCCCCCACATGCGACCGACGTGCGCGACCGTCGACCCGCCGCCGTACGAGGTGGCCCCGGGCCACACCGCCCGCTGCATCCGCCTGGACGAGATCGGCGAGTGGGACATCAACCTCGGTACGGTGCCCGACGCGGCCCCCGGGGAGTCGCGCGAGGTGGTCCTCGACGTCGTCGACCTGGAGGTCTTCTACGGTCACAAGCGCGTCGTGCACGGGGTCGGCTTCGACGTGGCCGCGGCCGAGTGCGTCGCCCTGGTCGGCGAGTCGGGCAGCGGCAAGACCACGATCTCCCGCTGCGTCGGTGGGCTGCACAAGCAGTGGACCGGATCGATCAGCGTGGAGGGCATCGAGCTGGCCAAGGGAGCCCGCAAGCGCACCGCCGAGGAGCGCAAGCGGGTCCAGTACATCTTCCAGAACCCCTACCTGTCCCTGAACCCCCGGTCGACGATCGAGCAGATCGTACGCCGGCCGCTGGAGCTGTTCGGGATCGCCTCGGGAAAGGCGGCCACCGACCGGGTCGTGGAGCTGCTGGAGCAGGTGGCCCTCGGGCCGACGGTGCTGAAGCTGCAGACCAACCGGCTCTCCGGAGGCGAGCGGCAGCGCGTCGCCATCGCCCGCGCGCTCGCCGCGGAGCCCGACGTGCTGGTCTGCGACGAGATCACCTCGGCACTCGACGTGTCGGTGCAGGGGTCGATCGTGGCGCTGCTGGAAGGGCTGCGGAAGTCGCGCGGTATCAGCATGCTCTTCGTCACCCACAACCTGGCGCTGGTCCGGTCGATCGCCGCGCGCGTGCAGATCCTGCACGACGGCCGGGTCGTCGAGTCCGGGCCGGTCGTCGAGGTGATGGACTCCCCGCGGGAGGACTACACCAAGGCCCTCCTCGCGAACAGCCCCCGCATCGACTGACCCCGGTGGTGGTCCAGGTGCGAGCGCACGGTGGTCGAGCAGCGAGCTTGCGAGCCCACGGTGCTTGAGCAGCGAGCGTGCGAGCCCACGGTGGTTGAGGAGCGAGCTGGCGAGCGTCTCGAAACCACCGGCGCCCGGGCTGGGACCCTGCCAGGGTCCCGCTGGTTTCGAGACGCCTCCGCTAGCGCTCCGGCTCCTCAACCAGCGGGATTGGCGGCGGCTGGTCCGGCGCAACCAGCCGCAGCGGGACGGTCCATGGATGACCACTGAAGCCGCGACCGGGCTGGGCGCGCTCGAGCTGGTCAACCCGCACCTGTCCGCGGGCTCCGGCGCCTGGCGGTACGCACGCGTGCCGGCGACCGAGCCCCGGCCGCTGCCGACGCGGCTGCGGCCGCTGGAGGCGGTGGTGGCCGGCGCGGGCCGGATGAACACGGTGCAGGACTGGCGCGACGGCACCGCCTCCACCTCGTTGCTGGTGGTGGACCGGGGAACGGTGGTCCACGAGTGGTACGCCGCCGGCGTCGGGCCGGACGACCTGCTGCTCGGTGCGTCCATGACCAAGTCGGCGCTCGCGCACCTGGTCGGGACGGCCGTGCGCGCCGGCCGGCTGCGGGTGGAGGACCGGGTGGTCGACCACGTGCCGGAGCTGGCCGGCAGCGGCTACGAGGCGTGCCGCGTCCTCGACGTACTGACCATGACGACCGGGGTGGACTGGGTGGAGGACCACCGCGACCCCGGCGGCCCGGCCACCCGGCTGGTCGGCTGCTTCGCCGGTGGCGCGACCGCCTCCCGGGCCCTGCTCCGCGACGTCGGCGCGGCGGTCCCGCCCGGGACGAGGTTCGAGTACTGCACCGCCGACTCCCAGGTGCTGGACTGGGTCCGCGAGCGGGCCACCGGCGCCGGATTCGTGGCGGCGCTGGCCGACCTGTGGCGGCGGCTGGGCTGCCAGGGCGAGGCGGTCGTGGCCACCGACGTGGACGGGGTGGCGCTGGCCGGGGGCGGGCTGGCCGCGTCGGCGCGGGACTGGGCGCGGCTGGCGATGCTCCAGCTGGACGGCAGGGTGGCGGACGGCGACCGGGCGCGCCTCCTCGACGAGGCCTGGCTGCGGGACTGCGCCGTACCCTCGCTGCCGTTCCTGCGCCCGGGCCGGCTGCCGAGCGCGATGACGACGCACGCCGGCTTCGGCTACCACTGGTGGCCGCTGGACGACGAGGGGCGGCGGGTGACCGCCGACGGCAGCAGGGGGCAGTTCGGCTTCGTGGACCGTGACCTGGGGGTCGCCGTGGTGAAGACGTCGAGGTGGCCGCACGCCGACCCGCTGGTGGACCGGCAGTGCCGGGACCTCACCTACCTGGCCCTGCCCGAGCTGGCGCGCAGCGCCGCGGCGGGCCGCGCCGCCTGACCCCATCCGAAGTGGAGACCCCAGAGGAGAAGCAGATGAACCGGACCGTCATCCTCACCTGCGCGCTCACCGGCGCCGGCGACACCACCGGGAGGTCCGAGCACGTCCCGGTGACCCCCGAGCAGATCGCGGAGTCCGGGATCGCCGCCGCCCGGGCCGGGGCCACCGTGCTGCACGTGCACGTCCGGGAGCCGGCGACGGGCCAGGGGTCGCGGGAGGTGCGGTACTACCGCGAGGCGGTCGAGCGCATCCGCGCCAGCGGCGTCGACGTCATCGTCAACACCACGGCCGGGATGGGCGGCGACCTGGTGCTGGACCGCCAGGAGCCGACGAGGTTCGTCGAGGGCACCGACCTGGTCAACGGCGTGGAGCGGCTCGCGCACGTCGGCGAGGTCATGCCCGACATCTGCACCCTGGACTGCGGCAGCCTCAACTTCGGCGAGGGCAGCCTGGTCTACGTGAGCACCCCGGACATGCTGCGCGACGGTGCGCGGCACATCCAGCAGCTCGGCGTCCGCGTGGAGATGGAGATCTTCGACACCGGTCACCTCTGGTTCGCGCGCAAGCTGGTCGAGGAAGGGCTCATCGACGACCCGCCGCTGTTCCAGCTGTGCATGGGCATCCCGTACGGCGCACCCGCGGACCCGGCCCTGCTGGCCACGATGGTCGGCCAGCTGCCGCCCGGGGCGGTGTGGGCGTCGTTCGCGCTGGGCGGCATGCAGATGCCCTGGGTGGCCCAGTCGATGCTGCTCGGCGGCCACGTGCGCGTCGGCCTGGAGGACAACCTGTACCTCGAGCGCGGAGTCAAGGCCACCAACGCCCAGCTGGTCGAGCGCGCCCGCACGATCATCGAGGCCATGGGCGCGAAGGTGGCCACGCCCGACCAGGCCCGCGAGATGCTCAGGCTGAAGCCGCGGGGCTGGCACGGTGGCTGACCCCGCCCGGCTGCTGCCGGAGCAGGTGCGCACCGTCGCCTGCGTCGGCGCGGGCGTGATCGGCGGAGGCTGGGCGGCGTACTTCCTGGCCCGCGGGTACCACGTGCGCGCCTGGGACCCCGCCGCCGACGCCGAACCCCGGCTGCGGCACCTGGTCGAGGCCGCGTGGCCGGCGCTGGCCGAGCTGGGGCTCGCCCACGGGGCCAGGCCAGACCGCCTGACGATGGGCGCGGACCTGGCAGACGCGGTCGGACCGGCGGACTTCGTGCAGGAGAGCGCCCCGGAGATCCTCGAGCTGAAGCAGCAGCTGCTCGCCGACATCGACGCGGCCGCCCCACCCGAGGTGGTGGTGGCCTCCTCCACGTCGGGGTTCGGCGCGACCGAGCTGCAGGCCGCGTGTGCCCGTCCGGAGCGGACGGTGGTCGGCCATCCGTTCAACCCGCCGTACCTGATCCCGCTCGTGGAGGTGGTCGGCGGGAAGGCGACCTCCCCGGAGGTGGTGGCGTGGGCGTCGGACTTCTATCGGCAGGCCGGCAAGTCGGTGATCACGATGGACCGCGAGGTGCCGGGGTTCATCGCGAACCGGCTGCAGGAGGCGCTGTGGCGCGAGGCGCTGCACATGGTGGCGGCGGGGGAGGCGACCGTGGAGCAGATCGACCTGTCCATCACCCACGGCCCCGGGCTGCGCTGGCCCGTGCACGGCCCGATGCTGACCTTCCACCTGGCCGGCGGGCAGGGCGGGATGGCGCACATGCTGGACCACTTCGGCCCGTCGTTGCGGTCGCCGTGGACCCGCCTGGTCGCCGCCGAGCTCACCCCGGCCCTGCGAGACGAGGTGGTCGCCGGCTGCGAGCGCGAGTCGGCCGGACGCACGATCGACGCCCTCGTCGCCGAGCGCGACCGCGGCGTCATCGCGATCCTGCGCGCCCTGGGCAGGGTATGACCCTCACCTGGCGGGAGCCGGTCCAAGACGCGTGGATCGACTACAACGGGCACGTCTCGGAGCCCTACTACGTGCTGGTGTTCGGCCACGCCACCGACGCGGTGATGGACGCGGTCGGCCTGGGACCGGAGTACCGGTCGCGCACGGGTGGCTCGCTGTACACCGTGGAGGCGCACATCCGCTACCTGGCCGAGGTCTCCGCCGGTGCCGACCTCGAGGTGCGCTCGTCGGTCATCGGCTGCGCGGCCAAGAAGCTGTGGCTCTGGCACGAGATGTGGGCAGCCGGGCGGCTGCGCGCCACCGAGGAGGTGCTCGGGGTCCACGTCGACACCCGGCTGGGCCGGTCCACGCAGCTGCCGCCGCAGGTCGCGTCGGGGGCCGCCGCCCTCCTCGTGCCCCCACCGGAGCACGCGGGGCGCCGGATCGGCCTGTGATCCGGGTGAGCCAGTGTCCGTGGTCGCGCCGAGCCGGCGCGCCGATGGTGGTGGCCAGGTGCGAGCGGCACCCGAGACCTCGGGCGTTTCCCGGGTCGTGGCGACGGGAACGCGTCGAGGGTGACCCGTCTCCGCCGTACGGCGCCGTGACCGCGCGGCCACCGCGGCCAGGCGCCCGGGCCTGGGTCCCGCAGCGGCCTTCGCTGGCCAGCCTGCGCACGGCGGTGCAGGACTGTCGCGGTTGCGAGCTCTACGTCGACGCCACCCAGGCCGTCCTCGGCGACGGTCCGGCGGACGCGGCGCTGATGCTGGTCGGGGAGCAGCCGGGAGACCGCGAGGACCGGGCCGGGGAGCCGTTCGTCGGCCCGGCCGGGGAGCTGCTCGACCGCGCGCTGGAGACCGCGGGGATCGACCGCGGCGAGGTGTACGTCACCAACGCGGTGAAGCACTTCCGGTTCTCCGGGACCCGGGGGAGGCAGCGCATCCACAAGTCGCCGAGCCGGGTCCACGTGGCGGCCTGCGAGCCGTGGCTGCTCGCCGAGCTGGACGTCGTACGCCCGGTCGGCGTGGTCACCCTCGGCGCGACGGCCGGCCAGGCCGTCCTCGGCCCGGCCTTCCGCGTCACCGAGCTGCGCGGCCGCCGCCGGAGCTGGCCGCCGGCGCACCAGCTGGCCGCGCCGCCCGGCTGGGTGGTGCCGACGGTCCACCCGTCGGCCGTGCTGCGGTCGCGGCGGCGCGAGGAGGACCTGGTTGCGCTCGTGGCCGATCTCCGGGTGGCCGCCGAGGCGCTCGCCAATGGGGGTTGACTTGTGGCTTCTGCCCAGCCGGGAGGAGAGGAGAGGTCGAACGTGGCTGACGAGGACCGCGCCGCGCGCGTCGCTGCGCTCGCGAGGGCCCGTGGCCTGCAGGTCGGGGTGGCGGAGTCCCTGACCTGCGGGAACCTGGCGGCCACGTTGGGTGCGGCGCCGGAGACCACGACCTGGTTCCGCGGCGGCGTCGTCGCCTACTCCACGCAGGTCAAGCAGGACCTGCTCGGGCTGGACAGCGACCGGGTCGTCACCGACGCGTGCGCGCGGCAGATGGCGCAGGCGACCGCGGGCCTGCTGGGCGCCGACGCCGTGGTCTCCGCCACGGGGGTGGGCGGACCGGGTCCCGAGGAGGGGGAGCCGCCCGGCACCGTCTTCGTCGCGACCTCGGTGCTCGGCCACGTGGAGAGCCACCGGCTCCAGCTCGACGGCGAGCCGGCCGACGTGGTGGACCAGGCGGTCGGTGCCTGCCTGCGGCTGCTGGAGTCCGCGATCGCGTTCCGGGCGCCGGTCGCGACCGGAGGCGACGACCGGCCGTGACGGCTGCCCTGGGATGGGGGGCCCTGGCGGCGTCCTCCCTCGTCGTGGGAGCCGTTCTGGGGGTGCTGCGCACCTGGAGCGACACGGTCGTGGGGCTGGTCCTTGGCTTCGGAGCCGGAGCGCTGATCTCCAGCATCTCCTTCGAGCTGGCGGCGGGTGGCTTCCTGGCCAGCGGCGCGGCACCGCTCGCGACCGGTCTGGCCGCCGGTGCGTGCGCGTACTACGCCGCCGACCAGGGTGTGCAGCGCCTCGGCGGCCGGTCCGGCGGCGGCGCCGGCCTGTCGCTCGCCTTGGGCGCCCTCCTGGACGGCATCCCGGAGCAGGCGGTCCTCGGCATCGGCATCTCCGCGGGGGAGGGGGTCAGCGTCGCCCTGTTGGTGGCGATCTTCGTCTCCAACCTGCCCGAGGCGATCGGCTCCGCCGCCGACATGAGGGCCGCCGGCCGGCCGCACCGGATGGTGCTGCTCGGGTGGTCGGCGGTCGCGGTCGTGTGCGCCGTCGCCACCGTCGCAGGGTGGGCCGTCGCGCGGGTGGCCGGGCCCGGCCTCGAAGGGTTCGTCGACGGGTTCGCCGCGGGCGCGCTGTTGGTGATGCTGGTGGGCTCGATGGTCCCCGAGGCCAAGGACCGCGCGCAGGACCGCGCCGGGCTGGCCGCCGTACTGGGCTTCGCCGTCGCCGCCGCGCTCTCCGTGGTGGCCTGACCGGCGCCGAGCCGGAGCGGGCCAAGATGCGACATCACGAGCCGGGATCCCTGCCGGGACCCCACAACCGGGCCGGCTGGCCCGCCGACCCCCGGGGCGGACCGGCGGCCCGGTGGTCTGATCCACCGAATCCGGCGGAAGGGAGCCGGGTACCAGCCCAGGCTCGACCGGTCGCAGACGGCCGGTGGCCCCAGGCGCCGCGGTGCGGTGCCGAGCCGGGGCACCTCGATCAGCAGACACAGGAGGTCCATGACAGGTTCCCGATCGAGGGTCCACGACGCTCCCCCGGGGCGGACGGCCCTCCCGACCGAGCACGGAAAGCGAACAGAAGGGAACTCATGATGTCCATCCGACAGGTCTCGACCCCTCGGCGCCGGATCGCTGCCGTGGCCGTGGTGCCGCTGGTGGCGGCGGGCGGTCTCGGGCTCGCGACGGCGACCTCCGCGGAGGCGGCCGCGCCGACCTGCAACGGGTTCGCCGCGACCATCGTCGGCACCAACGGTGCGGACGAGATCGAAGGCACCGCCGCTCGCGACGTGATCGTGGCCCGGGGCGGCAGCGACGAGATCGAAGGCAAGGGCGGCAACGACGTCATCTGTGCGGGCGCGGGGCGTGACGAGGTCGAGGGCGGCACCGGCCGCGACTGGGTCAACGGCGGCTCCGAGCGCGACGACCTCGAAGGCAACGCCGGCAACGACCGCATCCAGGGCGCGAGCGGCAACGACCAGATCGAGGGCAACGGCGGCAACGACACCCTCCTCGGCGGCGTCGGGAACGACCACCTCCAGGGCAACGGCGGGCGCGACCGGCTGTACGGCGGGCCCGGCCGGGACCTGCTCGAGGGCGGCCCCGGCCGCGACGTGCTGGTCGGCGGGCCCGGCCGCGACCGGGTGTTCCAGGGCTCCGCGTGACCCCACCCGCGTGAGCTCCGCCACGTGACCTCGCCGGTGGGTCGGGCAGCCTGCCCGGCCCACCGGCCGTCTCGGCGCTACGCCTGCCGTCCGGACCGCATCACGACGACGTCGCCGTGGGTGCCGTAGCCGGGCAGCCCGCCGCCGTGCCGGGTGCCGTCGAAGGTGACCAGCAGCCAGCCGGCACCGTCTGGGACCACGGTGGGCCACGGGATGTTGCTCGGGTACGGAGCGTCCAGGACGCCCACCTCACTCAGCGTCAGGTCGAAGACCGGGTACCGGCCGCGAGCGCCCGGGTCGTTGTCCCGGCCGTCGCTGGCCAGCACCCGCCACTGGCCGTCGATGCGCACCAGCGTGGTGCCTTCGGTGGCCCGCCGGGACCGCGCCGCGCCCCGCAGCTCCAGCCGGTCCAGGTCGGGTCCGGCGGCGAGCACCGGGTGGAAGGAGAAGAACCGCGTCGCGCTGACGTAGCCGACCAGCCACTCCCCACCGTCGCGCACCAGATGTGGGTCCCAGACCCCGACGGAGCGAAGCCCGTGGGTGGGCAGGCGCAGGGGTCTGGTGTCGAGCAGGTGCCGGCCCGTGGTCAGGTCCGCATCGGTCTCGGCGACCGTGACCGCGACGCTCGCGTCGGCCCGGCCCGGCCGGAAGTCGCCCCAGGTGCTGGTCGCCACCAGCCAGTGCTCGTTGCGGCGGACCAGGTGCGTGGCATGGTCGCCGTACACGCCTGGGCGGTCGGGCCGGCGGAAGAACAGGTCCGCGCGGTGCCGCAGCTCCAGCGAGGCCGGCTGGAGAGCCCACACGGAGGTGTGCGCGGTGTCGAAGAAGCCCGGTCCGGCGCTGGTCGCGCTGAGCAGCAGCCCGCCTCCGGCGTCCCGCACCGGGCCGCCGTCGGCATGCGACACCAGCCGGACGTCGCGCAGGCCCAGCTGGCCGAACCCGCCCGCCCGTGCCGTCGCGGCCGGTCCGCTCACAGCGGCGGCGAGGCCGGCCAGCCACTCCTCTGCGCGGCTGTCCAGCGCGTGCTCGGCGGCCAGGTCGACCCGGGCCCGGGCGTGCCACCGGCCCGCCTCGTGGCTCAGCGCGGTCAGGTGGGTGCCGGTCAGCGCCAGCCCGAGGGCCCCGACCGGGCCGCGTGGCCGCGCGTGGCGGCGGCTGCGGTGCCGCACCGACCCGCCGCCGGCCTCGACCCGCAGGGACACCGTCTCGTCGAGCAGCGCCGTCATCCGGGTCCGGCCCGACTCCAGGGCCAGCGCGACCGGGGCCGCGTCGGGGCGGCGGGGGTCGAGGTCGGCGACGACCGCGACGTACGGCGCCGGCTCCCCGACCGGCGTCGGGCGGCCCCCAGGCTCGACGGGCACCGACGACCGGCCTGCGGCGAGCAGGTCCACCGGGCGGCGCCGGCCGACCACCTCGAAGCGCGGGAGCACCCGCGCAGTGTGGCAGCAGCGGCCGGACGCCGGGTTCAACCCGGCCGGTCCGGGCCGTCCAGCCAGGCCAGGACGGCGCGGCGGTCCTGGTCTAGGACCGGAGGAGCGGAGTGGTCGCGGGGGGTCACCTCGGTCCCGTCCGCGGCGAAGAACCGCAGCGGGGAGCCGGGCAGCGTGAGCGGCCCCAGGGTGCTGTGCTCGACGTCGACCAGCAGGCCCTGGCTGACGGTCTGCTCCCAGCCGTACACCTGGTCCAGCGTGCGCACCCGGCCGGCCGGGATGCCCGCATCGACCAGGGCCGCGAGCAGCGGCTCGGCGTCCCAGGACGCGAACGTGGTCTCGACCAGCGCCGTGGTCCGCCCCCGCGCGGAGAGCCGGCCGGCGTTCGTGGCCAGCCCGTCGGCGTCCGGGTCCAGGTCGAACGCCGCGCAGAACCGCCGCCACAGGCCGTCGTTGGCGACCGCGACCTGGACCGCGCCGTCGCGACAGCGGAACAGCCCGTACGGCGCGATCGCGGGGTGATGGTTGCCCTGCGCGCGAGGCACCTCGCCGGCGACGGTCCACCGGGTCCCCTGGAAGGCGTGCGCCGCGACCACGGCGGCGAGCAGGGAGGTGCGGACCACCGTGCCGGCGCCGGTGCGGTCCCGCTCGCGGAGCGCCGCGAGCACGCCGTACGCGCCGTACGCGCCGGCGAGCAGGTCCGCCACGGCGGTGCCGACGCGCTGCGGGTCGTCCGGGCCGGACCCGGTCAGGGACATCAGCCCCGCCTCGCCCTGCGCGATCTGGTCGTAGCCCGGACGCCCGCCCTCGGGTCCGTCGTGGCCGAAGCCGGTGATCGAGAGCACCACCAGCCGGGGGTTGCGCTTCAGCAGGGACCCCACGCCGAGGCCGAGCCGGTCCAGCACGCCGCTGCGGAAGTTCTCCACCACCACGTCGGCCCGGTCGACCAGCCGCAGCAGCAGCTCGCGGTCGGCCTCCGCCGCGAGGTCGAGGGCGACGGACTCCTTGTTGCGGTTGGCGGCCAGGAAGTACGTCGACTCGCGGTGCCCCGGCGCTCCGGCGAACGGCGGCCCCCAGGACCGGGACTCGTCGCCCCCACCGGGTGCCTCGACCTTGACCACCTTCGCACCGAGGTCGCCCAGCAGCATCGTGGCGTGCGGGCCGGCCAGGGCGCGGGACAGGTCGACGACCACGACGTCCTGCAGCGGCCCGGTCACACCGGCAAGCCTCTCAGCCGTCGGACCCGACGCGGAACAGCACCTCCCCGGTGGTCGTCGTCGAGCCCACTGTCACGGTGGGTCGAGCCGGCAGTCTTGGTGGGTTGAGCCGGCAGTCTTGGTGGGTTGAGCCGGCAGTGTTGGTGGGTTGAGCCGGCAGTCTTGGTGGGTTGAGCCGGCAGTGCTGGTGGGTTGAGCCGTCGGCTCTGGCCGGCCGTGGCTGGGCCGTCCCTGGGTCAGGGGCTCGGCGGCGGGTGGCTCCGGTCCGCGACCAGGTCCAGCTCGTTGCCCTCGGGGTCGAGGACGAGCTGCCACCAGATGCCGAAGTGCTCCAGGAGCTCGGTGACCGGTTCGCCGACGCGTCGGCCGCCCAGGGCCTCGAGCCGCTCCACGAGCTTCGGCACGCCGAGCTCCACCGGGGGGTGCACGTCGAGGTGCATGCGGTTCTTGCCGGCTCTCGGCTCGGCCACTCCCTGCAGGATGAAGACCGGGCCCGGTGGCTGCTCCGGCGCGGGGGCGAGCACCTCGTAGCCCGGCAGGGTGCCGACCGAGACGTAGCCGAGCGCCGCCCGCCAGAACGGCACCAGTCCCGCCGGATCGTTGCAGTCCAGGACCACCGAGAGACGCATGCCGCGCACCCTATGCGATGGCCCCGCAGCGCCCGCCAGGGTCGGCGAGGTTGTGGCCGATGCCTGCAGCTGGTCTCGGCGTGTCGCTGCGGTCTGGGGCCACAACGCGCACAACCTGCGGTTATCGGCCACAAGCACGCCGGCCCGCGCGCACAGGTGTCGCCTACGGTTGCGCAGCCGAGATTCTGAGGTAGCCGCCCGATGTGGGGCCGCCCCCGGGACCAGGACGCTGGCCACCACGACGTTCACGCCATCCGCACAGGAGCTCGCTCATGGTCCGCTCTCGTCTCGCCGCCGCCGGGGTCGCCGCCGTCGGTCTCGCAGTCCTGGTCCCTCAGGGGCCGGCCGAAGCCGCTGGCACGGTCACCGCCACCTACGAACCGGCCAACCACGTCCTCAGGGTGACCGGAGACGGCGAGGCGAACGTCGTCGCGGTCGGCAAGAGCGCTGCCGGGCAGCTCGTCGTCAACGGCGGCGCCGTACCCATCGCCGGCGGCACCGCGACGGTCGCCAACACGGCCACCATCGTCGTCACGACCGGCGCCGGCGACGACGTCGTCAGGATCGACGAGGCGAACGGCGCCATGCCGAAGTCGACGATGTTCCTCGGATCGGGGGACGACCACGGCACCGGAGGCAGCGGCGGCGACCTGCTCTCGGGGGACCAGGGCGTGGACGTGCTCGAGGGGCGGCTCGGCGTCGACAACGTCTTCGGGGGCAGCGAGCGCGACTTCCTGCGCGGCGACGACGGCGCGGACGTCGTCGTGGGCGGCACCGGCGACGACCAGATGACCTGGACCTCCGGAGACGACGCCGACACGCTGAGCGGCGGTCCCGGTGTCGACCTCGCCACGGTGGAGGGGTCGACGTCCAGCGAGATCTACACGCTCGCGCCGGACTCGACCACGGGTCTGCTCGAGGTCACCGACTTCTCCGGGAACGTGGTCGTCGACTCCGAGACCCTCGACGTGAGCGGCAACGGTGGGTCGGACACGGTCATCACCACGCCGGGCACGGCAGAGCCGGGGATGCCGCACCTGCGGCTGCTGGGCGGCGCCGGGAACGACGGGCTGTTCGGCGCGGAGGGCGACGAGGAGCTGTTCGGCGGCGACGGCGTCGACGTCCTGAACGGGGGCGGCGGCGCGGACGTCCTGCGAGGCTTCCTCGGAGACGACCTCCTCGACGGGGGTCCAGGGGCCGACCAGGTGGACGGCGAGCAGGGGAACGACCGCACCGAGTGGCGCCAGGGCGGCGGCGACGACGTCGTCCAAGGCGGTGAGGGCGACGACGTGCTCGCCGTCGCGACCGGATCGGCCCCCGACACCGTCGGCGTCGTCGCCGGCCCCGGCGGTCGCGTCCAGGTGCGCAGCGCGGGCGTGTTCACCGTCGACGCGGCCAGCGAGCGGGTCGAGGTGTTCGGCGGGGCCGCCAACGACGTGCTCAGCGTAGGAGCCGGGATCGGTCTGCTCACCAAGGTCCGGCTGGACGGCGGCCCTGGCGACGACAGGCTGGACGGCGACGACGCCGGCAACGCGCTCGTGGGCGCCGAGGGCAACGACCTGCTCTTCGGCGAGCGCGGCGACGACGTCCTCGACGGCGGGCCCGGCAACGACCAGCTGGTCGGCAACGAGGGCGACGACCTGGAGAGCGGCGGCGACGGCGACGACACGTTGTTCGGCAACCAGGGCAACGACAACCTCGACGGCGGACCGGGGTTCGACTTCCTCCGCGGCGGCACCGGCTTCGACGTCGGCTTCAACGGAGAGGACGTCCTCTCGGTGCCCTGACCGCGTCGGCGGTGTTGTGGCCGATGCCTGCAGGAACCGGCGCTTGTGGCCCACGACGCCGGCGACACGCCGGGGTCGGCACGTCGCGATCGGCCACAATGCCGGCTGACCGTTCGCCTACCCCAGGCCGGCCTCGTTCGCACGCAGGGCCGCCGCCGTCCGGTCGGGGACGGCCAGCTTGACCAGGACCGACGAGGTCAGGTTCCGCACCGTCTTCTCGGCGAGGCCGAGCCGCCTGGCGATCTCGTGGTTGCGGCAACCGACCGCGATGAGGCGAAGGACGTCGGTCTCGCGAGGCGTGAGGTCGGGGAACGGCGACTCCGCCGACCGGCCGACGCCGGCGTACGGCGCCACGACGTCGGGACCGACCTCGCGGTCCAGCACCAGATGACCGGCGGCCGCGGCCTGCACGCCCCGCGCGATCGCGTCGGCATCGGCGCCCTTGAGCAGGTAGCCCCGGGCGCCCGCACGCAGGGCGGCGCGGACGTGCGCCGCGTCGGCATGCATGGTCAGCGCCACCGCGGGGAGCCCGGGGTGGGTCCGGGCCAGCGTCTCGATCACGCTCACTCCGTCGACTCCGGCCATCGTCAGGTCGGTGAGGACGACGTCGGGGCGGCTCGCATCGATCAGCGCGAGCAGCGCCCGCCCGTCCGCGGCCTCCCCGACCACCTCGATCCCAGGTGCCTGGTCGAGCACGGCCCGGAGCCCGTACAGGAACATCGGATGGTCGTCGGCGAGCGCGACGCGGATCGTCACGACGCCGCCACGGGAAGGCGTACGGACACCACGGTCCCGGCCCCTGGCCCGGACGTGACGGCGAAGCTCCCACCCACGGCACGGGCGCGCCTGCGCATCGACTCCAGGCCCACGCCACGCAACGGCTGGGTCCCCATGCCCGCGCCGTCGTCACTGACTCGCAGCTCGAGGGTCGCGTCCTGCTGGCTCAAGGAGACCGCGCAGTGCCTCGCGTTGGCATGGCGGGCCACATTGTGCAGCGCCTCCCCGGCGATCCGGAACGCGGTCTCCTCGACGTACGCCGGGAGCGCGGTCTCGACCCGCGACGCGCACGCGAAGCTCGGGCCGCCTTCGCCGTCGAAGCCCAGGCTCTCGGCGACACCGCGGATCGCGAGGACCAGCGGGCGCTCGTCGAGCGCCGTGGGACCGAGCGCGTCCAGCACCCGGCGGACCTCGCCGACCGCGCTGTCGGCCTCGGCACGGGTGCGGGCGAGGATCGCGCGGGCGGTCGGCTGCTCGCCGGTCATGGCGGCGCTCGCCGCCTGCAGGCCGAGCGAGATGCCGGACAGCGAGGGTCCGAGGCCGTCGTGGAGGTCGCTGCGGATGCGTTCGCGCTCGATGAGCGCCGCGGCGGCGACCCGGCTCCGCTCGGTGTCCACCTCGGCGGCGAGCATCTGGTTGCGCACGATGCTTGCCACGTGGGGCACGAGCGCGTCCACCATGCGTCGCCCCGCCTTGTCCGCAGGTACGGCCACCACCAGGGTGCCCAGGTCCTCGCCGTGCTCGATCAGCGGGTGGCGCAGGCACCCGTCCGGGCGCCGGCCGACCTCGGCCAGCCGGTTCCCCGCCGGGTCGAGGACGGCGGCGTACCCGACCCCCACGGCCTCGACCATCGCGGCCAGCGCGGTCGCCAGCGGGTCCTTGCCGGAGTCGGCCTCACCTAGAGCGGCGACCCTCCTCACCGCCGACACCGGGTCTGCGCGGAGCCCGAGCGTGAACCGGTCCACCCGGCGGCGCAGCCACCCGCTCACCGGGCCGACGAGCACGGCGACCGCCACCGCGGACCCGAGGAGCGGGAGCGGGCCGTCGGGGGCGACCCTCGCGACGGCCGTCGAGACGAGGGCGACGACCAGGGTCACCAGCGCGACCAGAGGGAGGTAGAACAGGGCCCGTCGTACGACGACGTCGATGTCCAGCAGGCCGTACCTGAGCACCCCGATCGCCACCGCGACGCCGACGAGCGCGTATCCCGGCAGCCACAGCGGCAGGGTCACGAAGTACCCGACGACGTAGGGGAACAGCGGTAGCAGCAGCCAGAGCATCTGCTGTCGCTCCGGAGACGGTGCGCGGAAGGCCCGGGCGGTCGCCGCGGTCAGGCCGACGACGACCGCAACCCCGAGCCCGAGGACCGTCGCGACGAGGACCGCCGCGTCGAGCCACTCCGGCGACTCGGGAACGGCCAGGCGCAACCCGTCGACCGCCTCCGCCGGGCTGTCGGGGCTGCCGCCGAGCGCGAGGCACATGCCCAGGATGCCCAGTCCGCCGGCCCACGTCAGGAGCCGGCGCGCACGTGTCTCCGGCCGGCCGGTCGGGTAGAGCGACGGCAGCACGGCGACCGGCAGGGCCAGGCTGGGGAACCAGGCCCAGGCCGCCAGCCAGGCGCCCAGGAAGGCGCCGGGCTCCGGGTCGCCGTCGGAGTAGGAGGCCTGCGCGTACGTGGCGCCGAGCAGCGAGACCATCTGCAGGAACACCGCGACCAGCAGCAGCCAGCCGATGCTGTTGCGTGGCCGCGCCCAGGCCACGGTCATCCCGGCTGCGCCGACCACGAACAGCTGTGCGATCCATTCCGCCTCGGCACCGTTGGGATCCGCGACCCGTGGCTCGAGGACGGCCGCCGCAACGCAGCCCGCCACGATCATGACGCCGGCGACCACCCCGGCCGCCCTCAGGACGCGGTCGCCGCGCGCCGATCGCGCGGCAAGCGACTCGACTGCCCTTGGCTCCGCCATGACGACTCCTCGACCTCGAGTCTCCTCGTGAGCACGTGGGATGTCACCAGCGCTGCCGCCGCGCCGCCCGGGACGACGACCCGTTGCTGCGGGAGGTCGTCCCGGGCCGTCCGGGTTCGCCGGCTCGGGCGGCTGCGCGTGGCGCACGGCATCGTCGCGGAGAGTCCCAGGACAGGCCTGGGACCGCCGATCGGAGAAGCCCATGAACCAGCTGCGACCCGCCCGCCGAGCCGCCACGACGGTCGCGCTCACGGGGAGCGCACTGCTCCTCGCCGGCGCGCCGGCGACCGCCACACCGGCGGGCGACGACCCGCCCCAGCACGAGCACACGGTCACGACGGTGCCCGCGTCGGGTGCCTTCCGATGTGGAGACCTGCTGCTGACTGTCGACGGCGGCACCGAGACGGAGGTCTTCGACGGCGTCCTCGTGGACGGGGTGGCCCGCATCAGGATCACCCGGTCCTACCGAGGCGTCACCTTGGCCGGCTCGGACGGAGGCCGCTACCGGGCGACCGCACATGTGCGGGCCAGGTTCGTCCTGGTCGCGCCCGACTTCGACAACCCGGTGTGGGGCATCGAGGTGATCCGGGTGAGGTTCCACGGTCGCCATGGGTCGCCCGGATTCCTGAACGAGGTGCTGACCATCCGGGACGGCGTCGAGAACGACGTGGTCAGCGGCCCCTGCGACTACGTCGAGGACACCGACGAGCCGGATGGCGGCACGCCGTAGTGACCCGGTGCGGCGGACCGGGCCCGGGCCGGCGGTCGCCGTACCCTCCTCGGGTGAGCAACGCCGGGGACCTCCCCACCTGGGCGGTCGTCGCCGCCGGGCTCGGCACGGCGGTGGCCGCCTTCGTGGGCAGCCTCACCGGCACGCTGCTCGCCCGGCGCGGAGCGAAGGAGCTGGAGACCCGGTCGCGGCGCGGGGAGACGATGCGCAACCTGCGCTGGGGGGCGGAGCTGGCCGTGTCGGCCGACGACCGTACGGCGCGCCTGGGCATCGCCCAGCTGCGGGCACTCGCCGAGTCCGACCTGCTCGACGAGGGGCAGCAGCTGTTCGTCGACGCCGCCCTCGACGCGGTGGTGCGGGAGCCGGTCGACCGGATCAGGCAGGCGGGGGAGGGCACCGAGGTGGTGCAGATCGAGGACGCCACGACGCCGGGCGACGGCGACGTCCCAGGACTATCATCGAAGGGGAGCACCGAGGAGGAGCGTGACCATCATGGCTAGCACGGTCTATGTGACCGGCGCGCAGAAGGACGCGGCCCGGCTGATCGTCGAGCGCAGCCGCGCCCGCGGCAAGCCGGTGCCCGAGCCGATCCGCAAGATCGCCGAGGCCACCATGCGGTCGACCAACGGCACCGGTCCCGCTCAGCGCAGGGCACGCCTGAGCTGAGCCCTGCTCGGACGACCCCGCACGGCTCGCCACCAGCCGTCGTCGGGTCGACGGTCCACGAGGTCGGGGTCAGCCAGGGCCTCGTCGCGCCGGACGCCGTCGACGACCCGGTAGCCGATCGACCCCGGCACGCTCACCAGCTCGAGCACCCGCCATAGCGAGCGGGCGTAGTGCTCGGCCCGGTCCGCGCCGTCCCACTCGTACAGCCCGCGGTAGGTGCCGTGCTCGTCGTGGGCGAGCCACAGCTTCGAGGTGAACCCCGGGAACCCGACGAAGAGCGGCGTGTTCAGCAGGCTCTCCAGCCGGAACAGCGCGTGACCCACGCCGCGAACGCCGCGCAGCCGGAACCGGACGGCGAGGAAGCACGGGGCGGCCGCGACGTGGTCCGCCACCGTCTCGCGGTACACCCGCGCGGTCGTCCCGTCCGCGAAGTGGATCCGCCGGCCGACGTTGGCCCGGGGCAGGTGCACACCAGCGCGCACCAGCAGCCGGACGCTGGCCAGCACGCAGCGACCGACTTCCGCGAACGCGGTGACCCGCGGAAGCGGACCAGCGGTGCGCGGCTCCGAGCCCGCGTACGGCGGGGCGGTCATGGGAGGCGGTCAGCGCCCCGCGGTCGCGAACGTGGTCGCGAGCTCACGGCCCCACTCCTCCGCCCGGTCGAGCTCACCGTCGAGCAGCGGTCCCGCGGTGTCGTGGACGTAGAAGCTCTGCGCGCGCGCCGCCGCCTGGTAGCCGTGCTTGCGACCGGTCTTGGCCGCCTTCTTCGCGGCCGACCCCGGCAGGTGCCGGACCTTGTCGACCCGGGTGTCGAAGGTGGCCAGCCGCTGAGGGTGGCGGCCGGACGGGAGCGCCTCCAGCCACTCCCGCAGCCCGGTGCCGGCGTCGTGCGGGGCGCCCTGCTCGACCGCGTCGGCGCGGGTGCTCGGCCGGGTCATCGAGAACGCGTGCGTCGGGCCCCCGGCGACGACCAGCGCGATGTCGTCGCCCGGCTCCGCCGGCGCCCGGCCGACCTCCGCGACCTCGACGTCCAGCGTCTCGCCCAGCCCGGCCGCGACGGCTCGCGCGACCTCCTCGGTGTTCCCCCACATGGACTCGTAGACGACCAGTGCCTTCATGGCGCGCTCCTCTCCCTCTCCCAGGGTCCTCCCCTCACTCCACGGTCCTCCCCTCACGCCCCGACCGTCAGGGCCGGTCGCCTCAGCCCTGTGGACCAACGGCCTTCGGCGGGTGGCCACCGGCCAACGCCGTGGGTCCACGAACGCCGGTTCGCCGGAGCTCCGGTCTGGAGAGGACGCCTCTTCCGCCCCGGCTCGACCCGCGAGTGGGCGTGTCTTGGGCCGGCTCGACCCGCGAGTGGGCGTGTCGTGGGCCGGCTCGACCCGCGAGTGGGCGTGTCTTGCGCCGGTTGGGCGCGCGAGTCGGCCTGTCGTGGGCCGGGTGGGCGCTCGAGTCGGCGTAAGTTGCGCCGGCTCGGCGCGTGAGTGGGCGCGTCTTGGGCCGGCTGGGCGGGGTGAGTCGGCCGGCGGGGTCAGCCGACCCGCTCCCAGCCTCGGCGTGGGGCGTGCTGGCCGACCCGCTGGTCGCGGCTGCGGTAGACGATGTAGGGCCGGGTCAGGTAGCCCAGCGGGGCGCTGAACACGTGCACCAGCCGGGTGAACGGCCACAGCGCGAACAGCAGCAGGGCAGCCAGGCCGTGCAGCTGGAACCCGATCGGCGCCTCGGCCATCAGCTCGGGATGGGTGTCGAACCGGAACAGCCCGCGGAACCACACCGACACGCCCTCGCGATAGTCGTAGTGGCCGAACATGTTGGCGATCACCGTGTTGGCCAGCCCGAGCAGGATGACGGTGGCGAGCACCAGGTACATCGCCTTGTCCATCTTGGTGGTCGCGGAGAAGACCGGCCCGGTCACCCGGCGGCGGTAGATCAGTATTGTCATCCCGACAACAGTGCAGATGCCTGCGACGGCCCCCGTGCCGACGGCCATGGCGTGGTAGGCGTCCTCGCTGATGCCCACGGCCTCGGTCCACGACTTCGGCACGCCGAGGCCCATCACGTGGCCGAGCAGCACGATGAGGATGCCGAAGTGGAACAGCGGGCTGCCCAGGCGCAGCAGCCTGGCCTCGTACAGCTGGGACGACCGGGTCGTCCAGCCGAACTTGTCGTAGTGGTACCGCCAGAAGTGGCCCAGCACGAAGATGGTGAGGCAGATGTAGGGCACCACGACCCACAGCAGCGTGCTCATCGGGCGGCTCCCAGCAGCGTCGGGTCCGGCAGGTCCACCACCGGGCGGGCGCTCCGCGCGGCCAGCGCGGGGTCGTAGCCGGTCCCGCCGTACGGCGACAGGCCGACCTCCTCCTCCGGCGGGCCGGCCTCGGCGAGCCGGCGCACCGCGTCGCGCTCGTCGCCCCGCAGCGGCGGCAGCGTCGCGCACACCGCCTCCACGACCGGCGCCCACGGCGCGTCGTCGGAGCGCAGCGCCATGCGGAGCAGCTCCAGGCCCGCGCGGTGGTCCAGCAGCAGCTGCCGGCCCGACGCCTGGTCGACGGTGGCGCCGAACTCCAGCACCACGCACAGGTGGTCGGGCAGCTCGGCCGGGTCGAGCCGCAGCCCGGCGGCCAGGTAGGTCTGCTGGAACCGCAGCAGCGCCATGCCGCGCTTGCGGGTGTCCCCGTGGGCGAAGTAGGTCAGGAACAGCGAGCAGCGGCGGCGCTGGTCGAAGGTCTCCACGTACGCCGCCTGCAGCCGGTCGAGCGGGACCGCGGCCAGCCGTCCCGCCGCGTCCGCCAGCGGCCCCCCGACGTGCGCCGGGAGCGACCGCGCGGCGGCCGCGACGAGCCCGAGCCGCTCGCCGAGGCCCTCGTCGGGGTAGTCCAGCAGGAGCGAGGCGGCCTGCCACGCACAGGTGAGCTCGTCCGCGGCCAGCCGGGACGAGCCTCGCCGGGTCACCGGTCGTCCTCGTGCTGGTCGCGCGGCCGGGCGGGCCCGTCGGACCGCGGCGGGAACAGCCCCTCGGGCTCGCCCTTGCCGTCCCAGTTGAGCAGGTTCACCCGGGTCTCCTTCCCGGCCGGAGACGCGACGGTGTCGGCGGTCTGCCGATGCTTCAGCGCCAGGTAGCTCTCCACGGCGACCGGCCGCGCCTGGGACCCCGACCCCTCGCCGAACGGCCCGGACTCGTACATGCCCGGCCCGTCGGAGTAGTCCAGGGCGCACTCGGTGGCCAGCTCCTCCAGGTGATGCGCCTGCTCGGCGTGCGCGGGCGGGATGACGTACCGCTCGTCGTACTTGGCCAGCGCGAGCAGGCGGTACATGTCGTACATCGTCTCCTCGCTCATGCCCACCCGCGCCGGGATGTCGGCGTTCGGCTCCCGGCCCAGGTTGACGTCGCGCATGTACGCGCGCATCGCCGCTAGGGTGCGGAGCACCCGGTCGACCGGAGCCGGGTCGCCGGCGGTGAACAGCTCGGCCAGGTACTCCACCGGGATGCGCAGCGCCTCGATCGCCGCGAAGAGGTTGCGGGGGTCCTCCGCGTCCTCGCCGGTGTCGCGTACGACGTCGACGACGGGGGAGAGCGGCGGGATGTACCAGACCATCGGCATGGTGCGGTACTCCGGGTGCAGCGGCAGCGCGACCTGGTAGCGGGAGATGAGCGCGTAGACCGGGGAGCGCTGCGCCGCCACGACCCAGTCGTGCGGGATCCCGTCGCGTTCGGCGGCGCGCGCGACCTCCGGGTCCGACGGGTCCAGGAAGACCGACCGCTGGGCCTCGTAGAGGTCGTGCTCGTTCCGCGTCGCGGCCGCCTCGGAGACGCGGTCGACGTCGTAGAGCACGAGCCCGATGTAGCGCAGCCGGCCGACGCACGTCTCCGAGCAGACGGTCGGCAGCCCGACCTCGACGCGCGGGAAGCAGAACGTGCACTTCTCCGCCTTGCCGGTCCGGTGGTTGAAGTAGATCTTCTTGTACGGGCAACCAGAGACACACATGCGCCAGCCGCGGCACCGGTCCTGGTCCACGAGCACGATGCCGTCCTCGCTGCGCTTGTAGATCGCGCCACTGGGACAAGAAGCCGCGCAGGACGGGTTCAGGCAGTGCTCGCAGATGCGGGGCAGGTAGAACATGAAGGTCTGCTCGAACTCGAACCGGACCTTGTCGGACACCTTCTTCAGCACCGGGTCCTTCTTGGCCGTCGCCGCGGACCCGCCGAGGTCGTCGTCCCAGTTGGCCGACCAGGTGACCTGGGTGTCCTTGCCGGTCAGCAGCGACTTCGGCCGGGCGACTGGCGTGTGCTCCTGGGCCGGCGCGTCGGTGAGCGTGGCGTAGTCGTAGGTCCAGGGCTCGTAGTAGTCCTGGATCGACGGCATCTTCGGGTTGCTGAAGATGGTCAGCAGCTTCCGCAGCCGCCCGCCGGCGCGAAGCGTGAGGCGGCCGCGGCGGTTCAGCGTCCAGCCGCCGTGCCAGGTGTCCTGGTCCTCGTACGTGCGCGGGTACCCCTGGCCGGGCCTGGTCTCGACGTTGTTGAACCACACGTACTCGGTGCCGGCGCGGTTGGTCCAGGCCTGCTTGCAGGTCACCGAGCAGGTGTGGCAGCCGATGCACTTGTCCAGGTTCATCACCATGGCCATCTGTGCCATGACGCGCATCAGTAGGTCACCTCCTGGCTGCGCCGGCGGATCACCGTCACCTCGTCGCGCTGGTTCCCCGTCGGACCGAGGTAGTTGAACGCGAAGGCCAGCTGCGCGTACCCGCCGATCAGGTGGCTGGGCTTGACCAGCAGCCGGGTCAGCGAGTTGTGGATGCCGCCCCTCCTGCCGTCGGTCTCGGTGAGGGGGACGTCGATCAGCCGGTCCTGTGCGTGGTGCATGTAGACCGTCCCTTCCGGCATCCGGTGGGACACGATGGCCCGGGCGGCCACCACGCCGTTGCGGTTGACCATCTCGACCCAGTCGTTGTCGGAGATCCCCACCTTGGCGGCGTCCTTGTCGCTGATCCACACCGACTGCCCGCCACGGGACAGCGACAGCATGAACAGGTTGTCCTGGTACTCGGAGTGGATCGACCACTTGTTGTGCGGGGTCAGGTACCGGACGGTGACCCCCATCGGCCCGACGTCGCCGACCGCCGGCTCGCCGAACAGCGCCGCCATGCTGAGCGGGGGCCGGTACACCGGCAGGCCCTCGCCGAGCTCGGTCATCCAGTCGTGGTCGAGGTAGAAGTGCTGGCGGCCGGTGAGGGTGTGCCAGGGCTTGAGGCGCTCGACGTTGATGGTGAACGGCGAGTACCTCCGCCCTCCCGACTCCGAGCCCGACCACTCCGGGGAGGTGATGACCGGCGTCGGCGCCGCCTGGGTGTCGGCGAAGGTGATCTGCTTGCCCTCGTGCTCGGCGGCGAGGTCGTGCAGGCGCGTGCCCGTGCGCTTCTCCAGCGTCTTGAACCCCTGCGTGGCGAGGTGGCCGTTGGTGGTGCCGGACAGCGCCAGGATCGCCTCGCAGGCGTGCACGTCGCGCACCAGCGACGGCCGGCCGTCGGCGGGGCCGCCCCGGATCGCGCCGTTCTTGGCCCGCAGGTAGCCCACCGAAGCGCCGACCTCGTAGGTGATGCCCTTGGTGGTCGCGCCCAGGGTGTCCATCAGCGGCCCGAGCGCGGCCATCTTCGCGCCGACGGCGGTGTAGTCGCGGGTGACCGGCACGATCTTCGGCATGGTGACACCGGGGACGAGCGGGCACTCTCCCAGCTTCCAGTCCCGCACCACGCCGTGCGGGTTGGCCATCGCGTCAGGGGTGTCGTGGAGCAGCGGCACCGCGACCACGTCGGTGCGGGTGTCGAGGTTCCCCACCGCCAGCTCGCTGAACTTCGCCGCGACCGCGAGCCAGGCGTCCCAGTCGGTGCGGGTCTGCCAGGGCGGGGCGATCGCGGGGTTGAACGAGTGTACGTAGGGGTGCATGTCGGTGGTGTTGAGGTCGTGCTTCTCATACCAGGTCGCCGCGGGCAGCACCACGTCGCTGAACACCGTCGTGCTGGTCTGCCGGAAGTCCAGGGAGAGCAGCAGGTCGAGCTTGCCCTGCGGGGCCTGCTCGTGCCAGCTCACCTCGCGCGGCCGGACCCCCTCCTCGGCGCGCAGCGAGGAGTCGGTGCCGAGCAGGTGCCGCAGGAAGTACTCGTTGCCCTTCGCGGAGGACCCCAGCAGGTTGGCCCGCCAGACCGCGAGGACGCGCGGCCAGTTCTCCGGGGCGTCGGGGTCCTCGGCGGCGAACCGCAGCCGCCCCTCGGTCAGCTCGGCCACCACGTGCTCCGCAGGGGAGCGCCCCGCCGCCTCGGCCTCCTCGGCGAGGTCGTGCGGGTTGCGGTCGAAGGTCGGGTAGGAGGGCATCCAGCCCATCCGCGCGCTCTTCGCGATCAGGTCCGCCGTCGCCAGCCCCGACCACCGGCCGCCGTCGCCCGGGGCGTGGGCGGCGAGGGTGTCGGCGCCGAACCCGTCGTAGCGGAACTGGTCGGAGTGCAGGTACCAGTAGGCGGTCTGGATCATCTGCCGCGGCGGGCGGGACCAGTCCAGGCCGAAGGCCAGCTGGGCCCAGCCGGTGATCGGCCGGCACTTCTCCTGGCCCACGTAGTGCGCCCAGCCGCCGCCGTTGACGCCCTGGCAGCCGGTCAGCGTCGTGAGCGCCAGGAAGGCGCGGTAGATCGTGTCGGAGTGGAACCAGTGGTTGGTGCCCGCGCCCATGATGATCATCGACCGGCCGCCGGTGTCCTCGGCGTTCTGGGCGAACTCCCGCGCGATGCGGGCGGCGGCCTGGGCCGGCACGCCGGTGACCGCCTCCTGCCAGGCCGGCGTGTAGGCGCCGGTCGCGTCGTCGTACGACGACGGCCACCGACCGGGCAGACCGGGCCGCCCGACGCCGTACTGGGCCAGCAGCAGGTCGAAGACCGTGGTCACCACCTGCCCGCCGACCTGCCGCACCGGCACGCCGCGCAGCTCCCAGCCGGCCGACCCGTCCACCGCCTCGAACCGGGGCAGGCGCACCTCGACGACCGCGCCGGTGGTGTCCAGCAGGGACAGCTTGGGGTCGACGCCTTGCAGGTCGAGGTTCCAGCGGCCGGCGCCGGACTCCCCGAACCGGTGGCCCAGGGACCCGTTCGGCACCACCGGCTCGTCGGACCGGCCGTCGAACAGCACGGTCTTGAAGGCGGCGTTCTCCTCGTGCACGTGCGTGGGCAGGTCGGCGGCGGTGAGGAACTTGCCGGGGGTCCACGCGCCGTCCTCGTCCTTGTCCAGGGTCACCAGGTACGGCAGGTCGGTGAACCGCTTGACGTAGTCGACGAAGGCGGGCACCGCGCGGTCGACGAAGAACTCCCTCAGCACGACGTGGCCCATGGCCAGTGCCAGGGCGCCGTCGGTGCCCGGGTTGACCGCGAGCCACTCGTCGGCGAACTTCACGTTGTCGGCGTAGTCGGGGGAGACCGCCACGACCTTCTGGCCGCGGTAGCGCGCCTCGGCCATCCAGTGCGCGTCGGGGGTCCGGGTGACCGGCAGGTTCGAGCCCCACATGACCAGGTAGCCCGCGTCCCACCAGTCGCCCGACTCCGGGACGTCGGTCTGGTCGCCGAACACCTGCGGCGAGGCCACGGGCAGGTCGGCGTACCAGTCGTAGAACGACAGCATGGTGCCGCCGACGAGCGAGGTGAACCGGGCACCGGAGGCGTGGGAGACCATCGACATCGCCGGGATCGGCGAGAAGCCGGCCACCCGGTCCGGGCCCCACCGCCGGATGGTGTGGACGTACGCCGCCGCGACCAGCTCGGTCGCCTCGTCCCAGGTGGCCCGCACCAGGCCGCCCTTGCCGCGGGCGGACTTGTAGCGCCGGGCGCGCTCCGGGTCCTCCACGACGGCCGCCCAGGCCGCGACCGGGTCGCCGCCGTGCTGCGCCTTCGCCTCGCGGTACATCGACAGCAGCACGCCGCGGACGTAGGGGTAGCGGACCCGCGTGGGGGAGTAGGTGTACCAGGAGAACGCGGCGCCGCGCGGGCAGCCGCGCGGCTCGTACTCGGGACGGTCGGGGCCGGTGGAGGGATAGTCGGTCTGCTGGGTCTCCCAGGTGATGATCCCGTCCTTGACGTAGACCTTCCACGAGCAGGAGCCGGTGCAGTTCACCCCGTGCGTGGAGCGGACCACCTTGTCGTGGCTCCACCGGTCGCGGTAGAAGGCGTCGGCGTCGCGGCCACCCTGGCGGAACATCGTGCGCAGGTCGTCGGACACCTCGGCCTTGCTGAAGAACCGGCGGCTGCGGACCAGGGCGTCGGTGAGCGTGCCGTCCATCCGCGGCTGGGACTGGCTGGTGGTCACGTGCCCGCCTCCTTGGCGCGTACGACGCTTCGGCGGACGATGGTCAAGGTGAGCACCAAGGTGAGCGCCGCGGTGATGGAGAGCAGGCCCAGCCCGAGGGCGTACGAGTCGGTCTCGCCGTAGATGTAGCCCATCAGCAGCGGCGGGAAGAAGCCGCCCAGACCGCCCGCCGCGCCGACCAGGCCGGTGACCCCGCCGACCCGGGGTGGGTCGGTCACGAGCGCGACGAGCGCGAAGGTCGCGCCGCTGCCGGCGCCGAGGGCGGCCGCCATGGACAGGAAGGCCACGGTGCCGGTCCACTCCAGCAGCGGCGCGGGCGCGGCCACGGCGGCGCCGACCACGACCACCACGTAGGTCGCCGCCAGCACCGGGACGGGCCCGAGCCGGTCGGACAGCCAGCCCCCGACCGGCCGCATGACGACCGCCACCACGACGAACCCGGCCATCCGGTTGGCGGCGTCGGCCGGGGTGAGGGTGTACTCGGTCTTGAGGTAGGCCGGGAGGTACACCGAGAACGCGACGTAGCCGCCGAACGAGACCGCGTAGAGGATGCAGGCCTGCCAGGTGATCGGCAGCCGGGCGTTGGCGTTGATCCGGCTGGCCAGCGAGGTGGTCGGCGGGGTCCGCCCGGGAGCGTCGCGGAGCACCAGCCAGGACACCACGGCGTACACCGCGAGCACCGCGGCGGTGATCAGGAACGGCGCCTTGTCGCCGACGTTGGTGTAGAGCTTCACCGTCGTGAGCGCGCTGATCGCGGTGCCGCCCATGCCGGCGCCGAAGATGCCGATGGCCAGGCCGCGCCGCGCCGGCGGGAACCAGGCGTTGACGAACGGTACGCCGACGGCGAAGGCGGTGCCCGCGATGCCGAGGAAGAACCCGCCGACCAGGAAGGCGGCGAACGTGTCCGCGACGAACCCGAGGAACAGGATCGGCACGATGGTGACGCCGGAGACGAGCGGGAACATGATCCGGCCGCCGAACCGGTCGGCGAGCCCGCCGACGACGATGCGGCCGAGGGACCCCACGATGACCGGGACGGCGACCATCAGAGACACGTCGGAGTCCGACAGCTCACCGAGCGTGCCCTGCTCCTGGAAGAGCGGCCCCAGCGGGCTGAGCAGGGCCCACGCCCAGAAGTTCACCGCGAACCCGACCGTGGCCAGCGCGAGCATGAGCCACCGGGTGCCCTCCGTCACCTCGGGGGTCCCGCGGGCGGCCTCGGTGCCGGGGGCGCTCACGGCCGGTCTCCGGCCCGGGTCGCGACGGTCAGCAGGACCACCGCGTCCTCCGCAGCGGTCAGGTCGTGCCGGTGCGGGGGGATGACCAGCAGGTCGCCGGGACCGCCGTCCCACGCCCCGTCGCCGGTCGTGCTGAGCCGGACCCGGCCGGCCAGCACGTGCAGGGTGGCCTCGGCGGGGCTCTCGTGCTCGCCCAGCGCCGAGCCGGCCTTCAGCGCGATGAGCGTCTGGCGGAGGTCGTGCTCCTGCCCGCCGAACACGGTGCGGGCGCTGCGGCCGTGCGCGTCCTCTGCGGTTGCCGCCGTGAGTAGCTCGTCACCGAGGCTGGCCAGCGACTCCGAGTGCATGCGAGCTCCTTTTCGGTCGTTCCAGGCTATGCGGACAGGGCGGCGCGCGGCGGCCGGGACCGTCGTGGCAGGAGGTGGACGACGCAGCGGTCCGGCTCGGCGAACGGCTCCAGCCGCGGCGCGGTCACCGGCGCGCGCATCGCGCTCAGCGCGCCGCGGACCAGGCCGAGGTGCACGGCGCACACCAGGCCGCCGGGTACGGCGTCCTCGCCGGTGACCAGCTCCAGGAACGGGCAGTGCCGCAGGCCCATCGACGCCGGGGCGCGGTCGCCGGGCCGGAGCTGGTCGGGTGCGAAGCCCAGCCCGCGGAAGAGGCGGACCAGCGCCTCGACCGCGGCGCGGTGGCTGGGCGGAGCGCCCTGGACGGGACCGGCCAGCCGTCGTCCCCAGGCCACACCGACGGCGGTGGCGCGGCGGACCGGGTCGGCGTGGTCGGCGTACCGGCGGTCGTAGCCGGTGGCCAGCATCGCCGCCAGCATCCGGTAGCCGCGCGGGCCGCCGGGGTCCATCCCCCCCGCCGCGCGGTAGCGGACAGGGGGGCGGCCGCTGGTCGTGGCCACGGGTGCCAGCCGCTCCAGGCGGCCCTCGGCGAGCAGGGCCTGGAGGTGGAAGCGCACGGTGTTCGGGTGGACTCCTAGCCGACGCGCCACGTCGCCGGCGGTCGTCGGGCGGCCGGCCTCGCGCAGCGCGGTCAGGACGG
>JBIOUF010000200.1:0-2080 GCA_044866695.1 Nocardioidaceae bacterium | reverse complement strand
CGATCAGCTGGAACGTGTTGTGGGCCCGGCCGTAGCGGTTGGTGAAGATGTCGCCGATGTACTCGACGTGGCCGAACGGCGCCCCGGCCTTCTCGATCAGGAACACCGTGAAGGCGGTGTTGCGCTTGAGACCGCTCGCCTGGATCTTGAAGGTGTCGAACCCGACGTCGTCGGTGGTGAGGTCGACGACGACCCTCGAGCGGGCGTGCGGGAAGCACTTCGCCAGCTGGTCGCTCGAAGGCTGCAGGCGCAGCCTGGCCTGGTCCGGGGCAGGGGCGGCGGCGTACGGCGTCGCGGATGCCGTGGCCACGCTGGTGCCCACGTCGGCGGAGGTCGTGGCGGCGTACGCCGTCCCGCCGACGAGGGCGGCGGTCGAGAGCGCGGTGGCGGCGACGATGGTGCCGCGCCGGGTCATCCGGGTGTTCCTGCTCGTGGTGCCCTGCATTCGATGCTCCTACGGGAACCTCGCCGGCATCTCCGCGGCGAGTGGGAACACCACTGTCGGCGCGGCGCGACACCGGCGGCATCGGGCAGCCACCTTAGATTCGGGGGCCACCGCCTTACTCGCTTCCGGCTGCGGGGGGACGGGTACCGCCAGGGTCTCCCGCGGCCGCACCGGACGCGTAGCGTGAGCGTGACAGCAGTGCGACCGGCCCCGGGCCTCACGAGGACCGCCCCGCAGGCTGTACTCGTCCCGACCACCGGAGGTCACCATGCGCGGCGCCATCATCCACGGCACCAAGGACGTGCGCTTCGAGGAGCGACCGGACCCGGCGATTCTCCAGCCGACCGACGCCATCGTCCGCACCGTCGCGGCCTGCGTCTGCGGCTCCGACCTGTGGAAGTACCGTGGCGTGCAGGAGGTGACCCGACCAACGCCGATCGGTCACGAGTACGTCGGCGTGGTCGAGGAGGTCGGAGCCGACGTGAGGACCGTCGGGAAGGGCCAGTTCGTCGTCGGCGGCTTCCTGACCAGTGACAACACCTGCCCGGTGTGCCGGGCTGGGATGCACAGCAACTGCCTGAACGTCACGGGGTACGACGGTGCTCAGGCCGAGCTGGTGCGGGTCCCCAACGCGGACGGCACGCTGGTGGCCCCCCCGGACCGGCCCGGCGAGGAGCTGATGCGAAGCGTCCTCGCGCTCTCCGACGTGATGTGCACCGGGTGGCACGCCGCCGTGTCCGCCGGCGTCACGCAGGGGTCGACGGTGGTCGTCGTCGGTGACGGCGCGGTAGGCCTGTGCGGAGTCCTCGCCGCCGCCGAGATGGGCGCCGAACGGATCATCGCGATGAGCCGGCACCAGGACCGGCAGCGGCTCGCGACCCGGTTCGGCGCCACCGACATCGTCGCCGAGCGCGGCGAGGAGGGCGTGGCGCGGGTCATGGAGCTGAGCGGTGGCATCGGCGCCGACGCCGTCCTTGAGTGCGTCGGCACCGAGGACTCCGTCACCCAGGCGCTGCGGTCGGCTCGACCGGGCGGCATGGTCGGCTGGGTCGGCGTCCCGCACATCGGCGCGCTGCCGCAGCAGCACATGTTCTGGCGCAACGTCGGGCTGCGCGGTGGGCCGGCCCCCGTCCGCGCCTATCTCGACGACCTCCTCGACCGCGTGCTCAACCACGGCATGGTCCCCGGCCAGGTCTTCGACCTCGACCTGCCGCTCAGCGAGGTCGCCGAAGGGTACGCCGCCATGGACGAGCGCCGCGCCATCAAGACCCTGCTCGTCCCCTGACCGCGCTCAGGCGCGCTCCCCACGTCTGGGGCCCGCGTCAGCGTGGGGCGAGCAGCGAGACCAGCCGGTCGTGCAGGACCGGGATGAGCTCCTCGGTCTCGGGCTTCATCACGACGCTGCGCAGGATCCGGCCGGCGGGCACGTCGGCGTCGACGGTGTGGCCGCGGGCGGCGAGGCTCCGGCCGTCGACGGTGTACGTGGCCACGAACACGGCTTGGTCGGCGGGCAGGCTCATCCCGGCGGTGAGCACGTGGGCGCTGGCCCGGTCGATGTCGGAGAGCCGGTGCCGGGTGGGGAAGTAGCTGAGGATGTCCAGCTGGGGAGCCTGGAAGAGGGTCAGCTCGTCGCTG
>JBIOUF010000199.1:0-12665 GCA_044866695.1 Nocardioidaceae bacterium | reverse complement strand
GCTTGGCGTCGCCGTCGTTGTCGACGTGGATCTCGTAGAGGACGTCGTCGCCGAACTCGTAGAAGTTCGGCCCGGCGGCCGGACCCTGCAGGGGGATGTAGTTGGCGATCAGCGTGACCGTGTCCGGGCGGTCGGGGCTGACGAAGGCGTACACGTCGGTGCTGTCGGCGACCGGGTCCTTGGAGATCTCGGGCGCTTCGCGGTGGGACGACATGGCTGGTGGCTCCTCGGGGCTGGTTGGTGGATGAGGCTCAGTGGGCGGATGCGGCGGCCCGGGCCAGCGACGCGGCGAGGGCGGGGTCGTGGCGCCGGAGCTCGCGGGTGCCGACGTACACGGTGACCTCGCCGCTGGCGACGTCACTGACGCGCGCGACGATCGGGCCGGTCAGGTCGCGCGGAGGCCGCTCCGGCGCATCGAGGGCGCTGCCGGCCACGGCCGCGGCGCTGGCCGCTCCCGCCGCGCCGAGGAACAACCGCCTGGAGAGGTCGGACATGGTGGGACTCCTTCCGGTGCCGGCGAGCGTCCGCCCGCTGCGACGTGAAGGTAGGTCCCGGCGCTGGTCACATCACAGACCAGCCGGTGCTCGTTCTCCGCTCACTTCCTGTCCACCTGGTTCAAGTGCCGTGAGTCGCCCGGGCAGGCTGGAAGTTCGCGAATCCAGAGGTGTCGCCCGGAACCTGAGCACGTCCGGCCATGGAGAGCGCGTCTGGTTGCTCAGGTGGCACGAACATCGTGGAGCCGCCCAACCGGGCAGGTCGCTGCGCCTGGGAGTGCTACCGCAAGGCGTCCCTGTCCCGGTGACGACTTCCGGACGGGCCTTGCGGAACGCTCGGCAGTCGGCACGCTGGCTGATCAGTGGGTGTCCCATGAAGGGTTCGCCTTGCGGGACGGTGCGACGCGTGTGACCCGAGACTTGCGTCCCTCCGGCCCAGTTAGGGCTACCGGCCGCTTGCGCGGTGCCAGGTGGCTCAGCGTTCAAGCCAATAGCAGCAATACGGTTCGGACGATGCCTAGCGGCGGTCCGACCGGGAGTGCGAATCCGATCCAGAAGGCGAACTCGAACGGCAGCAGTGCGTAGCTCATGGTCGGCGCATGGGTAGCGCCCGCCCAGAGCAGCGCACCCACGGCGACTTCGGCGAGGCACACAAGAAGTAACCCCACGAGGAGTTCGGTGTTGGTGGGTAGGCCGATTCGCTCGAACGGACCGTTCCCGTAGGTCGGGAAACCCAGGAACGTCCACACCTGGCTGGTCTGGGCGAAGTGGTGGATCCCCAGGGCGCAAGGAATCCCGAAGCCCAGACCAAGCAGGATCGACACGGTCCCTGCAGCCCACCTCATCCGCGGGCCTTGGCGCGCCTTTCGACGGCGTCGCGGAGGAGGTCCATGTTGGCCTTCTCCTGCCTTCGGATCATGTACAAGAAGATCGGGAAGACGAGCCGGAACCAGCCGTGAGGCGTCGGCTCGAAGTCGGCGTGCAGCCTGGTCCCTTCCGGCACCGCTTCCAGGCGGCAGGTGAACCTGACCTCGATCGGGCCACCGTTGTGCATCGTCCAGCCGTGCGGGCGGTCGAACGCCACGGTCTCAAGCTCGACGTACGGGCTGCCCTTCCACTTCGCCCGGTACTTCGTGCCCGGCCCTACCGGGCCCTCGGTCAGCTTCTCCATGGTCTGGCAGCTGGGGTTCCACTCCAGCTCTGCGCGGAGGTCGGAGAGGTAGTCGAAGGCCACCTCTGGCGCGCAATGGAGGACCACGGAGTTCCTGATCATCGCCATCGAGGCCGCCTTGCGATCGAAGAGACATCACTAGAGTAGTCACTAGTGACCTCTCTAGTAAAGTGAGGTGCATGGCCGAAGTCAAGAGTGCGGTGCCTACCCGAGCCGACCGTGCTCGGCAGACCCGCCGGAGGATGCTCGACAGCGCCCGTGAGCTCTTCATCACCCACGGGTACGCCGAGACCACCATGGAGCGCATCGCCACGGAGGCAGGAGTCGCTGTCCAGACTCTCTACTACACCTTCCGGACGAAGGGCCACCTGCTGTGCGAGCTCGTCGAGGTGACTGCCGCGGGAGAGGAGGATGCGGCACCCGTCGCCCATCGCGACTGGGTGCGAGACATGCTCACCGCCACCACGGGTCAGCGGGTCTTGGCGCTCGCAGTCGAGCACGGCGTCGACATCTTCGTGCGAGCCGCCCCGCTTTGGCCCGTAGTCACCGCCGCAGCCGCCGACCCCCACGTAGGGCAGTACTGGCGCGGCGTTGCCGCCAACCGGCGCGCCGGCCAGGGGCGGATGGTGGCCCGGCTGGCCGACCTCGACCACTTGCGCCCCGGGCTCGACCCCGATCGGGCCACCGACCTCGTCGTCGCGCTCTTCGCCCACGACGTGTTCCGCAGCCTGGTCGTCGAGGCCGGCTGGAATGTCCCCGAGTTTAAGGCATGGCTCTTCACCACCCTCGCCCAACAGCTGCTCCAGCGGCCGAGACTCACGCCGTCGGCCGTCTCGGAACTCTCGTATGGGGCGCTCCTGGTCAACACGTAGAGCTCATGGAGGTCACCGCCGGACGTGCTCACACCGTGAATGACTGTCAAGCGCAAGCCGCCCGCGCCCGTTGCTCTCGTCTGTCCCGCCCCACCCGAGAGACCGAGGCCGGAACGGGATCCCGCTGTGGACACGCTCCGCGTGACGATCCCGCTGTGGCACGCTCCGCGTGCCGATCCGTCTGCTCAGTTGCTGATGCCTGGGGCGGCACCGATGTAGCTGGGGTCGTCGACCTGCGCAGCGGTGAAAGCAGCGATGTCGGCGCGGGTGATGTTGAAGCCCAGCTTGTCGTGGCCGTAGAACCCTTCACGCAGGTGCGCACGCTCGGGTCCGTCCTTGGGGGCGAGGAAGCGCACGATCGTCCAGTCCAGTCCTGAGGTCATCACGATCTCGCTCATGCCGACCAGTTCATCGTAGGCGCGGCGCAGGAAGGTCTTGGCCATGAAGGTCGAGACCCGGGTCTGCCAGGTCGGCTGTTCGCGGGGGTCCAGGACGCTGGGCGTGGCGTTGCCGACGTAGCGACGGACGCCGTGGCGCTGCATGGCGGTGATGATGTTGCGGGTGCCTTCGACCAGCGGCATGCCGGTGGCGTTGCGGTCCAGGCTGGGTCCCAGGGCGCTGACGACGGCGTCGGCCCCTTGAACGGCCCGGTCAACGGCGGTGGCGTCGCTGAGCTCGCCGACGACGACGCTGATGTTCTCATCGACGCCCCATCCGGCGGGCACCTTGTCGGGGTTGCGGACGTAGGCGGTGACCTGGTGCCCGCGAGTGCGGAGCTGGTCGACGACCTGGGAGCCGACGCCGCCGGTGGCGCCGAACACGGTCACGTTCATGGGTGTCTCCAGTCAGGGATGGGTGTGCCGGTGGCGCGGGGCCGGGAACACCGGCCCGCGCCGGTGGGGTCAGCGGGTGATGAGAACCTTGCCGAGGGTGCCCTCGGTGAACAGCCCGAGCGCCTCGTGGGCTCGGTCCAGGGGCACGGTCGCCTCGATGTTGACGCGGATCTTGCCGTCGGCGACGAGCGCGAGCAGGTGCGCGAGCTTATCGGCGGTGGCAGCGGCCATGATGCCGGCCAGCGTGATGTCGTCGCGGCCGAGCGCCTCCGGAGTCGCGCCGAGGGTGGAGGCCACGGCTCCACCGTTGCGGACTACCTGCGCGATAGTGGCGGGGTCGCCAGCGAAGTGGAACGCCTTGTCGACGCCGTCGGAGGCGATGCCCTGCACGGCGGCCGCGAGGTCACCGGACCAGTCGACCGTGTGGGTCGCGCCAAGACCGCGGACGTACTTGTCCTCCTGGCCGGGGCGTGCGGTGGCGATGACGGTGGCGCCGGCCTCCAGGGCGAGCTGCAGGGCGATCGAGCCCACGCCGCCGGTGGCACCGGAGACGAGGACGGTCTCACCCGGCTGGACGTCGAGGGCCTCGAGGGCGTCGAGGGCAGCGACGCCGGCGAGCCCGATGACGGCAGCCTGCTGAGCCTCGACACCCTCGGGGACGCGGGTCACTGCGGTGGCGGGGGCGGAGAGGTGCTCAGCGAACGTGCCGGTGCGGGGTCCGAGTTCGACGCCCGGGATGACGCCGGCAACCCGATCGCCAACCGAAACGTCAGTGACGCCGTCGCCGACGGCGGTCACGGTGCCGACGAAGTCGCGGCCGAGCACGATGGGGAACTCGTGAGGCAGCATGTCGAAGACGTAGCCGGCGGCCACGGAGACGTCGAAGCCATTGACGGTGGCGGCCTCGACCTCGACCAGCACCTCCCCCGCAGCGGGCTCGGGCTGCGGCAGGTCCTGCACGGCGGGTTGGGTGTCGCGGGCGGTGACGGTGAAGGCCTTCATGATGGTTCTCCTGGTTGGTTGTGTGTGGAGCTGATGAGGTGCTTCGCGACGACGGGCTCCCACCAGTGCCGAGCCAGACCCGCAGCGGGGGCGCGGCACGATGAGGGCGTCGGTGAGCGGGCGCTGCCGGTGCGGACCGCTCCAGGTGACCCGCTCGTTCGCGTTGGCCGCGAGGGCCGCTTCGAGGGAGTCACGGATCGCCTGGGCCGTCGGGCCGAAGCCGCCGTCGGGGGTCCGGGGCGTGTTGCCCAGCGTGTAGACGCCAAGCTCGAGGCTCATCAGGACTGTTCCTTCGGTGCAGAGATGGCCGGGCAGGTCGAGCCCAGGCGGCGCTCGCCGTTGCGGCGCATGGCCTGCTCGGTCTCACGGGCGCCGGGAGGCGGGGGTCCGGCGGTCGCGGCCGAGGCCTGGAAACCGTCGAGCAGCACGTGGACCAGGCGCGATGAGGCCTGGGCGCTGATGTCATGGGCGCGCTCGACCAGACCGGCATTGGCCATCATCAGCACCACCACGTCCTGGGTGGTGAAGTCAGCGCGCAGCACCCCGGCGCCGTGGGCACGGTCCACCAGGCGCACCAGACCCGCGAAGGCGCGCGAGCGCAGCTCCTCGATCTCCGGGGCCGAGGACAGGTCCGTTGTGACCAAATCTGCAATACCCCGGTCGCGGGCCTGCATCGCTGCCACGGCCCGGATGTAGGAGGCGAACCCGTCCCACGGGTCCTCCTCCGCCAGGCCGGCCTCGACCGCGTCGAGGTGCTCGGCCAACGACTCGGCGAACACTGCCGCGATCAGGTCACCGCGCGTGGGGAAGCGGCGGTACAGCGTGGCGTTGCCGGTCCCCGCCCTGCGGGCGATCTCGTCCAGCGGGGCGTCCAGGCCCTGTTCGGCGAACACCGCTCGCGCGGCCTCGACGATGGCGGCCCGGTTGCGGGCGGCGTCTGCTCTGAGGTTCACGAGGGCAGAACCTACTCCAAGTGGGGAGTATTCCCCACTTACGAGAGAAGTCTCCTGAAGAGGGCCCGCCATCGAGGCGGGGTCCCCGTGAACGTCCGGATCTCGGCACTATGCGCACAGAGCGAAGACTTGCGTCCCGCAAGCCGATCGGCTTCCGGAACGTCCGGACAGCGGATGAGCGTGCTTCCGGTCAACGGAGGATCTACCGGGACGATCCCAGTGTGTGCTGCGGCCGTCCCGTACGAGCAAGAACGTCGCTCGCGGGCGCCGCCACGCGTTGCCGACCGTCTTGGCTTATAGCGTTGGCGACAGACGGGCGAATAGCGCCCAGCGCTGTGGCCTCGAGATGGCAGCGCCCTCGAGAACAGCACCTTCGGTGGCCGCAGTAGCGAGGTGGTCAGGACCTCGGACTACAAGATCAGCTCGTTCGAGCTGGAGTTGGTCCTGATTGAGCATCGCGGTGTCGTTGGAGCGGCTGTAGTGCAGGCACTGGACGTACGCCTCGCTGTCCCAAGGCGCACGTCCACCTCGTCGGCAGCCACGTACCGGACGAGAGGCGCACGCTCGATCCTGCCTACCCCCCTCGAATGGCTTGAGCCCTACCACCGATGCCGACAGCTCGAGCCCCGACGAACTTCTCAGACGATCTTTGGGAGCAATCCGTTAGAACTAAGGAGCCGGGGGCAGAGACCGCGCACCCGATCCCGCGTCCCAGTGTTGCGATGGGAACTCTCCAACACGAAGCGCGACGAGATGGCGACCCCTCGGCGTCCTCGTCAGAGGGAGCCAAGGCTCAGCTGATGGCTGCACGCACCGTCGGGTCGGCTCGGTAGTGGCTGGGCGCAAGCCCATACTGCGCCCGGAAGGCACGGGTGAAGTGGCTGGCGTCATAGAAGCCCCACCGGTGCGAGATCTCGGCGATCGGGTCTAGCGTGGTTGCGAGATCGGTGCGAGCTCGCGCAAGTCGACGGATCCGGATGAAGCTGCCGACGGTCTCGCCCGTCTCCTCAAAGAGGCGGTGCACCGACCGTACGGACAGGTTGTGCTCGAGGGCGATAGTGGAGGGATTGAGGTCGAGGCGGCCGAGGTTCTGCTCGAGCCATTGTTGGACCACGGCTCGGAGTGCAGGCCCACCGTGGGACCGTGGCTCTTCGAGTTGGCTCGGCTGCAGCGCCGCGCTGAGGAGGTCTAGTGTGGCGTTGCGCGCCGCAGCGACAGCCGCAGGTGAGAGCCGGTCGACGGTGCGAGCTAGGACATCGAGGTAGCTCGTCAGCAGCTCGGTTGCCGGCTCGGTGCCGTCGAGGACGGCGCCGGCGATCCCCAGACCGCGTGAACCCACTTCGTCCAATGCTGTCCGAGGCACAAAAAGGCTGCGCTTGACCACTGGTTCCCACACTTGGAAACGGACGGGACGGGTGGTGTCCCACACGATCGCGTCGCCCGGGTGCATCTCGGTCGCGGTGTCGTCCTGGGAGACGGACTCGCGGCCGCCGCGGTTGATGAGGACGACCACGTAGTCGATGTCGGCGCCTTTGATCAGCGCCTTGCCGCGCGTTCCGCTGCATGGGTCGCATTGAGCGTCCACGAGGGCGAGGTCGTCAATCCACTGCCGGCGGACGGATGCCTCGAACGGTTTGGACGGGCGGTCTGGTGAGACGCGGACGCTGAGGTCGACGTGCGTGGCGGAGAGGACCTGCTCCCACTGTTCCTCACGCTCGGGTTCGGGTACGTGGGCGAGGTCGAAGGTCTCGGTCGTTACTCGTCGCATTTCGGCTCCTGCCGTTCTTCCACTCGCACGATACTCCCGGCGCCGCGCTCCGCTGCCCGCACTTCGGCTCGGGGCGGTGGTAGAGCCGCGGCGGCGTCCCGCTTTGCGATTGTTGCGCCCTGTAGTCGGCGGAGGCTTGTACGAGGGCGCCAGGGAGCGGCCCGGGAGTGTCAAGCAGGCAGGGCCGCCGAGTGACGGCGCTCACATGCCAGCTCTTGGCACGGTCGTGCAGGCGGTCGTCGTGCGGTGTGACGACGATCTCAGGTGTCAGCACACCGATGAGGAGGCACGCATGAGCCGCGAAGACATTGAGTTCGACGCCCAGGGAACGACATTGCGAGGGTGGTTCTACCCGGCGAGCGGGGGTACCGGTGAGCAGGCCTGCGTGGTGCTGCAGCACGGGTTCTCAGCCGTAAAGGAGATGTGGCTGGACAAGTACGCCGAGGTCTTCCAGGAGGCCGGTCTCAGTGCTCTTGTCTACGACCACCCCGGATTCGGTGCCAGCGACGCCGTCGCCGGCACACCTAGGCTTGAGATCGACCCCTGGCAGCAGATCCGCGGCGCGCAGCACGCGATCACCTACGCCCAGTCGCGTCCCGACGTCGACGCCAGCCGGGTCGGTATCTGGGGGTCGAGCTACGGCGGTGCCCACGCCATGGTGGTCGCTGCGATCGACCGTCGGGTCAAGGCAGTGGTCGCCCAAGTCCCTGCGATCTCGGGGTCCGAGACGTTCCGCCAACTCGTGCGCATCGACAACTGGGCAGCCATGGACGCCGCGTTCGAAGCCGAGCGCCAGGCACGCTTCGGCGGCGCCGAAGCGACCCTCATCCCCGTGGTCGACGAGGACCCGAGCGCGCTGTCCGCGCTGCCCACGCCCGATTCCTACGAGTGGTTCTCCAGCACCGCCGAGAAGCGTGCCCCGTCGTGGTCCAACCAGGTGACCATGACCTCGATGGAGTACTTCCGCGGCTACGAGCCGGGGAAGTTCATCCCGTCCATCGCGCCCACGCCCCTCCTCATGGTGGTGGCGCCCCTCGACCGGCTGGCCAGCGGGCAGCTCGCCACAGCCGCGTTCGAGACGGCCTCAGCGCCGAAGAAGCTCGTGCTTGTCGACGGCGGTCACTTCGACGCCTACACCGGGGCCGGCTTCGACGTCACGTCCACAGCAGCCCGCGACTGGTTCGCGGAGCACCTCAATCGCTGAGGACGCTCCGCGCCGCGGCATGCCTGACACCCGCCGCTACGGAGCCGTCCAGCCGAACAACGTTACTCACGACCAATATAGAGGAGAAATGCCATGAGTGCTGAGTTTGAGGGCAAGGTCGCCCTCGTCACCGGCGCAGGACAGGGAATCGGCGAGGCAACCGCACGGGTGCTGGCCGAGCGCGGAGCCCGCGTCGCAGTCGCCGACCTCAACAAGGACAGCGCGAATCGCGTCGCCGAGGCCATCGGCGGCGACGCGGTCGGATTTGCCGTCGACGTCTCCGACGCCGACGCCGTCGCCTCACTGGTCGGCGAGGTGACCGAGACGATGGGCGGGCTTCACCTCGCGGTCAACAACGCCGGCATCGCCGGCGACTTCATCCAGATCCCCGAATACCCGCTCGACCTGTGGCGAAACGTCATGGGCGTCAACCTGGATGGGGTCTTCTACTCGCTGCGCGCTGAGATCCCCGCCATCATCGCCTCAGGGGGCGGAGCGATCGTCAACATCGCCTCGATCATGGGTTTGGTCGCCCAAGAAGGCCAGTGCGCCTACAACTCGTCGAAGCATGCTGTCATCGGACTGACCAAGTCGGCTGCTCTGGAGAACGCCACGGCCGGTGTCCGGATCAACTCAGTCGGCCCCGGGTTCGTCGAGACGCCACTGCTGTCCGTCCTGGACGACGCAGCCAAGAAGGCAGTCGGCGAGATGCACCCCATCGGCCGGCTCGGCCAGCCGCAGGAGGTCGCCGAGATTGTCGCGTTCCTGCTCTCTGACCGCGGCAGCTTCATCACCGGGAGCCATCACTCGGTCGACGGCGGCTACACCGCGAGGTGAGCCAACAGCGAGGGGCGGTGCGTCCCGGCAGGCGCAGAGATTGCCGATGCGATCGACCACTGGCTGATGCCGTGGGGCTCCCAGCCGTTGCCGACGCCTGGGTGGGCTTGCCGTCCGTCTCGGAGGCCATGTGGACGCCTGTGTCGACGGCCTAAACATTCGATCTGCACTGCAACTCACATCATCATCTGGCACCTGTTTGCCAACAACGACAAGAAGGTTTGAACCATGACTGGAAGACTCGAGAACAAGGTTGTCGTCATCACGGGAGGGGCCTCGGGGTTCGGCCGCGAGTCGGCCCTGCTGTTCGCATCGGAGGGTGCGTCCGTCGTCGTCGCCGACGTCGTCGAGAAGCCGCTCGCTAAGGGGTTCGAGACCGACCTCGACACCCCAACCGCGGACGCGATCGTCGCCGCGGGCGGCAAGGCCGTCTACGTGAAGTGCGACGTCACCAAGAAGGCCGACACCGACGCTGCCGTCGCGGCCGCCGTTGACAACTTCGGGCGTCTCGACGTGATGTTCAACAACGCCGGTATCTACCGCGCCGGCAAGCTGATGGACGACTTCACCGAGGACGACCTAGACGCCTGCTTCAACGTCAACGCCAAGGGCACCTTTTTCGGCACCCAGTCCGCGGTAGTCCAGTTCCGCAAGCAGGAGCCTGGCGCGCACAACCTGCGCGGCAACATCGTGAACCTCGTCTCGACCGCTGGTCTTCAGGGACACCCGATGCAGTCGGTCTACAACATCTCCAAGGGCGCACAGGCCAACCTGACCCGGTGCGCGGCGATCGAGTACGGCGCCGAGGGCGTGCGCGTCAACGGCATCTGCCCGACCTACGCTAAGACCGCGATGGCACGCGACCTGTACGACGACATGTCCTTCATGAAGGACTTCGCCGAGTCGGTGCCGCTCAAGAGGTGGGGCCAGATGGACGACATCGCCAACCTGGCGCTCTTCCTGGCCAGCGATGAGTCGAGCTTCATCCACGGCGACCTCATCCGCGTCGACGGCGGAGAAACCCTCTGCCGCTACTCCGTCTGACCCCACCAGCGTCAGCACACCGGCACGACCGCAGCGCGGGCTAGGACCCGACGCAGGCACAAGTTCCCGTCACCTTCCTCCGGGGGCCTGATGTCCGCCTTACCCCGCCCGCGCTGCCGTTGTTAACCCGTCCACGCTCGAACTCGGAGAACTCACCGTGTCCTCACCCCCACATCCCTCCCCGAACCAGACGCCTCTGAGTCCCCTGCGCTTCCTGGAGCGCTCCGCCGCGGTCTTTCCAGACCGGGTCGCGGTCATCCAGGACGAACGATCCTTCACCTACCGAGAGTTCGGCGAGCAGGTCGCGACCCTTGCGCGCGCGATTCGACGCCGCATCGAGCCCGGCGACCGGATCGCCTTTCTCTCCCCGAACGCCGCCGAACTTTGTTCGCACACTTCGCGGTCCCGCTTGCGGGCGGCGTGCTCGTCGCGATCAACTCTCGGCTCAGCGCGCCGGAGGTGTCGTACATCGTCGAGCACTGCGGGTGTGATGCACCCGGACGGCTACGTTCAGCTCAAGGATCGGGCCAAGGACATCATCATCTCGGGCGGGGAGAACATCTCGACGTCGAAAGGGGAGAAACGCAACCGCAAGCGTCTCGCCGAGGTCGGCGCGGTCACGATGACCGGGTCCATCCAGGCGTCGTTGTCGCGCCGACGGCGGCGCCACGTGAAGGACCCGGCAGCTGTCCGCGGCCACGAACAACGCGCAGACCGGTGGCCGGCAGGGCTGCGCGATCCGCACCGACAGTCACGGCGTGGTCTACGTGATCTGGGTCGGCACCGACATCCGCACTCGACAGGGTGTGTTCTTCCACCCGGTCCTTCAACGGAGGTTCCACCTTCGAGCGGCCGCGTGCCGTGGTGACCGGGCTGGGCGGCATCGGGCAGTTCGACCCGGCGCAGGCACGGGACACCATCGACGGCATCGCCGGTGCTCGGACCTCGATCTTCCCATCGTTTGACATCGCCAACGGCGCACCGGCGGGCACCGATGCCACCGACCGGATCCTGATCACCTGGTCCGATGACAGCCAAGGCACCAACAACGAGCGCGCGTTCCTGGCCAGCTCCGCCAACGCAGGGCAGACCTACTCGACCAAGCGTGTGGTCAGCCAGGGCGCCGACCGGGCCAACTTCCCCGCCATCGCGATCGCGCCCGACGGCACCGACGCCTACCTGGTGTACAACGCCTGGCTGACCCGTGGCGCACCAACACCACCCAGGCCCGCCGGGTCCTGGGCGTGGTCCGGCACGCCGACATCACCGCCGGCACGGTCGGTGCCTTCACCACCCAGCTGCGCGGCGCCGTCGGCGACGGCCGTGCCTCCAGCGCGAACGGCCTGACCTCGGAGTTCCTCGGCGACTACAACTACGCCGTGGCCACCCGGAACTTCGGCTCAGCGGTCTGGAACGACATGCGCAACGGCGCCGTCTGCCCAGCCATCAACACCTACCGTCAGGCGTTCGTCGACGACGTCCTCGCCGGCACGGCCGGACCAGAGGTTGCCGACGAACCCGAAGAACGCGACGCGGCCGCCGAACTCCCGACCAGCCACTCCACTGCCCTTCGACCCGGACCGAACAACGACTGCCCGCCCACGTTCGGCAACTCCGACATCTTCGGAGGCACTCTCAGCGACGACTCCTGAGCCCCGACCCACCGACTTGACGCGGAAGGAGGTGAGGCCGCCGGCGCCGTGAGGGCTCCGGGGCTCGGAGCGTGGCTGATCGCCCGGCCTGGCTGCCCGGGTGTTCCGCCGTTCTCCGGTCGCGCCGCTTCCGGCGGTGGTCAGCCTGGGAGCGGGTCGGCTGTGGTCCGGTACAGCAGCGGTAGCACCACCACCGCGACGGCGAGATGCGTCGCCGCGAGGGCGATGCGGTTGCCGGTTGAGACGCCGCTGCCCGAGAAGGTACCCCCGAGGGACACGACGAAGCCTGCGGAGCACACCGCGAGCCAGAGTCGCCGAGGGTGGGACACGGTGCGCTCGAACACTGCCAGCACGGCCCAGGCCGCGAGACCTCCGAGCACGCTGGCCATGACCACCATGTCTGGGCCTGGGACCGGCCCGCGTGGACCGCGCCGGGTGTCCCGCATCCGACACCAGTGGTACGCCGGCGCTGTGACGCCTCGGGTTGCGTGTAGACGCCCGCTCCGGGTTCCTCATCCGGGGCGACTCCCCGGATGTAACGCTCGCTCATGCCGATGAGCGGATCCGAATGTTCCAAGACGTGACCGACGCCTCTAGTCGAGCCAAGCCCTGTCATCGCACGCTGGTGTAGGCAGTAAGGGGGAGCACTGGAGATTATCGTCCGCAGCGTCCTGGGCCTACTCCTCATCGCGCACGGCCTGGTTCACCTGCTGTGGTTGGCACCGAGCGACGATCCAGCATGGCCGTTCCGGCTCGACCGGTCATGGCTGGTGCCCGGAGCAGCCCGTACACCCACCGCGGTCGTGCTCATCGCGCTGGTTGTCGTGGGGTTCGC
>JBIOUF010000198.1:0-7631 GCA_044866695.1 Nocardioidaceae bacterium | reverse complement strand
ACGATGCCTCGTCGAGCTCCAGACCGATGACTCCAGCCACCCGGTCAAGGTCCATGTCGTGAGCCAGCAGGGTGGCACCCCGTCGCCATCCGACCGCCGCGATCATGCACTCCAGCAGTCCACGGGGTGACACCTGCGTGGCGGCAGCGCCGATGGATCGTCACCGCCGCGTCGAAGTCAGTGACCGGATCGAACGGCAGAAGCCGAACCGGAGGAGCTGCCGCCGAAGATCCGCCTCACGGCCCTGTGTCCGCGCTCCCGCCAACACCTCCATCACCACGGGCTCACTCACGGCCAACGTCTCATTCCCTGGGCGATCAGCTCGGTCATCCGCTGGTCGACCTGGCTGCCGGTCGCCCGGTCGTACTCGACCCACGCCGAGGTGTCTGCCAGGATCATGCGGCACCGCGCGGGGGGACATCCTGAGGCACCTCATCGACGGCCCGCGCGCCCCGCATGGCCAGGGCCTCGTCTCGAGTCATCGGTTGGCCAGCGAGGTGCCGCAACGCCAGGTCCACTGCGTCTGTCGTGGTTCTCACGCCGTACCGATCCATGATCGCCTGCACATAGGCGTCTTCGATCTCGATGTTGGTCCGCACCCGACCCGTACACGTGGTTCACACCTCCGGTGTACGACGCGTGTACGCCCTCAGGGGGAGGTGGGTCACCAGCGGTGGTGAACGTGCGGGCGGATGCGGCGGTCGTACACGCGCTCGAGGTCGGCCAGCTGCGTGTCGGTCAGCGGCGGGAGGTCAGCGGCGGCGAGGTTGCCGCGGACCTGGGCGACGTTGCGCGCGCCGGGGATGACGCTGGTCAGGCCGGGCTGGTCGATCACCCACCGCAGTGCGAACGCCGCGGTCGGGGCGTCGCCGGCGATCTCGGCGATCTCGCGGGCCGCTCGCACACCGACCTCGAACGGCACGCCGGCGAAGGTCTCGCCCACGTCGAAGGCCTCGCCGCTGCGGTTGTAGCTGCGGTGATCATCGGCGGCGAAGGTCGTCGTCTCGTCGTACTTGCCGGTGAGCAGGCCGCTGGCCAGCGGCACCCGCGCCAGGACGCCGACTTGTGCCTTCTGTGCGGTGGGCAGCAGCACCTCCAGCGGCTTGCGCCGGAAGATGTTGAGGATCACCTGGATCGACTGCACACCGGAGTGCTGCAGCGCAGTCAGGCCCTCGGCGACGGTCTCCACCGAGACCCCGTAGGCGGCGATCACCTGTTCGCCGACAAGCTGGTCGAGCGCGTCGTAGACACGCTCGTCGGAGTAGACGGGGGTCGGCGGGCAGTGCAGCTGCACTAGGTCCAGGGTGTCGACGCCGAGGTTGCGCCGGGACCGGTCGACCCAGGCGCGCAGGTGCTGCGGGGTGAACTGGTCAGCGGTGAACGGTTCGGCCCGCCGACCGGCCTTGGTAGCCACGAACGGCTTGGCCGGCCGTTCGGCGAGCGCTGCCCCGATGCGCCGCTCGGAACGGCCGTCGCCGTACACGTCGGCGGTGTCCAGCAGGCTGACGCCCGCGTCGAGCGCGGCGGTCAGGACTGCGGCGGCGGCGTCCTCGCTGACATCGCCCCAGTCGCCGCCGAGCTGCCAGGTGCCCAGACCGACGACGCCGAGGTGAGCTCCGGTGCGTCCCAGCGGCCGCTGCTGCATGCTCATCACGCGCTCCTCCTGCCATGACCGCAGACACCGACCCACCAACGGTCGACGGCCACCGCACCCTACGTCCAGCGCACGTTTCGTCACACACGAGGCGACGGGCCAACGCGGACTGCCGGCCGGCACCTCACCATCGCTGAGCGCTACTACGCCCTCCCCAGCGGACCGTCCGGAGATCCAGATTCCGCGTCCTTGGCGTCCGGCAGACGTACATCGCTTTCGCGCGTTGCACGCGGTCCCCGCCTGGGGCGTGGCGACCACCGCGTGTGACCCTCGAACGCCGAGGCACGAGCACGCCTGGGTGCGTCGGCGCGAGACCCGTCGTGCCGGTGACCGCTCGGCTATCGAACATCCGGGAGCACGGCGAACCGGTCTCCGGTGGCTGATCGGAGCACGTCGAAGTGCCGGCGGTCCAGGGTCGCGATGGTGCGCGTGCGGTAGCGCTCAGCGAGCACCACATTGGACGCGTCGGCCACGCCGATCTCCTGGTCGCGGTACTTGGCGATGACGGCGCGAGCGCGCTGCAGGTCTTCCATGCCGAAGCCGGCCAGCTCCCACGCCCCACCCGTGAGCTCGTCCAGCACCGCCAGCTCGGCGTTCACCCCGTGCCGGCTGGCCACCAGGTAGTCCAGCTCGGCCACCACGTAGGGCGAGACGACCAGCAGGCCGGTGGTAGCGGTTACGGTCCCGGCGACCGCGGCATGGTCGGGCTCGGAGGCGTCGAAGTAGGCCAGCAAGGCGCTGGTGTCCACGATGACGTGGGCCACACGTCACCGTTGCCCGAAGCCGGACAGCAGCTCCTCGTCATGTCGCGCGACCGGTAGGCCGCTGGCGAACAGACCGCCGCGCGGGCGTGGCCGGACGCCGCCCACGGCCTGGCGGATGGACTCTCGGATGACCTCGGCCTCCGACACACCTCGTTGCACCGCCGCACGCTTGACCGCGGCCTTCAAGTCCTCGGGCAGGTAAAGGGTCGTCTTCTCCACGGACGTATGGTACCACCGGTGGCACAGAGCCTAGTGTCGCCGGGGGGCTGGTCACGCGAGCGTGCTCTGCGGGATCGGCTATCGAAGCAGGCGCACTCGGATCGGTAGGTCGAGATCGGCCCAAGCGCGATCAGCAGTCAGTACCTCGGCTGGCGTGCTGCGGGCCGTCAGTGCCAAGCAGCATCGATCGCCCAGTGAGAGCCGGGTGCCTCCCTCGAGCGATCTCATCGCGCCGGCCAGCTCGGCGTCCGCTTCGGTGACGGGTTCGATGGCCACGCCGGCAGCGTTGAGAAGCCCACGCACACGGCTGACGTCGACCCCAGCGTCGATCAACTTGCCGATCACCTCGGCGAGGTTCGCTGCTCCCAAGGATGCGGACTCAAGTGCGCCAGCGACGGTCTCCGCACCCCGTTCGTCGTGCACGAGCGCCAACACGGCCGACGCGTCGAGAACCGTCATTCGCCAGCAGCTGCGGCGAGGCGACGTTCGGTGAGAAGCTCATCGACCAGCGAACGCGTCTTCGGCACCCCGGAGGCCAAGCCTCGGAGCTCGGCGGCAGCATCCTGGTGACGTTCGAGCACGAGGCTGCGGCCGACGAGACGCAGGTGCAGCTGGTCGCCGGGGGAGAGCCCCAAGGCGTTGCGTACCCCTGCCGGGATGACCAGTCGCCCCTGCTGACCCAACACCAATGTGGCATCCACGAGGCAATGATGCCATGACTGATCGTTTCATGCCACGGCGTCTCCAGTTGCCGATCCGCTATCGGACGGTCACGAGGCCCTTGGCGGCTCTGCCAAGACGATCGTCAGTGGTCACCAGGTCGGCGTCCAGCAGCTCGGCGAGCGCGAGGTAGTAGGCGTCGTACGTCGAGCAGCGATCGCGAAGCTCCCATGCCCGGCGGCGCAGACCCGCGTGAGGATGCCGCACGACGGCAAGCTCACCGAGCTCGTCGACCGCGCGCGTACCGTGCTCAGCGCTCAGCCAGCCGCGAAGGGTCCAGCGCCGAACCACGCTCATCACCTCCGGATCGATGAGCTCCGGCGCGTGCACCTCGCGCACGGGACCCAACGCGTGTGCGACGACGGCGGCTCGACCGGTGCCAAGAAGGAGGTCGACGGCGGCCGACGCGTCGATCACGATCACTGCGGGTGGGCGGCCCGACGCTCCTCGGCGAGCGCCTCCGCCGACGACTCGGGCACCTCCAGCCTCGGACGGCTCGCCAGCCGACCGAGCATCTCGGCCATCGTCGGCCGGCGGGCCAGCTCCACGATCTCAGCTCGCAGCAGCTCTGAGAGGGAGCGGCGCTCCTCGGCCGCACGTTCGGTCAGTCGCCGATGAACATCGTCGGGAACGTCGCGGATCTGGATCGTCTTCGCCACCGCGCCAACTTACACCCACAGTGCATGCACGAGTCCGATGGTGCCAGGCCTCCGGCCCGACCAGGAGTCGCGCTTCGATTGACCAACTTACTCGGTTGCTAGTGCGCTCTACTCCGTGGTCGAGTCCTTGACCAAGGCCGGCATGATCGAGCCGCAGGAGACCGTGCGAGAGGGGCGCCGGCCCGAGCGCACGGTCTACGCGATCACCCCGGCCGGGCGGGACGAGCACGACGAGTGGCTCTCTCAGCTGGTGTCCACTCCGATGCGCGAGTACCACTCCCTGGGGGCCGCACTGGCGCTGATCCTTGGTCTGGATCCCGATGATGCGGTCCGGCTGCTCGCCGAGCGCACCGTAAACCTGAAGGCCGAGCTGGGCCGCACCGACGCGATCCTCAAGGCAACCCAGGAGATGGGGCTGGCCGAGGTCTTCGTGGTGGAGGAGCAGTTCCGACGCGCTCTGGTGGCCGCTGAGCTGGCGTACGTCGAGCAGCTGACCCGGGCGATCAGGGACAACGAGCTCACCGGGGTGACCGGATGGCGCAAGATCCATCAGCTGCTCGCAGAAGGGCTCACCTTTGACCTGATCCTGGCCGACCCGGAGAAGCACCTGGGCAAGGAGACCGCGGCGATGTTCGCCGAGCATCCGGTCCAGTAAGAGAAGACCCCCGACTGGTGCGGCAACACCGGTCGGGGGTCCAACCCAGAGCCGGCTCGATGACCATGCCCCGGGATGCAATCGGCCAGTCTACGGGCGGCTCTCCTCCGAGAGGAGCACTACGTGTCCGCCCCATGCACCGAGCCCGCGCTGCGGGCACTCGGCCTGCGCAAGGCCTACCGAACCGGGAGGGGACGACCACCGGTCCAGGCCCTCGACGGGCTCGACCTCGAGGCCGACCGCGGCACCGTGTTCGGCCTACTCGGCCCCAACGGCGCGGCAAGTCCACCACGGTGAGAATTCTCGGCACCCCGTCCCGTCCCGACGAGGGCACCGCGATGGTCGCCGGAGTCGACGTGACGGCCGACCCGACCGGCGTGCGCCGACGCATCGGCCTGGTCCCCCAGCAACCCTCGAGCGACCCGATGGCCACCGGGCGCGAGAACCTGATGCTCGTCGCCCGCATCCAGGCCCTGCCGAAGTCGACCGCCCGCGAACGCGCGGACTGGCTGCTGCGGCGGTTCAGTATCGCCGACGCCGCCGATCGGCTGGTGAGGACCTGGTCGGGCGGGATGAGCCGCAAGCTCGACGTCGCGATCGGGCTGGTGCACCGACCCGCGGTGCTCTTCCTCGACGAGCCCACGACCGGCCTGGACCCGGAGGCGCGTGCGGAGCTGTGGGCCGAGATCGGCCGGCTCGCCGGGGACGACGCGATGACGGTGCTGCTGACCACCCATTACCTCGACGAGGCCGATCGACTGGCTCAGCAGCTCGCGATCATCGACCACGGCCGGGTGGCGGTCGCCGGCACCCCCCGGGGAGCTGAAGTCGCAGCTGCGCGGGGAGGCGATCAACGTGGAACTGACCGCAGCGGAGGAGGCACGGCGAGCAGCCCTGGTGCTCGGCGGACTACCGGGGCTGTGGGAGGTCACCAGCGAGGGTGCGGTCGTGCACGCCCGAGCCCACGCCGCGGCGAGCGCGATCCCGAAGGTATTTGCGGCGCTGGACCTTGCGGGCCTGAGGGTCGGGTCGGCCACAGTGGCCAGGCCGTCCCTCGACGACGTCTACCTCCAGTACGTGGGCCGGAGCTTCGAGGAGGGAGCAGCATGAGCACGCTGGTAGCGCACTCGGCCTATCTGACCGGCCGGTCGGTGAAGGCGATGCTCCGGCAGCCGATCTTCGTCTTCGTCACGCTGGTCCAGCCGCTGGTGTGGCTACTGCTGTTCGGCCAGCTCTTCAAGTCGGTCACCCAGATCCCTGGGTTCGCCGCCACCGTCAGCTATGTGGAGTTCCTGACCCCGGGCGTGGTCGCGATGACCGCACTGTTCAACGCCGCCTGGGCCGGCACGGTCTACATCGAGGACATGAACCGCGGAGTGATGGACCGGCTGCTCGCCTCGCCCGTCAGTCGTGGCGCGATGATGAACGGCACCCTCGGCTACCAGTCCCTGGCCTGCACGATACAGACGCTGATCATCTTCGGCGTCGGCTACCTGATGGGCGGCAGGTTCGACGCCCTGGGGATCGTGTTCACCCTGCTCGCGGCAATCATGCTCACGCTGGTGTTCGCGGCGCTCTCCAACGGAGTCGCGCTGCTCGTGCGCCAACAGGAGGCCCTGATCGGAATCAGCCAGTTCACCGCGCTGCCACTAACCTTCCTGTCCTCCGCCGTGATGGCACTGCGCCTCGCCCCTCAATGGATCCAGGACGTGGCCCGCTACAACCCGCTGGACTGGGCCGTCGTGGTCTCCCGGGAAGCGCTGGCCGACAACCCCGACTGGGGTGCGATCTGGCCTCGGCTCGGAGCACTCACCGCTGCCGCGCTGGTGATGGGCTGGCTAGCCACCCGAGCGTTCATCGCCTACCAACGGTCGGCATAGCCGAGGACCTAGTGAGCGCGCCCCTGGCTCGACGGGCTACCGGAGTTGGCCGCGGCCTGATGGTCCGCTGATGTCGGCGACAATCGCGGTCCTGGCGCCAGGTTCGACGTCGACGCTCGCGCCGAGGGCGCGAATCTTCCAGGCGATCGACTCGGGGTCTGGGTGCTCGAGGTGCAGCGAATCCAGCCGGAGACCGGATGGTGGGAACCGGGTGGCTCGATCGAGTCTGGCGCGCCGGCCCGGCGGGATCGACCATGTCGACATGGACTTCACCAGTCGGTTGGCTACCGAGGCGGACGCGAACCGGCTCCGCATTGTCATGGATGCCTCGATCGGTGGCCTGCAGAGGGGGTTTCTCAGCGACGAGCAGATCGAGTCGAGCCGGGCGATCATGGGCATCGACAACCAGCTCATCGCGGACGGCACCTACTACGTCGTGGAGCACGACGGGGGGATCGCCGGCTGTGGTGGGTGGAGCCGACGCGCGACGTTGTACGGCGGTGACGCCACGCCGGGCCGGGATCCTCACCTGCTCGACCCGACCGTCGACGCGGCGCGTGTGCGAGCGATGTACACCGACCCGGCGTTCGCGCGCCAAGGCGTCGGGTGGCTGATCCTGACGCTGTGCGAGCGGGCGGCCGCGGCGGAGGGATTCACCCGACTGGAGCTCATGGGCACGATGTCGGGTCAGCCGCTGTACACGGCGTACGGGTTCGTCCGTGTCGAGGATGTCGAGGATGACCGAGGTGGCGCGCCTGTGCCCTTGGTCAAGATGGAGAAGCAGGTCGACGCGGCCATGCTGCCTGGTTAGCCGTTGGCGCTCCGGTCAGGCACATGCGCGGGCCGCGGAACCGCCCGGCCCCCCGGCTCGAAGGGCTGGACCTGGCTGCCTCGTCCCGGCCGCCGGTCCGCGCCCTCTCCGAGCCACGGACCGCGGAGGACCGGTGACCGCTGGGTCAGAGCCGGATGCGGATCACCCGGTCGTCGACGCGGACGGGGTCGCCTCGGCCGTCGCGGTTGCTGGTGGTGATCCACAGCGTGCCGTCGGGGGCCCGCTCGACCGTGCGGATCCGGCCGAGG